>NZ_CP086108.1:0-277500 GCF_016765655.2 Skermanella mucosa
GCTGCCGGCGGCGAGGTAAGAAGAGAACGAAGAGGCAGGGGCAGGAAACCATGGACACGGCCATTCCCAACGAACCCAACAACGGGCACCCCAACCAGAAGCACCCAGGTGCGGGGCGCCGCAAGACCCGTGGGCAACCGAGGGGGCGCCAGGTTGACCTGATCGCGCTGGCCGAGGTCCAGGACCTGCTGGGCGACCGTCCCCGCCGGCCGGACCTGCTGATCGAGCATCTGCACCTCCTCCAGGACCGCTACCACGCCCTGCACGCGCGCCACCTGGTGGCGCTGGCGCAGGAGATGCGGCTGGCCCTGGTCGAGGTGTACGAGGTCGCCAGCTTCTACGCCCATTTCGACATCGTGTTCGACGGGGAGGAAGCTCCGCCGCCGCTCACGATCCGGGTGTGCGACAGCCTGACCTGCGAGCTGAAGGGTGCCGCCAAGCTGCTCGAAGCCCTGCCGGACGCCGTCGGCCCCAATGTCCGCGTCGTCCGCGCGCCCTGCATGGGCGCCTGCCACAACGCCCCCGCGGTGGCGCTCGGCCATGCCCTGCACGAACACGCCACGGTGGAGAACGTCAAACAGGCGCTCGACGCCGGCCACACCCACCCCCACGTCCCCGACTATCACGGGTTCGACGACTACCGCGCCGGCGGCGGCTACAAGCTGCTGGAGGAGTGCCTGGACGGCACCCGCGACCTGGAATCGATCCTGACCACCCTCGAAGGCTCCAGCCTGCGCGGCCTGGGCGGCGCCGGCTTCCCGACCGGGCGCAAGTGGCGCTTCGTCCGGGCCGAGCCGGGGCCGCGCCTGATGGCGATCAACGGCGACGAGGGCGAGCCCGGCACCTTCAAGGACCGCCACTACCTGGAGACCGACCCCAACCGTTTCCTGGAAGGGATGCTGATCGGCGCCTGGGCGGTGGAGGCGACCGACGTCTACATCTATCTGCGCGACGAATACCCCCAGTGCCGCGAGATCCTGGACCGCGAGATCGCCAAGGTCGAGCAGGCGGGCCTCAGCCGGCACACGAAGATCCACATGCGGCGCGGCGCCGGCGCCTATATCTGCGGCGAGGAATCGGCGATGCTGGAAAGCATCGAGGGCAAGCGCGGCCTGCCGCGCCACAAGCCGCCGTTCCCGTCCCAGGTCGGCCTGTTCGGCCAGCCGACGCTGATCAACAACATCGAGACCGTCTTCTGGGTCCGCGACATCGTCGAGAAGGGCCCGGAATGGTGGTCCGGCCACGGCCGCAACGGCCGCAAGGGCCTGCGCAGCTACTCCGTCTCCGGCCACGTGAAGGAGCCCGGCGTCAAGCTGGCCCCCGCCGGCGTCACCATCACTGAACTCATCGACGAGTTTTGCGGCGGCATGGAGGACGGCCATACCTTCAAGGGCTACCTGCCCGGCGGCGCCTCCGGCGGGATCCTGCCCGCCAGCATGGGCGACATCCCGCTGGATTTCGGCACCCTTGAGCAGCACGGCTGCTTCATCGGCTCCGCCGCCGTGGTCGTGCTGTCCGACAAGGACGACATGAAGGCGGTCGGCCTGAACCTGATGAAGTTCTTCGAGGACGAGAGCTGCGGCCAGTGCACCCCCTGCCGCGCCGGCACCGAGAAGGCCGTCAAGCTGCTGGAGCGTCCCCGCTGGGACCAGCCGCTGCTGGGCGAGCTGGCGAAGGTCATGACCTCGGCCTCGATCTGCGGCCTGGGCCAGGCGGCCATGAACCCCATCAAACAGATCATGAAGCATTTCCCGGAGGACCTGACATGACCGAGGCGATCCGATTTTTCCTCGACGGCGAAGAGGTCGAGGCCCGTCCCGGCGAGACCATCTGGCAGGTCGCCAACCGTCGCGGCACCGAGATTCCCCACCTGTGCTACACCCCGGCCCCCGGCTACCGGCCCGACGGCAACTGCCGCGCCTGCATGGTCGAGGTCGAAGGCGAGCGCGTGCTGGCCGCGAGCTGCATCCGCAAGCCGCAGAACGGCATGAAGGTCAACACCGCCAGCGAGAGCGCCAAGTCGGCCCGCAAGCTGGTGTTCGAGCTGCTGGTCGGCGACCAGCCCGACCGGAAGGAGGCGCACGACCCCGACGCCCGCTTCTGGCAGTGGGCCGACAGACTTGAAGTCTCCGACAGCCGCTTCCCCGGCGCCGACGCGGCGCCCGAGAAGGACTTCAGCCACCCCGCCATGGCGGTCCAGCTCGACGCCTGCATCCAGTGCAACCTGTGCGTCCGCGCCTGCCGCGAGGTCCAGGTCAACGACGTGATCGGCATGGCGATGCGTGGCCACGCCGAGAAGATCGTCTTCGACTTCGACGATCCCATGGGCGTCAGCACCTGCGTCGCCTGCGGCGAGTGCGTCCAGGCCTGCCCGACCGGCGCCCTGATGCCGGCCACCCAGGTGGACGCCAAGACCGGCGTCTTCTCGGCGGCGCCCGACCGCAAGGTGGACAGCGTCTGCCCCTATTGCGGCGTCGGCTGCCAGCTCACCTACAACATCAAGGACGACAAGCTGCTGTCGGTCACCGGCCGCGACGGCCCGTCGAACCAGAACCGGCTTTGCGTCAAGGGCCGCTTCGGCTTCGACTATGTCCACCACGAGGACCGGCTGACCGTTCCGCTGATCCGCCGCGAGGGCGTGTCCAAGCATGACGTGGACATCGACCCCGAGAACCCGCTGACCCACTTCCGCCGCGCGAGCTGGGAAGAGGCGCTGGAGGTGGCGGCCAAGGGCCTGGCGAGGATCCGCGACGAGCGGGGCGGCGACGCGCTGGCCGGCTTCGGCTCCGCCAAGGGCTCGAACGAGGAGGCCTACCTGTTCCAGAAGCTGGTCCGCACCGGCTTCGGCACCAACAACGTCGACCACTGCACCCGGCTATGCCACGCCTCCTCGGTGACGGCGCTGATCGAGGGCATCGGCTCCGGCGCGGTGACGGCCCCCTTCATGTCGGCCAAGGACGCCGAGGTGATCGTGGTGATCGGCGCCAACCCGACCGAGAACCATCCGGTCGCCGCGACCTTCTTCAAGAACGCGGTGGAGCGGGGCGCCAAGCTGGTGGTGATGGACCCGCGCGGCCAGGCGCTGAAGCGCTTCGCCACCCACATGCTCCAGTTCAAGCCGGGCCGCGACGTGGCGATGCTGAACGCCATGCTCAACGTCATCATCACGGAGAACCTGTACGACCAGCAATATGTCCAGGCCAACACCCAGGACTTCGAGGAGCTGAAGGAGCACGTCAAGGACTACACGCCCGAGCGGATGGAGGAGATCTGCGGCATCGCGGCCGACGAGCTGCGCACCGTGGCGCGCCTCTACGCCCGGTCCGAGGCCTCGATCATCTTCTGGGGCATGGGCGTGTCCCAACACACCCACGGCACCGACAACGTGCGCTGCCTGATCGCGATGGCGCTGACCACCGGCCAGATCGGCCGCCCCGGCACCGGCCTGCATCCCTTGCGCGGCCAGAACAACGTGCAGGGCGCGTCCGACGCCGGCCTGATCCCCATGGTCTTCCCCGACTATCAGTCGGTGGAAACCCCGGCGATCCGCGAGTTCTACGAGGACCTGTGGGGCACCAAGCTGCCGGGCAAGCGCGGGTTGACGGTGGTCGAGATCATGGACGCGATCCATGACGACAAGATCAGCGGCATGTACATCATGGGCGAGAACCCGGCCATGTCCGACCCGGACGTGGGCCACGCCCGCGAGGCGCTGGCGAAGCTCGACCATCTCGTGGTCCAGGACATCTTCCTGACCGAGACGGCCAAGTACGCCGACGTGGTCCTTCCGGCCTCCGCCTGGCCGGAGAAGGACGGCACGGCGACCAACACCAACCGCCAGGTGCAGATGGGCCGCAAGGCCCTGCCGCTGCCGGGCGAGGCGCGGGAGGACTGGGAGATCGTCACCCAGCTCGCCAACCGGCTGGGCCTCAACTGGACCTACAGCCATCCCAGCGAGATCTTCGCCGAGATGACCAAGGCCATGCCGTCGCTGGCGAACATCACGTGGGACCGGCTGGAGCGCGAGCATTCCGTCACCTACCCGTGCGACGCGCCGGACCAGCCGGGCCACGAGATCGTGTTCGGCAACGGTTTCCCGACCGAGACGGGCCGCGGCCGGCTGGTGCCGGCGGCGATCATCCCGCCGGCCGAGGAGCCCGACGCCGAGTACCCGATGGTGCTGACCACCGGCCGCCAGCTGGAGCACTGGCACACCGGCGCGATGACCCGCCGGGCGCAGGTGCTGGACGACCTGGAGCCGGAAGCCGTCGCCTACATGGCCCCCGCCGACCTGCGCCGGATGGGCCTGAACGGCGGCGACCGCATGCGCGTCTCCACCCGGCGCGGCCATGTGGAACTGGTGGCGCGGGCCGACTATGCGGTGCCGACCGGCCTGATCTTCATGCCGTTCTGCTACGCCGAGGCCGCCGCCAACGTGCTGACCAACCCGCAGCTCGACCCCTTCGGCAAGATCCCGGAGTTCAAGTACTGCGCGGCCCGTGTCGAACCGCTGAGGGAAGCCGCCCAGGCGGCAGAGTAGGGGAGCGGGGCGGTCACCACCACTCCGGCCGCCCCGAACCCTCCGACCGCGCCGGCCGCCTCAACCGCCCCGGCCGCACCGGCCGCCTCAACCGCCCTGGAACGTCATGACCGGGCTTGACCCGGTCATCTCCCCCAGGCCGAACCCGCGACGGCAACGGAAGAGATAGCCGGGTCAAGCCCGGCTATGACGACAGGGGAGAAACCCGGCCCCGGCCCCAACGGTGAAGGCAGCGGAGGACACCGCCGGGCCACCTCCGGCCAAGACGAAGACAGACCGTCCGGTCCAAGAAAGAACTCCATTCGGCAACGCGGGTCAGGTGATGGGAAGCCAGGAAGAGACATTGACACGATCCGAATCGCCGGCCCCCGCCAAGGCAGCGTCCGCGACGGCGGCCGACCCCCGATCCCAGACGGTCCAGTCCCTGGTCCGCGCGCTGCACATCATGACGATCCTGGGCGAGGCCGACGGCCCCATGTCGCTGACCGAGCTGGCCCGCGCCGCCGACCTGTCCCCCTCGACCGCCCACCGCCTGCTGACCACGCTCCAGCAGGAACGCTATGTCCGCTTCGACGGCGCGACCCGGAGCTGGTATGTCGGCGTGCAGGCCTTCATCAGCGGCAGCGGCTTCCTGAAGACCCGCAACGTCGTGGACCTCGCCCGCCCGCGCATGCGCCAGCTGATGGACCAGGCGAGCGAGACGGTGAACCTGGCGATCATCGAGAACCACGAGGTGGTCTATCTGGCCCAGGTCGAATGCCACCAGATGATGCGCGCCCTGGCCCCTCCCGGCTCCCGCCTGCCGCTGCATTGCTCCGCCGCCGGCAAGGCGCTGCTGGCCCGCATGGCGCCGCAATATGTCCGCAACCTGATGGAACAGCGCGGCCTTCCCCGCTTCACCGCCGCGACCCTGACGACGCTGGAGGCGCTGGAAGCCGACCTGGAACAGGTCCGCACCCGCGCCTATGCCGTGGACAACGAGGAACACGCGATCGGCCTGCGCTGCGTCGCCGCGACCATCTATGACGAGCGCGGCCAGCCGATCGGCGCGCTGTCGGTGTCCGGCCCGAAGGCCCGCGTGACCGACGACCGCGTGGCCTCGCTGGGCGGACTGGTGCGGCAGGCCGCCGCCGCGGTGACCAACGAACTGGGCGGCACGGCGCCGGGGTGAAGCGGTTTCAGATCACCTCGGAGAAGGGCCGAAGAGAAGCCACGGTTTTTGGCAACGACTGTCGGAGAAGGGTATCAAGATATTCCCCTGCGGATTTCGGCGGATTCTTGAGCTTACGATGACATCTCTGCGCCGCTATGACGACGGCCGCTCCGTCCAGTTCGAACAGATGCTGAATGAATTCATCCGGGTGGACCGCTTCGAGATCGTGCCTGGATAGCTCGCTCGCCGGGAAATCCTTCAGGTTGAACGTCACGATAGCGTCAGCGCGGGAGTGTATGGCGGCTGCGACGACATGGCGGTCATCCTCGTCCGGCAGAGAAACGGCGGGAGTCAGATGCTCATAACCTTTGACCAGGCAATCGAGCACAGCCGTATTCATCAGTTCCCGTGTTCGGCGCAGCCGTTCGATACCCAAATCCGGCCGGTTGGAAAGCAAGTTCCTGATCCATTCATCATGGATCGCATCAGTCCACTTCGCGCGGAACAAGTTCGCAGCGGCGAGTTCGATCAGCAGGTCCCGTAAAGGTGCAGGATAAAGAACGCAGGCATCATAGACAACGGTGAAGCCGGCCAAGATCAGTAGCCCAGGTCCAGTTCCTGAGCCTGGGCCACAAGCTCGCCCATGGCATCCCGACGCTTCGCATCGGCCTGTTCCTTAAAGGTCTTCAGGTCCTGGAACCTGACCCTGCGATGGGTCCCGACTTTGTGGAACGGGATGAAGTTCTCTTCAAGCAGACGCACCAGGTATGGACGCGACACATTCAGGTAATCCGCCGCTTCCTGTGTGGTCAGCTCCGCATGGACGGGTATCAGGGTGACGGCATTTCCGTGTGCCATTTCGGTCAATACTTGCTCCAGCAACCGGGTCGCAGCCATGGGCAGCGTCAGTGCCCGCCCATCGTCCAATTGCACCCGGAGTGCTGCATTCTCGCCGTTTGCCGCCAAAACGCGGCTCAATTCCGCCGCCAGTCGGGTATCCTCGTCAGTCGGTACGACGCTCTCCGGCCTCCTGATCAGCGCGTTCATGTCTGCCTCCTTGCAAGCTGACCGTTTATGCGCCTTCCGGACCCCAAACGCAATAAACGAAACGCGCGTGCCAAGCGGATGCTGGTGGAGGCATTCAACGTGTCATCGTGCCAGACCAATCATGGTGATGAATGAGGCGAACTCCAGGCCCGGCGCCTCCCTTGCCCTTTCACCTCTTCCCTCTTACTCTCTTCCGTCATCCGCGGACTTGATCCGCGGATCTCCCCGCATCCGCGTCCCCGGCGAAATCCAGTCCGCAGGTCGGCGGGAGCAAAGCGACCGCCGGCAAGCACGCCCGCCCGCTCACCCCTCGGCGAGCAGATCCAACGGCACCCGAAGCGCCGCCGCGATCCGCGCCATTACATCGGAACTGCCCGGCGTCTTCCCCGACTCGATCCCCGACAGGTGCGACGGCGAAACCCCGGCAACCTCCGCCAGTTCCCGGATCGTGAACCTCCGGTGCTCACGCAATACGGCGACCGGATGTTCGCCATCGAGCATCCTTTCCGCCACGTCGAATGGGAACACCTCGGTTTCACCGGCTGCCAAACGGGTCTTCACGGCATCGGCATCCGCGAGATCGACTTGATCCTGTGCGTCATTCATGGAACTCGTCCGTCAAGGGTGATCCCCCACCGCGCTGATCATGATGTCGGCAGAGTTTCGAACGGATTGATCGCCGCGACGCCCAGCGGCCCGAAATGCCGGAAGTTGCGCGTCAGGATGACAAGCCCATGACGCATTCCAGTCGCCGCGATCAGGATATCCGCCGTGCCCGGCGCGAACCCGCCGCCCTGGGCGACATCCGCAAGCTTTCCCGCCAGCCGCGCAATCGCCGGATCGACCGGCAGAATCCGAGTCCCGTACAGATGAACGAGGGCATCGAGCCATTCCGCCAAGTCGGCAGCCTTGCGCGTCGCTCCATGCCGGGCCGCCTTGGCTATCCCGGCCTCGATCTCGGTGACCGTGACCACGGACAGAAACAGCCGGTCCGACGCGGCATCCATCCACGCCAGCAAGTCGTTCCTCGAAACCGAACCGATGGATAACGAAGTGCTTGCGGATGCGCCGGGGGAAAGGACGTTGGTGTCGACCAGATACATCTGCGCCGCATGCTACGCAGGGACACGTCGAACGATCGGCGGCACGATCAGAAATCCGCCGGCCGGATCGGCGTAGCATCCCGCTCGGGCAGGTCATCCGCCTGGAGCGGAGCCGACATCAGCAGCCATCCGAAAGACGGAATCCGCGACATACGCTCCCATTCCTCGAAGCTGACGATGACGGCCGTGGGTTTGCCATGCTTCGTGATCACCGACGGGCAACCCTGCACGGCATCGTCGATCACTGCCGACAGCGACGCCTTCGCATCCCTCAACTGGATTTCGCGCATGGTGCATTCCCGATCGTGAGACTACAATAGTCACTTTGACCGACCAAAGCGTTGGCGTCAATTGTTGCCCGGAATGGCCTCCGCGAAGTGCCGTCAACCTTGAAACAGCCTGATCGGTTCTTGTCCATGCCGGCTCCCGCCTGCCGATGCACCGCTCTGCCGCCGGCAAGGCGCTGCCGGCTTGCATATCCTTTCCGGTCACGCGATCCAACGAATTGGGCGGCACGGCGCCGGGGTGAGGGGAGGAGTGCCGGCGGTCGCCCAGCCCCTCGGCCCCGTGATCGTTGTAGCGCCATACGATCCTGCTGATCCAGGTCGGCGAGTAACCCGTCACCGACGATTCATCAACTCCGAGTGCCCCTAGCTCAGAAGCCAGATGATCTGAAGATGACTGCGCTCAACTCCGTGCATGGCGGCCTTGTAGCGGCACTCAAGGTCCTCAGTGCTGAGGTGGGATGCCAAATAAATCTTGCTTGCCATCCCCCATGAATCTAACCGCAATTATGCACGAGGGCTGGCAGGCATAGCGTAAAGCCCTGATCTAGCTTAGGATTCGGCTGCTGACACCCATCCCACCGGATCCGGATTGCTATGCCCGCCACAGTTGAACTTACCCCATCGCTGCCCGGCCTGTCACCTGTCGCCGGCAAGCCCGTGGTCGCCCGCTTCGATGGCGGGCGGCTGTCCTCCGATGCCGGCGTGCTGGGCCTGCGGGAGATCGAGAAGCGGCTCGGGATTGCCGACCGGCTTGCGGCGTGCCTGGAAGACCCCCGGACGCCCGGGCGGATCGTTCATGGACTGGCGGAGATCATCCGCTTCCGCCTGCTTATGATCGCGGCCGGCTACGAGGACGGCAACGACGCCGACAGCCTGCGCCGGGATCCGGCGTTCAAGCTGGCGCTCGACCGCCTGCCGGACGATGCTGGCCTGTGCTCGCAGTCCACCATCTCGCGCCTGGAGAACCTGCCCGATACCCGCGCCCTGCTGCGCATGGGCCGCGCTCTGGTCGATTTCTACTGCGCCGGGTTCCGGCAGGTCCCAAAGCGGATCGTGCTGGATATTGATGACACCTTCGATGCCGTTCACGGCGAGCAGCAACTGCGTCTGTTCAATGGCCATTACGACGAGTACGGCTTCCAGCCGATCGTCGTTTTCGACGAGCACGGGCGCTTCGTCACCGCCATCCTGCGTCCGGCCAGGCGACCCAAAGGCACTGAGATCCGGGCGCACCTGCGTCGGATCGTGCGGCAGATCCGGGCCAACTGGCCGCAGGTCGAGATCCTGCTGCGCGCCGACAGTCATTACTGCTGCCCCGAGGTTCTGAACTGGTGCCGGGCCAACCGCCTGGACTATGTGCTCGGCCTGGCGCCAACCAGCACGCTGCGGCGGCATATCCTCGACCTGGAGGCCAGCACCGCCGCCCGGTTCGCCGCCGGTCCCGGGACCGCCAAGGTCCGGCGCTTCAAGGAATTCTACGACGCCGCCGGAAGCTGGAGCCGGACCGAGCGGATCATTGCGCGCGTTGAAGTCGGGCCGCAGGGCCCGGACACCCGCTTCATCGTCACCAGCCTGCGCCACGGCCGGGGGCGGTGGCTCTATGAGAAACTCTATTGCGCCCGCGGCCAGGCGGAAAATCACATAAAGAGCTGGAAGGCGCATCTGTGCGCCGACCGCACCTCCTGCCACAAGGCCACCGCCAACCAGTTCCGGCTGTTTCTGCATGCCGGCGCCTACTGGTTGCTGTGGTCGATGCGCGCCCTGATGCCGCGCCGGTCGCGCTGGCGAGTCGCCCAGTTCGACTCGTTGCGCCTGCGTTTGATCAAACTGGCGGCCCGGATCGTCGAGACCAGGCGGCAAATCCTCGTCCACCTGCCTACCGCCTGCCCGGAGCAAACTGTCCTGCGCCTGCTCCTGGAGCGGGTTCCCCGACTCGTCACCTGAACGCCGGGGCCGAGTGCCCCTGTTCCGCCCAACCCGCCAACCTCAAGACCTCTCACCATTGCAGCGCCGCCCAATCGGCGTTACGGCCAACCCTTGCCTGAACAGCTAAAAGTTGAAGAAAGGCAGAGAACTTCAGAGCGCTTTCCGGCCTGGTGCATTAATGCGGCTAAAAAGCAAGCCCAGGCTCCGGTGTCAATCGTGCGATACCCGCAGCCGTGATACCGAAAATGCCCACCATCGCACCACTCCGCTGGAAACCCTCAAAGGATGCAGAATTATTCAATCCGAAAGCTTAGAAATCCCTAAAGTCCTTTCTATCTGCTTTCTCAGATTTGATAATCCTCGAATTTCACTCGGAGTATTTGGAAGTGTAATACTATCTAAGCCATCATAACCTATATTTGCTTCCATACGATAATGTTTATTATTAGCCTTCTTCATGTATCCATGATGAGAAAGTAAAACAGATAATTCACCCCTTAACCTCTTAGGGTTCTTTGTTGCCCTTTCAAGGTCTTCAATCAACTCAATCAACCCATGGGATACTGGAAGATTCTTAATGATTGAGGTGAGAATCACTTTGCTTCGACGATCAAGGCCAGTTTGCTCCGCAGTCTGACAGGCAAGCTTTGCCGCCAATCGAATGCGATCTGAAAACTCACCAGGATAAATTTCACTACCGATGCGTTCAATAAACTGATCAGACAAAATGCCTTCTTCATCACGAGACGATACTTCATTTTGAGACCGAACTGCAACTTCTTCCTCAAGTTGCTTTATCCTATCGCGAAGGTTGGCAATCTCTTCTAAATAAAGCTTCTCTATCTCGTCGTTATTCAGTCGGGAACGATCACGAATGCGTTGCTTTTGGAGCGCTTGCTCCTGCAATTCAGTCCAATCCCAACCTTTTGATGGCATTTCGCTACGGGCATAGATTGAGGCTGATTTCACTGCTGTGAGAAGATCATGCCCGACTTGTAACTTCCAATTAGGGAAAAACTTTCGTATAAAACCTTGTCCCGGCAAAGAAATACCGATTCTCCCTCCGTGAGCAATGACAACGTTGATCTTATCTCTTAAATCAAAAGAGAATTTTTTACTTGGCTCGACTATCACATGTGCTACACCACCGAGATCATAAGCCAATTTCTCAATTTGACTCCTCTCAAGTAGCCATGTTGATGCACCCCGAGCTGACAAATAAATGACAGGAAGAAAACGGCTTGCTTGACCAAGAACAATGCTTTTGGCTAAATCTATAGATTCTTTATTGTCTTTGAGCCAGATCGGCTTGTCTGATACTTCTAATAAATTATCTTTTCCTCCCCAACTGTCATTTAACATTGACTTTATTATATATGGTTTGCGGGGAAATTCTAACTTAACGTTAGGTTCAACTGCAATGCATTGTGTCTTTATGCGGATGAGATCTTGCCGCTCCGTACCGGCACCGCAGACTATCACCACTTCTGTGCGCCAGAGCCGGCCATCATTGTCTGCAAAGTCATGCCTAAAGCCAATGGCACTCAAATTCCCTTGGTCGGATATCTCCCGGAATCGTAGTTCTTCTCCGCTGGCTGACCGGAGGTATGCATTTTCGGTTTCCAGAACTTCATGCTCATACTGATTCAATACAGTACTGTACTTCGTCCCATGCAGCCAAGCCATGACTTGTGCTACAAAATAAGCACGATTATTTACTGGTTTGATAGGGAATTCTGTTGCAAAAACTCGCATGATGAGAATCTCATGACAGAAAGGAGTACGCTCTAAAATTTAGCCTTTATCACATACTAAATCTATAAAAACATTCCGAGAAATTCCTTCGATATCTACTAATAACAGCCTGTTTATTGTTAACCCTAAATTATGTTAACACTCCAAACTTCTGTAATTCGTTTTTCGGGTCCCGTTTCTGACTAATACCTTGCTACATACTGTTGAAGGTTGCGACAAAGCAGAAAATGCTAGGGAATCCGTGTTTTCCCCCATGGCAGATGGCGATAACGTCCTGTACAAGAGTACTATACCAAGCCGTCGGCGCGCTGACCCACGCACCACATCGGCCTTATGTCTCCTTCAAGCGGTACCACCGCTTCACGTAGCTCCCCCACCCGGCACCAGCGTCAAACTGACGCGACATTCCCAACGCGCAGCCACCCTCTCGGTTGCCGCACCCAACCCCGCACCCACTTACCAGAGTATTTGACAATGCGCCCGCATTCGGCGCACTGTTCGCGTGCCGTCGCACCCCGCGAGGCGGCCGAGCAAGGAGTTACCAGCTCCCCACCCGGCCTGACCACCGATCACACCTGTCAAGGAAGATCATCGATGGCTACGCAAGCCCATACCACACCCGGCGCGTTCCTGCGCCAATCTTTGTTCTCCGCCGCCGCAGGGGTCCCGATCCCTGCGGCGGCGGGAACACCCGTTCCCGTCCCGCACCGTCACCGGCCGCACCGTCACCTGCCGCACCGTCACCTGCCGCACCGTCATCCGCCGCGCCGCTCCCCCCGCGGTTCCTGACCGCGACCAAGCTCCGGCAGACTCCATCAGGCCGCCCGGCCGGGTTTCCCGGCCCGCTTTCGGCGAGCGCCCGGCGCTTTCCGGAAGACGCCCTCCCTTGGCCTACTCTTCCGACCGTGCGTGAAGGTCCGATCCGCATGCAGAACGATCCTGCCGATTCCCCCAGCACCGCCCCGTCCCCCAACCAGACCGCCGCCGCCCCGTCGCCCCTCACGCGTCCCTCATGGCCCACGCCCTGGACGTCGTCGGCCTGCTGCGCGACACCGGGCTGACCGTCATCGAGCCCGAGCCGACCCCCGCCATGGTCGCCGCCGGCATGGCCGCCTCCGGCCTCGGCGCCGACCGGGTTCGCGCGGTCTTCAAGGCCATGCTGGCGGCGGGCGGGACGCTCGCCGGCCGGGTCCAATAGCCGGGAAGGGCGGCCCGCCCGTGCTCCCCTACCGCTACCCGGCGTGCCGCTGGCGCACGCTGAACCCCCAGCTCGACCCGCTGCTCACCGTCTGGTGGAACGCCCAGCGCCCCTGCGAGGGCCGCCACCCGCGCTGGTCCGAGATCGACGGCCGCCTGTGGATGCCGTTCCGCCGGCGCCTCCTCCTGGTCCGCGACGGCCCGCGCGCCGACCCGCCGTTCTGCCTCGCCCTGTTCCCGCTGGCGGCAGAACTGCTCGGCCTGCCCGCCGGCTTCCGCGGCACCGCCTGGGCCAGCCGCGCCCAGGCGATGCGGATCGGCCTGCTGACCCTCAACGCATCGGCGGCGCAGGCGGCGGCCTCCGGCCCGATCCCGCCCGGCCCCCGCGCCGCGGAGCGCGACGGCATGCTCAAGGCCGTCGCCGTGCCGCTCGCGCCGGAGCCGGACAGCACCGCCGCCCATGACCGCCCCGTGCTGATCGCGGTCGCGTGGCCGGACCCGAGGCGGACCAACCAACTCCTGTGAGGAACCGGCCGGCAGGTCCCGGCGTCACGCGCCGCCGACGTCCCCGATGTTCCCGGTATCCCCGGCGTCTCCCGTGTCCCCGCCGTCTCCCATGTCCCCGATCTCGACGACGACCTTGCCCCGGGCCGTGCCGGATTCGACGGCGGCATGGGCGTCGGCCGCCCGGTCCAGGGAGAAGCGGCGCGGGTCGAGCAGGGGAAGCAGCTTGCCGGCCTCCACCAGCGCCGCCGCCTGCCGCAGGATCTCGCCATGGCGCGCCTTGCCCTCGCCGGTCAGCATCGGCAGCAAGGTGAACACTCCCGAATATGTGGCAGCCCGGAACGACAGCGGCGCCAGCGCGTGCGTCCCCCATCCCAGCGCGCTGACCACATGCCCGAACCGCCGGACCGCAAGGAAGGAGGCGTCCAGGACCGGGCCGCCGACGGTGTCGTAGACAAGGTCGAACCCGCGCCCCTGCGTGTGGCGGGCGACATAGTCCTCCACCGGCTCGGCCAGATAGTCGATCGGCGTGGCGCCCAGCCGCGCGATCACGTCCGCCTTGTCCGCCGAACCCGTCGCCCACACCGTCGCCCCGAAGGCGCGGGCGACCTGGATGGCGACATGCCCGACTCCGCCGGCGCCGCCCTGGACCAGAACCGTCCGGCCGGCGCCGACGCCGGCCCGGTCCACCAAGCCCTCCCAGGCGGTGATGGTGACCAGCGGCAGGGCGGCCACCTCCCGCATCGTCAGGTTGGCGGGCTTGGGCGCCAGAAGCTCGGCCTCCACCGCCGCATAGTCGGCGAGCGAGCCCTGCCGGCCGCCCACGCCGCCGGTCATGCCATAAACCGCGTCGCCCGGCTCGAAGGCGGTGACGCCCGGCCCGACCGCCGCGACCACGCCCGCAAGGTCGATGCCCAGGACGGCCGGCAGCGGCTGCCTGGCATGCGCGGCGGCCCCGGCGCGGATCTTGACGTCGAGCGGGTTGACTCCGCTGGCCATGATCCGGACCAGCACTTGCCCCGGTCCGGGCACCGGCCGCGCCACCTTGGCCAGCCGGAACGGGGCGCCGGGGGAGTCCAGCACCAGCGCCCGCATCCTGTTCGATCGTCCGTTCACCATCTCCATGATCCCTGCACCATGATCCTTCCACCATGATCCTTGCCGTGTCGTCGAGGGGCGCAGTGTCGGCCCATCGCCGGCGTTTGGCGATCAACGTCCCTGTACGGAATCCATGCATTTCCGTATGGTCCGGCCATGGACTGGAGCGACCTTCGGATCTTCCTCGCCATCGCCCGCGAAGGCACGCTGGGCGCGGCGGCGCGGCGCGTCGGCCAGACGCAGCCGACCATGGGACGGCGCCTGCGGGCGCTGGAGGAGTCGGTCGGCCACGCCCTGTTCCAGCGGACGAGCGACGGCTTCGTGCTGACCGACGAGGGGTCGGCCGTGCTGCGCCACGCCGAGCGGATGGAGGAGGAAGCCATCGCCCTGGAACGCGAGCTGGCCGGGCAGGGCGGGGGGCTGGAAGGCGTGGTGCGGGTGTCGTCGTCCGACTGGTTCGGCACCCATATGCTGACCCCGGTCTTCGCCGCCTTCGCCCGCAGCCATCCCGGCGTGACGGTCGAGCTTCTGACCGAGGCGCGCCTGCTCAGCCTCGCGCGGCGGGAGGCGGACCTCGCCTTCCGCATCCGCCCGTTCCAGGAGCCGGAGGTGGTCCAGCGCAAGCTGACGCGCATCGACTACGCCCTGTACGGAGTCGCGGGCGGGCCGCTGCCACGGACGGGCGACGGCCGCGGCTGCACCCTGGTGACCATGGACACGGGTTTCGGCACCATGCCGGACGTGGCCTGGCTGAAACGCATGCTGCCCGAGGCCCGAATCGGCTTCCGCAGCAACAACCGGGACGCCCAGGCCCGCATGTGCGCCGCGGGCGCCGGGCTCGCGGTGCTGCCCCGGCCGATCGGGGATTCCCTGGAAGAGCTGGCGGAAATCGACCTCGGCGAACCGCCGCCCGGACGCGACGTCTGGGTCGGCTATCACCGGGACCTGCGCCGGCTGGCACGCCTCCGCGCCCTGCTCGACATGACGATAGACCGCTTCGCCGGCCGATGATGCGCCCGCCGGGCCGGTTCCCCCCTTGCTCCGACCAATGCGGAGGAATAGCTTTGGTCAGCCAACCTGTGTCAGGAAGGACAAAAGATGGCTGTCGTCAGCATGGTTGAGGCGAAATCCAACCTGTCCCGCCTGATCGAGGCGGTTGAGAACGGCACCGAAGCTGAAATCATCATCTCCCGCGACGGCAAGCCGGCCGCCCGGCTTGTGCCCGTGTCGCCTGTCCCGACCGGTCCACGAGTCGGCGTGGCGAAAGGGCGGTTCGCCGTACCCGACGACATTGACACCGACAACGAAACGATAAAGGGAATGTTCAGCGGCAGCGCCGAAGTCATCCTCTTCTGATCCTGACAAGGCGCTCACGTTCACCGAAGCCGTTTTCGCCGGATCACGACCTTGCCGGCAGATCCAGCGGCACTCGGAGCACCCCCGCCTGCCGAGTCAATGCGTCGAAACCCGCTCCCGTAAGGTACCGGCCAGGGAACCGGCTGGCCCGGGCCTCGCCGCACTGGCCACATCCCGGCATGCTCCCTATGCTCGCGGGCGAGCAGGCGGCCCCGCCCGTCCGCCCCGTCGCCAACAGCAAGCCGGAACCGACTTCATGAGCACACTCCCCGGTACCGCCGCCGCCCGCTGGGCCATCGCCCTGACGGAAATCCCCAGCGTGACCGGAACCGCCGACGAGGCCGGGTTCGCCGGGCGGCTGGTGGACCTGCTGCGCGCCAGCCCCCTGTTCGCCGGCCGGCCCGGCGACGTCTGGACCATCCCCGTGCCGGGCGGGCGGCACGCGCGGGCCTGCGTCTGCGCGCTGCTGCGGGGCAGGGGGCCGCGCACCGTCGTGCTGACCGGGCATTTCGACACCGTGGGAATCGACGACTACGGCGACCTGTCGCCCCTCGCCTGCCGGCCGGAGGCGCTGAAAACCGCCCTGGCGGAACGGCTGCGCCGGGAGGCGGCGACCCCGGCGGAACGGCTGGCGCTCGCCGACCTGGACGGGCCGGACTTCCTGCCCGGCCGCGGGCTGCTGGACATGAAGGCCGGGCTCGCCGCCGGGCTGGCGGCGATGGAGGAGGCCGCGGCGGACCCGGACTATCCGGGCAGCCTGCTGTTCCTGGCCGTGCCGGACGAGGAGGTCAACTCCGACGGCGCCCGCGCCGCCGCAGCCTCCCTGGCCGGCCTGGGCCGCGACCGGGGGCTGGAGATCGTCGCGGCGGTCAACCTGGACGCCCTGGTGGAGGACGGCGACGGAACCGAGGGGCGGGCGGTAGCCCTGGGCACCATCGGCAAGCTCCTGCCCAGCGCCCTGGTGGTCGGCCGCGCGACCCACGCCTCCGACGCCTTCCGCGGCCTGGGCGCCTGCGCGCTGGCCGGCGCTCTGGCGGCAGAAATGGAATGGGCGCCCGACCTGCTGGAGCGCACCCGGGGCGAAAGCGGGGAGGAGGTCACCGCCGGGGTGACCCTGCTCGGCATGAAGGACACCAAGCAGGGCTACAACGTCACCACGCCCGAGCGGGTCTGGATGTTCTGGAACGTCATGACCCAGCGGCGCGGCCCGGCCGAGGTGCTGGGCATCGTGGCGCGGCTCGCCGGCCGGGCGGCGCGCGGCTTCACGGACCGGCTCGGCGAGCGGCACGGCACCCCGACGGGCGAAGTGCCGGTGCTGACCTTCGACGTGCTCCGGCAGGAGGTCGAGCGCCGGGGACCGGCCGCCGCCGAAGCCCTGGCGGAGGCGGCCCGCGACGCGGCGGAGCGCGGGCTTGACCTGCCGGAACAGAGCCGGATCGTCACCGAACGCGCCTGGGAACTGAGCGGCCGGTCCGGCCCCGCGATCGTCCTGGGCTTCGCGTCCATGCCCTACCTGGCGACCAGCCTGGGGGAAGACCCTGCGGCGCGCCGGCTGGAAACCGCCTGCGCCGAGGCCGCCGCCAATGTCGCCCGGCGCCACGGAACCACGATCCGGCTGCTGCGCTATTTCCCCGGCATCTCGGACATGAGCTTCCTGGGCCAGGCGGACGAGGCCGCCATCCCCGTCATCGCCGCCAACACCCCGCCCTGGGGCGCCGGCATCGCCTGGCCCGACGGCCCGGCGCTCGGCGGAGTCCCCATCGTCAACGCGGGACCCTGGGGCCGCGACTACCACACCCCGCTGGAACGACTGTGCGTCCCTTACGCCTTCGACGTCCTGCCCGACCTGGTCGGCGGGATCGCAAGGCGGACGCTGGAGGACTCCGGGCCGGCGTGAGCGATTCCTTCACCATTCCCTGCCATACTGCCCGCCGCACCCCGGTGCCGGATCTTTGCAGCGTGAATAGGGGAACCGGGGCGTGCCGCCGTTTGATGACATTCGCTGACATAACCCCGGGGGGGAGCAGACGCACGGACACGCCGCCGGGCGCCGAGAACACCCCTGTTTCGTCATGGCCGGACTTGATCCGGCCATCCACGCGCAAGCTTCACCACGGCAGTCTGCGCGTGGATGCGCGGGTCAAGCCCGCGCATGACGAAAAGTGACGAAAAGCGAAGCACTCCCGGGGCCGCCATCATGACATTCGCTGACATACCCCCAGGGGGAGCAGACGCACGGACACGTCGCCGGGCGCCGAGAACACCCCCATTTCGTCATGGCCGGACTTGATCCGGCCATCCACGCGCAAGCTTCACCACGGCAGTCTGCGCGTGGATGCGCGGGTCAAGCCCGCGCATGACGAAAAGTGACGAAAAGCGAAGCACTCCCGGGGCCGCCATCATGACATTCGCTGACATACCCCCAGGGGGAGCAGACGCACGGACACCTCGCCGGGCGCCGGGAACACCCCCATTTCTTCATGGCCGGACTTGATCCGGCCATCCACGCGCAAGCTTCATCACGGCAGTCTGCGCGTGGATGCGCGGCTCAAGCCCGCGCATGACGAAAAGTGACGAGAAGCGAAGCACTCCCGGGGCCACCGCCGTCATGACGTTTGCTGACATACCCCCGGGGGGCCGCCCTTGGTCTCAGGCCTCCCGCACCTTCGGCCGGGCAGGCTTCGACCCCGACGGTTTGGCCGGCTTGCCCGGCACGGTCGCCGCCTTGACCGAACCGGACCGCCCTTGCGACGAGCCGCTGAAGCCCATGTCCTCGACCATCACGTCCTGGCGGCGCACGGTGCCGCTGACGGTCTCCTCGTGCTCGTTGCTGTGCTTGGTCAGGACGACCTCCTCGACGACGTGGGCGCGCTTGGCGACCACCGGCCGCTCGCGGGTCTCGGTCATCTCGATGGTGCGCTCCTCGAAGGCATGGTCCAGCTCATCCGGGGTCAGGTCGCGGTCCACGCGGCTGCGCTCGACTTCGACGCTCTCGCCGCGCAGGTTGATCGTCTGCTCGACCTCGCGTTCGCTGACCGTCACCTTCAGGCGCTTGCCGCCGGTGGTCCGCTCCTTGCCGACCTCCAGTTCCTCCTCGATCACCTGGGCGGTCTCGGCCTCCCCGTAGTCGGCCTCCTCGTCTTCCTCGGCCTCTTCCTCGTCCGCCTCGGCCTCTTCCGCCCGGGCCCGCTCGGCGTCGCGGGCGTCCAGCCGCTCGGCCAGAGCTTCCGGGGTCAGCGCTCCGAAGCGGCGCATCACGGCCAGGGCGTCGTCGGCCCTGTCGTCGTCGGTCTCGGCGACAACCATCGCGCCGCCCTTCTGCATCGCATCGGCATAGCGCCGGGCCTGGCTTTCGTCGTAACCGGCCTCCAGCAAGCGGCTGGAGATCTCGTCCGCGGGCGCGCCCTGCAGGATCTCCATCGCTTCCTTGTCGAAACCAGCTCCGGCAAGCTCGCCGAGCACGTTCCCGGCGATGTCGCCGTCTTCGAAAAGTCCGATGATCGATGTGGTCATTCGAGTCGCCTCTGTGTCATTCCATAGCTGACGTCGAGCGGCTTCCGCCCCGCCCACTTCGCACTGCACAAAAACATGGCGCGCCGCGCGAGGTTCCGGGGACCGGCAGGGGTATAAGGGATGGCGGTACCTGAACGAACGCGCTGGAGCCTTCCCGCCGGGACATGACAGGATTTCCGCAAATTCGTTTTCTGGAAGGGGAGGGGACGCCGCATGAGCGCAGGAACTGACAAGCCCGGCGTGATCGCGCCGCCGCCGCTGCTGTTCGCCGGGGCCGTCGCCCTCGGCTTCGCGCTTCACCATTGGATCGCGCCGCTGGGGTTCGGCCTGCCCGGCGGGTTCCGCCTGGGGCTCGCCGGCCTGCTCGCCGTCGCGGCGCTGGCGCTGGCCGCCGCGGCGATCCGGCTGTTCAGCCGGGCCGGCACCCATGTGGAGCCGTGGAAGCCGGCGACCGCGCTGGTCACCGGCGGGATCTATGCCCGCACGCGCAACCCCATGTACCTCGCCATGGCCCTGCTCCAGACCGCCATCGCGCTCGGCTTCGACAGCGTCCCGGTGCTGGCCATGCTCGTCCCCGCGATCCTGGTGATCCGGTACGGGGTGATCGGCCGGGAGGAACGCTACCTCGCCGCCAAGTTCCCGGCCGACTACCCGGAATACCGGCGCCGCGTCCGCCGCTGGCTGTGAATGTTCCTAGGCCGGCTTGCGGTAGGCCACCAGCGAGGTCCTGGCGAGATGGACGAGCGGGAGCTTTTTCGACAAGTCGCCCAGGTGCCGGAACACGCCCGGCACCTTCGGCCGGTAGTCGTGCCACAGCACGATGCCACCCGGCTTCAGCATCCGGAGCGCCTTCTCCGTGTCGCTGACCACATAGGAATGGGCGTGCGACCCATCGATGAAGATCAGGTCGAAGCCGCCGGCATGGGGTGCGTCATCCAGCGCCTTGCTGTCGCCGTAGAGCTGCTCTATCTTCGCGGCGGCTTCGGTTCCCGTATAGAGGAATTCCGTGAAGCGGGATTCGCGAAGCGCGATCTCCCCATGCTCCCGATCGTCCCTGTCCGACGCCACGTAAGCCTCGTGCCCTTCCGGCGGCAGCGTCAGCGTGACGATCCGCGCGTCGGCCGGGCTGTTGCGCGCCAGGTGATAGGTGGTCTTGCCGGTACAGGTGCCGAACTCGAAGATCCGGGTGCGGCCCTTGGCCAGGACCGACAGGACCCAGCTTTCCAGGTCCGACACGCCGCCCACGGCCGGCTTGTCGCCCTGGCTGATGAAATGCACCTCGCCGCCCAGCCCGGGGCCGAACTCGGTGGCGCTGAAGGCCGGGTCGAAATCGCCGAGGGCGACCATCGGGACCGGCCAAGGCCCGAAGACGAAGCGGTTCTTCCGGCGCGCCCGCAGGGAGAGCAGGCGCCAAGCGAGCCAGCCGGACACGACGGTGGCGACGAAGGAATATAAAACGACGAAAATCATCCGCCTTATATACAGTAAGCGGTCGGAATGAACAGCCGCCGTCAGTCGTAGAAGCGGTTGCCGGGATCGTCCAGGGCGTCGCTGACGCCTTCCGCGTCGCCGCCATAGGCCTTGCCCAGGTCGTTCACGTTCTGGTCGACAAGGTTGCCGTCCTCGCCCTCGAAGCCCGCTCCGGGTTCCTGGTCCATGCGGCTGAGGACGTCGTCTTCTTCGCCGATGGGGGCCTCGCCGATGGCGTCGTCGCCGCCCAGGTCCTCGGCCTCGGTGTCCAGGTCGGACATGGCGATCTCGTCCTCGTCCCGGTCGCCGGCGTCGGGGCGGTCGACCCAGGCCTGTTCGCCGGCCATCAGCTCGGCCACGTCCTCGTCCGGCTCGTCCGCCTCGACCCGGCGCTGGTGGCCCTTCACCAGGGCTTCGCGCAGTCCTTCCAGCGGCACGGCGTGCTCGGCGATCTCGCGCAGGGCGACGACCGTGTTCTTGTCGTCGTCGCGGTCGATCTCCAGCTCCGCGCCGGCGGCCACGTCGCGCGCCCGGCGGGCGGCGATCATGACGAGCTCGAAACGGTTCGGGATCCGCGTGACGCAGTCTTCGACCGTAACTCGGGCCATGGTTCATATCCTCCGGAGTTCGTTTCGACTGGGGAGGACAAACATGCCCGAGGCTGATTTGTTTCGGTGGCGTAACAGTTAATGCGGTGACCGGCCCGACGGGATGGGACACGGCGGGACGGGGGCGGGGTCCGCTTGTTCACCAGGAGAGCGACACGCCACCCGGCAGAAAGGCCGGCAGAAAGAAAGGAAGCTTCATGACATCCGCACGATCGGTCTCCCGGCCGTCACCGCGCCAGCTCAGCCGCCAGCTCCGCGAGGAAAACGACCCCCATCTGCGCCGCCGGCGCTGGATCGTCGGCCTGTCCTATCTGGGGGCGACCATGGGCCAGATCGTCGGCCTGTATCAGGTCGGCGTGCTGCGCCGACTGCCGGACCCGCCGGTCGGGGTCTTCGATTCCGCCAGGGTCGATGCCTCGGACTATGCTTACCGTCGCATGCAGACACCGGACGGCCTGATGATGGTGGCGACCTATGCCGTGACCGCCCTGCTGGCGGGTGCCGGCGGACGGGACCGCGCCCGGACCGACCCTTGGCTGCCGATCGCCCTGGCCGCCAAGGCGCTCTACGACGCCGGCGTGACCGTCAAGCTGGGGCGGGAGGAATGGGCCGACAACCGGGCGCTCTGCGCCTACTGCCAGACCGCCACCGTCGCGTCCTTCGCGACGGCGGCGCTGTCCCTTCCCGAAGCCGCGGAAGCGCTGCACGGGCTGGGGCGGGCCGGCGGCGGCGGGGACGCCGCGAACGACCGCCGCCGCGGATAACCGCGGGAGAAGCCCGACGGACGGCGGATGCCGGCCCGGCTCAGCGGGACAGCAGCTCGGCCGCGATCCGCCGCCCTTCCTCGTCGGTGCCGCCGGACACCGTGGGGCGTCCGGCGCGCCGGTACCAATAGCCCGCGTTGTCCAGGTCGCCTTCGATCCGATGGAGCCACGCATGGATCCAGGCGGCATCGGCCCCGTCCAGTGCCTGGACGATGCCGTGGGCCGGTTCCCATTCGCCCCGCAGGCCATGGCGGATCGCCTGCAGCGTCGGGGGAAGGTCGGCCGGCGCCGGCTCCCGGTCGAGCGACGCGATGAAATCCTGTTCCGTGGTCCGTGCCATCGTTTCCTTATCCTTGTGATCTCGACGTTTCCGTCCCGGACCCGATTTTCCCCCGATCCCGGGAGCTGGTCAACCGAACGCCAAGCCGGCCGTTCGGACGGGGCCGTAGGTCAATCCAACGCCAAGAGGGATAGGACGCCTCCACCCCGGCGGCCCGGTCCCGGGCCGGATGGTCAACCGAACGCCAAGGCCGCCGCCCGGTCAGGCCCTGTCAGGCCCCGAGTCCGGGCCTCATTTCCCCGTTTCCGGGAGGCCAGTCCGCAGCAAAGCCGATTCGCACGGGTCCTATTGGCCTTTGGTTGACCTCCTTCCGGTCAGGATTGGCGTTTGGTTCACCTCGCGGGGGCCGGGGTTGGCGTTTGGTTTACCTGCGTCCTGACTCGACGGTGAGTCCGGTTGGCGTTTGGTTTACCTGGGGGAAAAAGATCTGGCGTTTGGTTGACCTGGGCCATTCACCATCTGGACGGGCGGTCCGCCGGTGGCATGATGCATCCATGAGGAGGACCCATGAGTGAAGGACGCCAGTTAGGCCTGTTCGACAGCCCCTTGCGCGGGGATGTCAGCAATGACCGTCGGATGATGGTCTGGGGCTTCTTCGCGCTGGATACCAGCCGCAAGTCGATGGACCCCATCATCTATGACGACGGCCTGCGCCGGATCGAGGTCAAGCCGAGCTATTCCGGCATGGCCAACGTCGTGGACAAGGATTTCATCATTTATATCGCGAGCCTGATGCGCGAGAAGATCGACAAGGGGGAGCGGCCGGCGCAGAAGTTCACCTTCACCGCCAACGACTTCTGCCGCGTGTCGGGCAAGGTGGTCGGGGGTTCCGCCTACGAGCAGATCCGGGAGAGCATCGACCGGCTGCAGGGCACCCAGATCAAGACCAACATCGAGACCGGGGGGGAGGGCGAGGACGCCTGGTTCTCCTGGATCTCGAAGGCCAAGATCAACTATCGCACCACCAAGGACGGCAAGAAGTCGATGCGCTCGATCACGGTCGAGCTGTGCGACTGGCTCTACCGGGCCATCCTGCACGACGACATGATGCTGACCTACAATTCGCGCTATTTCGAGCTGGCCCCGCTGCCCCGGCGCATCTACGAGATCGCCCGGAGCCACATGGGCGGCAACGAGGGTTTCCGGATCAACCTGGAATCCCTGAAGACCCATGTCGGCGGCTCGACGCCGCTGAAGGGTTTCAAATACCTGGTCAAGCAGTTGCTGGAGGCGGACAGCCTGCCCGATTTCGGCATCGCGCTGGCCAACCAGAAACACCTGGAAGCCGGCCCGCTGGACGGCTCCGAACGCATTCCGCTGAAGGACGTGGCCGTCATCTTCTGGCGCCGGTCGTCCGGCCGCCCGAGCGATTTCGCGGCGCTGCCCTTCTGGAATCCCGAACTGTGAGGTCCCCGAGCGAGGAGACGTCCGGAACTTGAAAACGCTGACTTGAGGACACCGGGATGACATAGCGAAAAAGGAAAGGCCCGCCTGCCAGGGCGGGCCATCCCCCGAACACAAGCGGCGGACGGATCCGCTTACCTGTAGCCTAGACACCTGCAGAGTAGTCGAGTCCGGTTCCTTCTGACAAGCGGAAAGCCTGCCAGGGCTTTTCGCACCAGGGAAGGTGCGCCCGCCGCGGACCGCAACACTCCGCAGGGATATCATGGGCGCTCACGTCGTGGGCAGCCGCTGGGGAACCGTTGCCGCGTCGGTCATGCGCCGGCCCGGCCTCTCCGTGGCTGCCAAAGCAGTCTATGCCGCACTCGCGACCTATGCCGACCGCGTCGGCTGGATCTGGGTGCGCCAGGAAACCATCGCCTCCGACCTGGAGCGCTCCCGCGCCTGGGTCCATGCCGCCATCGCCGAGCTGGAGGCGCAGGGCCTGATCCTGCACGACCGCCAGTACATCGAAGGCCGCCAGCGGGCCAGCCGCTACCGGCTGCAGGACGGCATGGCCCGCCGGGCGGAAGCCGAGGCCGGTGCGCGGCCGGAGATCCGGACGCACGCCGTCGAGGTGTCGGAAGATCCTGACGCCGCTGTCGAGTCCGCTGACACGAGTCATCACGACGAATCAACAGACTCTCACGAAGCGCGGGCGGGCTTGTCGGCGCAGCCGGTTTCCGAAACCGTCCGACCGGTCGCCGCGGACTGGGTGCCGACCGGCGCCGACGCGGCCTGGGCCAAGGCGCGGCACCCCGACCTGGACGTGCTGGCCTTCACCGAAAGCTTCGTCCTGTCCTGCCAGGCCAAGGGCTACCGCTACGCCGACCCGTCGGCGGCGTGGCGGCGCTGGCTGCTCGAACCGAAGGGCGGCCTGCCGCTGCTCAACGCCCGGAATACCCGCCGATCCCCGGACCAGGAGAACTCCCATGGAACCCGCCCGCGTGAAACCGACACGGCAGCAGTCCGGCAACGTGGTGACGCTCGCCGCTCCCCCTCCGAAACCCGATGCAAACCCCAGGACGCCGTCGGCCGGGGACCGGACCCGCGCATTGCCGACCGCAATCGGGAACGGGCGGCTGCCTGCCTGGACCGACTCCTGGGCCGACGAGCCGGCGATCCATCTGCCGGACATGCCCGATGACGTGATCGACGCCTTGCCGGGAGCCCTGGCGCGGGCGAGGGACGAACTCGCGCCCGGCGATCCGGCGGAAGTGCTCGCGGCCGTGACCACGCTGGCGTCCCGCCGGGGCTTCCCGCTTCCCGACGACATCGCCCTCGAACTGGACATCGAGGTGATGGCAAGCTGGCCGCGCGACCTTTGGCGCAAGGCGTTCCGGGCCGTGTGGGAGCAGTTCTCCTACCGGCGGCTGCCGGAGCCTGCCGACTTCCGGCGCCACATCGCCGCCGACCTGGACGAGCGGCGCGCCCGGCTCGACCGGCTGGAGTCCCTGCGGCTGAAGCTGGAGACGGTCCGGCTCAAGCGGCAATGGGACGAGGAGGCGCGCAGCCGCCGGGCGAGGGCGGGATGGCGGGGCCGGTAGCAATGCTCCTCCCGCCTTCCCTGTTTCCCTATCTCCCGCGGGAGACGGCGCGCTTCAGCCTGGCCCACAACCTTGCGATCCGGCCGGCGGGGACCGGTTCCGCCGGTACCGGCGCCGGGGGAGCGGTTTCGACGGGCACTTCGGTGCGGGGTTCCGCCTGCAGGGGGCCGAGGCCCCAGAATCGCGCGATCCGGACTGTCGAGGAGAGCCCCGCATCCAGGATGAACGGCCCCGCGATGCCCAAGGGCTCGCCGTCCTCTCCCGGACCGATCGGCGCCCCATGGGCCATGCCGGCGATCTCGTACAGCTCGACCACGGCCCGTCCGTTCCGGTCATGCAGGACCAGATGGCGCTGGCCCGCGACCTCGTCCTCCCTGGCGGGACCCGGGGCGTCGTGAAGGTGGGCCCACTGGTTCGCCAGCTCGGCGGCATTCATGGCGGCGACGGTGCGGTCGGCCGTGCCGTGCCAGATCGACAGGACGGGCCAGGGACCCTCGTGGCCGGAAGCCTGCCGGACCAGGTCGCCCCATTCCGCCGGGGGCTTGGCGCGGCCGCGGAACATCGCGCCCATCGCCTCGCGCAGGCCGAGCGCCGCCTTGTAGGGGAGGCCGGCGATGGCGCCGCCGCCGACGAAGGTCTCGGGATACGTCGCCAGCATGACCACCGCCATGGCGCCGCCGGCCGACAGGCCGCTGACGAAGGTCCTGGAGGGGTCGGTGCCGTGGGCCTGCCGCATCCGTTCCACCATGGCGCGGATCGACGCGGCCTCGCCGGCATCGCGCTCGATGTCGTCCGGCTCGAACCAGTTGAAGCAGCCGCCCTGGTTGTTTTCCCGCTGTTGTTCGGGAAAGAGGAGCGCGAAGCCCCAGCGTTCGGCAAGAAGCGACCATCCCGTGCCCTCGTCGTAGCCGGCGGCGGTCTGGCCGCAGCCGTGCAGCACGACGACCAGCGGCGCCCCCGCCGCGAGCCCGTCCGGCACGAACTTGTACAGGGCCAGATTGCCGGGATTGGGTCCGAAATCGTCGTCGCGGACGAGGCGGCGGGCGGTCTCCCGACCCAGTTCACCGTCCCGCCCCGTCCCGTCGTCCTGTCTCAGCACGGTGTCGCACCCTTCCCGCTGGTCATGGCCGATCCATAGCAGTCCGACCCTCAACAGGATGCCGTACCGATGGTCGCACCGTGACTTTCCCGACCCGCCGGTGTTGCATTCCCGCGGCCCGCCTTCCCGGCGGACCGCCCGTTCAGCCAATTCACACGGGAGGCCGCCATGGCCGATGAGAACCGGACCGACGACGTCGACAAGGACCAGCCCGCAGGCGGCAAGCCGGGAGCCGGCAAGACCGGCGGCGACAGCCAGAAGGGCGGACAAGTGAACCAGGAGGTTCAGGAGGAAGCCGCGGAGGAACGCAAGGAAGGCGGCTACCAGTAACCGCCGACTTCGCTAAACCCCGTCACTTTCCGTCCAGCGCGCCATCAGCGTGTTGGACGGCAGGGCGGGATCGACCAGCTTGCGCGCCGTCTCCACCCCCGCCACCGGCAGGCCGTCCAGCTTCAGCGCGCCGATCTGCACCAGGACGGACGCCTGGTCCCAATAGATGTGCTCGTTGTAGAGCTTGTCGCCGCGGAAATTGATGATCGCGATCAGGGGGATCTCGACATATTTCCCGGTCGGCGGGATGCCGGGCAGCATCCAGTCGATCTCGCGGTCATGGGTGAAGCAGAACAGCATCTCGTCCACCACGCGATCGGCGCCCACGGTGCGCGAGATCGGGATCAGCTTGGTGTCGGCCGGGTTCCCGTGGACGAAATGGTTCGAGTAGAAGCGGTGAAGCTGCTTGTAGCCATACCCGCCCGTCATGGTCGGGATATGGTTGACGTAGGGCTCGGCCACCATGGTCGACATGGTGGCGTCCACGTCGCGGGTGGCGAACTCGTATTCGCAATGCTTGTCCCACAGCGCCGACAGGTCGTAATGCGGCCCCATCGCGTTGCGCAGCATCGTGATCGAGCGTGAATGCGCCATCAGCGCCGCCGGCTTGTCGAAGTGCGGCCCGGGGCGGTTGAACGCGTGGCCGGCCTGCGGATAGACGAAGATGTCCACGTCGGCCCGTCCCGCGAAGGTGGCGCGGATCTTTTCGACCACCTCGGGCGGGGAGATCCGGTCGGCCCCGCCGAAATGCAGGGTAAGCGGGCAGGCGATGCGGTCCGCCTCGTCCAGCAGCTTCTCGATGCCTCCGCCGTAATAGCCGACCGCTGCATCCACGCCGCAGCGCGCCGCTGCAAGGTAAGCCAGGCGGCCGCCCAGGCAGAAGCCCACCGCCCCGACCGCCTTCCGGCCGTCGGGTCCGCCGACCTCCGGCATCGCGCGGGCGGCGGCGACGGTGGCGCCGATATCGCGCACCCCCTGGTCCAGGTCGAAGCGTTTCATCAGGTCGAGCGCTTTTTCCCGGTCGGCGCCCTCGTAGCCGAGCTCGACGTCCCGCTCCAGCCGCCAGAACAGGTCGGGCGCCAGCACCACGTAACCTTCCTCGGCGTAGAACTCCGCCACGTCCCGGATATGCGCATTGATGCCGAAGATCTCCGGCAAAAGGATGACGGCCGGGCCATGGCCCGCGGCCGGCACCGCCTTGTAGGCCCGGAAGCGCTCGCCGCCCTCGGCCCCGATCTCGATGAAACCGCCCATGTCCGCCCCCGATTCCCGTTGTGGAACGGCTTGTCTACCCGGTCGCGGCCGGCACGCCAATACCGGGGTCGGCTTTTTCATAGTCGATCGGCGTCGCGTGCCAGCCCTCGGCGCGTCTGGCCCAGAAGCGGTCGCGCAGCAGGACCGAGATCGGCCCCGGCCGGTCGTTGCCCATGATCCGGCCGTCGATCCGGGAGGCCGGCATGACGCCGCCGGCCGTGGTGCAGGCGAAGATCTCGTCGGCGTCGCGCAGTTCGGCGGCGGAGACGGGCCGGACCTCGCACGGGATGCCTAGCTCGGCGCACAGCTCGATCATGGACAACCGCGTGATGCCGTCCAGCGCCCCCCGGTCCGGCGTCGCGACGCGGCCGCCGGTGATGCTGAAGATGTTGAAGCCGGCGCCCTCGGTGACGTTGCCGTCGGCGTCCAGCAGCACGGCGAAGTCGGCGCCCCTGTCAAGCGCCTCGAACTGGCCGCGGGTGAGGTCGCCCCAATGGAAGTTCTTGACGCGGGGTTCGACCGATTCCGGCGGAATGCGCCGGGTTTCGGCGATCATGAGGTGAAGCCCGCGCTCGCACATCTCGGCGCTCGCGACCGAGACCCACGGCACCGCGAAGGCGGCGATGTAGCTGCGCGCATAGGCGGGATGTCGGGGCATTCCCGGCGCCGGGACCCCGCGCAGGCAGTCCATCGCGACATAGGCCGACCGCAGGCCGGACAGGCGGACGAGCCGCTCCAGGATCTCCTTGATCTCGTCGTCGCTCTCGGCCGGCGTCATGCGGAGCGAGTCCATGGAGGCCCGGAAGCGCCTGACATGGTCGTCCAGCCGGAAGAACGCTCCCTCCCACACGCCGACCACGTCGTAGGTCACGTCCGAGCGGCGGTATCCCCAGTCGGTCAGCGGGACCGCGGCCTGTCCGACGGGCATGTAGCGGCCGTCGACATAGGCCGCACCGGCGGCGTAGGGGGAGGGGGATTCTTCCGTCATCTCGGCTCCTTCTCGTGGCACCCCTATCCTGCGGCAGGACGAGCCGACGTGACAACGGCCTTTGCGAGGCCGGAATAATGCCGCATTGCAGCACGGAGGGGATGGTGCGGCGGATTGTCGCCGGGTAGACTCCCTCCCGGCAATCCGGGAAGCAAGGGGAGGCGTCGATCATGCGGGAGATCAACCATACCACTGGGCAGGCCGAGGTGCCCGAGAAGGACTTTCCGCTCCGCGACGATATCCGTCTGCTCGGGCGCATCCTGGGCGACACGATCCGGTCGCAGGAAGGCGACGCGGTGTTCGACCTGGTCGAGGGCGTCCGCCAGACCTCCATCCGGTTCCACCGCGACCAGGACCAGGCGGCCCGGCGGGAGCTGGAGGACCTGCTGAACGGCATGACGCCGCGCCAGACCACGCGGATCATCCGCGCCTTCAGCTATTTCTCCCACCTCTCCAACATCGCCGAGGACCAGCACCATATCCGCCGCACGCGCGCCCATGACCTGGCCGGGTCGGCGCCACGGCCCGGCACCATCGGCCATGCACTGGCCCGCGCGGAAGAGGCCGGGATCGGGTCCGAGCGGCTGGAAGCCTTCTTCAAGGAGGCGCTGGTCTGCCCGGTGCTGACCGCCCACCCCACCGAGGTGCGCCGCAAAAGCTCGCTGAACCGGGAGATGGATCTGGCGCAGCTCCTGGCGGAGCGGGAGCGGGGCCGGATGACGCCGGAGGAAACCGCGGTCTGCGACGAGGCCATGCGCCGCGCCGTGCTGACCTTGTGGCAGACCAGCCTGCTGCGCTGGACCAAGCGCACGGTGATAGACGAGGTCCAGAATGGCGTCTCCTTCTACGACCACACTTTCCTGCGCGAACTGCCGCGCTTCTACGCCCAGCTCGAGGATCGCCTGAGGGCGCCGCATCCCGGCCGGAAACCCTCCGAGGTGCCGCCCTTCCTGCGGATGGGAAGCTGGATCGGCGGCGACCGGGACGGCAATCCCTTCGTGACCGCCGACGTGGTCGCCCGGACCATGCGGCTGCAAAGCACCCGGGCGCTCGCCTTCTACCTGGACGAAATCCATGCGCTGGGCGGGGAGCTGTCGCTGAACAGGCGCAACGTCACCTTCTCCGACGCGCTCCGCGACTTGGCGGACCGGTCGCCGGACCGCTCGCCGAACCGCCAGGACGAGCCCTACCGCCGCGCCCTGACCGGCATCTATGCCCGACTGGCTGCGACAGCGCGGGCGCTGGGGCAGGCCGAGGTTCTGCGCCACGCGGTCGGCGACGCGCCGCCCTATGCCGACGCCTCGGAGCTGAAGGGCGAACTGGACGTCATCCACGACTCCCTGATGGACAACGGGTCGGAGGTGCTGGCCCGCGGGCGGCTGCGCCAGCTCCGCTACGCGGTCGCGGTGTTCGGCTTCCACCTCGCCAGCCTGGACCTGCGCCAGAACTCCGACGTGCATGAGCGCACGGTCGCCGAACTGCTGGAGGCCGCGGCGCCGGGCACCGGCTATGCCGGCCTGGACGAGGAGGCGCGCATCGCCCTGTTGCTGGAGGAGCTGAAGACCGCGCGGCCCCTGGCTTCCCCCTTCGTCGGCTATTCGGAGGAGACGGCCGGCGAGCTGGCGATCCTGCGCATGGCGGCCGACGCGCACCGGAGATACGGCGCCGCGTCGATGCCCAACTGCATCATCTCCAAGGCGGACGGCGTCTCGGACATGCTGGAGGTGGCGCTCCTGCTGAAGGAGGTCGGGCTGCTCCGGCCGCTCGACGGCGCGCTGGACGTCAACATCATCCCGCTGTTCGAGACCATCGGGGACCTGCGCAATTCCACCCGGATCATGGACCGGCTGCTGTCGCTGCCGGCGTATCGGAGCCTGCTGGAAAGCCGGGGCCTGGAGCAGGAGGTGATGCTGGGATATTCCGACAGCAACAAGGACGGCGGGTTCGTGACGTCGGGCTGGGAGCTGTACAAGGCGGAGATCGGGCTGGTCGAGGTGTTCCGCCGGCACGGCGTCCGGCTGCGCCTGTTCCACGGCCGGGGCGGGTCGGTCGGACGCGGCGGCGGCCCCAGCTACCAGGCGATCCTGGCCCAGCCGGGCGGCGCCGTGCAGGGGCAGATCCGGATCACCGAGCAGGGCGAGACGATCTCCGGCAAATATTCCAACGCCGAGGTCGGCCGCCGCAACCTGGAGACCCTGGCCGCCGCCACGCTGGAGGCGACGCTGCTCCACCCCGACGCCGCCGCCCCCCGCGACGAGTACCTGGCCGCGATGGAGGAGCTGTCGGGCCACGCCTTCGACGCCTATCGCGACCTTGTCTACGGGACCCGGGGCTTCGAGGACTATTTCTGGGAATCGACGGTGATCACCGAGATCGCCAGCCTGAACATCGGCAGCCGGCCCTCGTCCCGGAAGAAGACCCGCAGCATCGAGGACCTGCGCGCGATTCCCTGGGTGTTCAGCTGGGCCCAGTGCCGGCTGATGCTGCCGGGCTGGTACGGATTCGGGTCGGCTGTGCAGGCCTGGCTCGCCGCCCATCCCGGCGAGGGACCGGAGGGCGGCATGGCCATGCTGCGGGCGATGCACCGGGACTGGCCATTCTTCCAGACCCTGCTGTCGAACATGGACATGGTGCTGGCCAAGAGCAACATCGCGATCGCGTCCCGCTATGCCGAGCTGGTCACCGACCCGGACCTGCGCCGCACCGTGTTCGAGCGCATCCGGGCGGAATGGCAGGCCTCGATCGACGCCCTCCTGACGATCACCGGGCAGGACAGCCTGCTCCAGGACAATCCCCTGCTGGCCCGCTCCATCCGCAACCGCTTCCCCTACCTGGACCCGCTGAACCACGTCCAGGTCGAGCTGCTGCGCCGCCACCGCGGCCGGAGCGAGGAGGAGTACGTCCTGCGCGGCATCCAGCTGACGATCAACGGAATCGCCGCCGGACTGCGCAACAGCGGGTAGCGGCGGCGGCGGGGAGGACGGCTCAGGTGTAGCGGATCAGCAGGACGAGGCGCGCCGAGGAGATCGGCTGCATGGCGCGGTGGAAGGTGTTGGGGTCCTCGGCGAAGCCGTCGCCCGGCTCGCCGGTGGCGACCACCACCTGGCCGGGTCCGTAATAGCTCATCAGCTCGGCCTCGCTGATCGTCGTGCTGGGCCGGAACAGCATCGACACCTTCTTCCTGCGGTGCGACCCCAGGATCGTCGCGTGCGCCCCGTCCAGGTCGTCGTCCCCCTTGAGGATGTAGAAGAACAGCGAAACCGAGTTCTTGCCGATCACGTCGTAATGCCAGCGGCTCGCCAGGTCGATGTCCTTGTGCTGGGTGGGCGGCAGGTTGGTCGGGAACGACCAGCGCAGCGATGCCTCGATCCCTTGCGGGTTGAATCCCAGGACCCGCTTGCCCAGCAGCAGGAGCTTCGGGTCGTGGGTGATCCTCCGGACCGCTTCGCACCGGTCCAGGTCGACCGTCTCGGCGACGGCGACCGGCTCGCCGGTCGGCAGCCTGCCCCCCGCGACCGCTTCCAGCGGCATCCCTTCGCTGGCGCCCCACGGCTTGACCGGGGTGGTGGTGCCGAACTCGGCCAGGGCGTCGCGGAGGTCGTCCGGCAGCCGGAGCCCGAGGGCAAGCCCGTCCCGCTTGATCCGCAGGGCGACCTGCTCGACGTCCATCGTCGTGAACAGGGAACCGTCCTGCCCTCGGGGGTCCAGATGGTCCTGGTCGGGCGCTGCGATCTGGTAGAGCGTGGACATCAGGCCCTGTATCCGCCTGACCGATCCGAAACGCCCCAACGTTCGCTGAAGGCGCTTTTCCTTGATTACGGCGTTCAATCTCGAAGGTTTCACTGTTGCGCACCAGGTTGAAGCGGTTTCAGGCGAAAGTAATAGACGGGTCCCTCACCGGGAAGGGACGCCAAGGCGCTAACCCGTAAAATTTTATCCAAATGAAGAGTGTCCGGCGCAGCAACCCGCCGCGGTCGTTCCCAGGTTCCGGCGCACCTTGCGATAGGCATCGACTACGTCATGGGCCAGGGCGTCGGTTTCCAGCGAGCGCAGCATGTCGCCCACGGTCCTGCCCCCCCTCACCACGATCTCGGCGGGTGCCTCGATCAGCAGTCCTGCCCCTCCGGCCTCCCGCATCCAGCGCTGTTCCTCCTGGGCCGCTTCGGCCGCCAGGGCGGTCGCCTCCTCCGCGCAGGCCTGGGCGAGCCAGACCTTCATGTCGGCTGGAAGCCGGTCGACCACGGCGGATTTCGCCAGCAGTTCGGTCGCCAGCCCCGGCGAGAAGGCGCCGAAACGGACATAGCGGAGCCTGGCGTCCGCCAGCCGCCGGGCCGGTCCGGCGAGCACGGGCGGCACCTCCGCCGCGACCGCCTCGCCGTTCACGACCGCGCCCAGGGCCGCCGCCGGGGTCATCGGAACGGTGTCGAACCCGAGCCGCCCCCAGACGGCGGCGGACCCGGGGCTGCAGGCGATCCTGCCCCCATCGGGCCAGGCGTCGTTCCGCACCGCCATCCCGCCGGCCGCGACCTCGCCGGTGAACCAGACCGCCAGGCCGGCGCGCCCGGCCTGATCCTCGCGCACGCCCCGGCCGGGCGAGGTGTTGCGCCAGACCCGGACCTCCGGCGCCGTCATCCCGAACATCTGCATGCCGAACAAGGTCCAGACGGGCGGAGCCCCGGGCCACAGGTGGGCGGCCGAGTGCCAGGCATCGACGGGGATCCGCGCGACGTCGTCGAGCGCCGGCAGGCTGACGGTCCCGATATCCACCAACTCGACCGCGACGGACCCGCCGCTGAGCCACTGGATGCGCTGGGCGAGACGCCGGGTGGAGAGGCCGAGCAGGTTGCCGTAGAGCGGCCACGCCGCGCCGAGGCGCAGCCGGTGAACCGGCGTCCCGCCCATCTCCTCCGCCGTCCGGCCCTGGGACTGGACGGCGGAGGACGCGATCGGGACCAGGCAGGCCATGCCGCCGACCTTGGCGCCGGCCTTCAGGCCCGCCTTCAGGAAGGAGCGCCGGTCGATTCCCCGGTCCATCTTGGGAGGGGGCCTCATGGGCTGGCGGCCAGCGGCATGCCGCGCGGCGTCCGTTCGCGGCGCCAGCTGGCGAGGCCTTCCATCCGGCCGCGCAAGGTCGCGCGCCAGCGGTCGAGGGCCAGGCGGCGGTCGGAGCGGGCTTCCAGCGCCAGGCAGAGCAACCCGGGCGCGTTCCGCGTCCCGCAGGCCAGCGACCACGCCAGCAGCGCCGCCCGCCGGACCGGCGAAAGGTGGTGGAGCAGCAGGAAGGTCTCGTTGTGGACCGCGTCGCTGACCGCCCGGGCGTTGAAGCCGTTGCGCTTGTCGTAATCCTGGCGGGGCGCGGGGAAGTGGTCGACCAGGATCGCCGGGTCGTAGACCAGCTGCCAGCCCCGCTCGACCATGTCCAGGCCGATGCCCAGCTCGAAATGGACCTGCGCGCCCGCCCCCTTCAGCCGCCGGTCGAACCCGACCTTGCGGAGCAGCCCCGTCCGATAGGCGCAGTTGACGCCCTTCAGCACCTGGACCCGGCGCGGCCCGCCGCACCCCAGGTGATGGTTGCCGACCACGCGGCCCCACCACTGGACCAGGCCGACCTTCCCGTGCAGGCCGCCCGGCTCGCCCAGTTCTCCCGGGATCAGGTCGCGCCCGCCGACGCCGCCGACCTTGACCGACGCCGCGAACGTCCGTTCGATCCGCTCCAGCCAATCGGCATGGGGAACCGCGTCGTCGTCGGTGATAGCCACCACCTCGCCCCGGACATGGTCGAGGCCGGTCGCCATGGCGTGGATCACGCCGGGCTGGTCGACCAGCACCAGGTCGGGCGGCGGGTTCGGGGAGAACAGCGGGGCGAAGCGCCGGACCGTCTCGATGGTCTCGTCGTCGCCGTCGCGGGCGACGACGACGATCTGGTCGGCCGGGCGGCGCTGCCGGGCGAGGCCGGCAAGGCACCGGGCGAGGTCCATGGGACGCCGGTACGAGGGAACGAGGACGCTGATCTTCATCATGGTCTTCATGGTGCGGAGGCCCCGCGGCTGGAGGATTGGGAGGCCCAGTGCCGCTCGGCCGCGATCGAGAAGCCGATGAAGCTCCAGAACAGGGTGCCGATGAAGCCGGTCAGCATGTTCGTGAAGATCATCTGGACCAGGATCGACAATGCCACCGATTCGGCGACGGTGACGAAGCCGTCGTGCCGGCTCCACCGCCGCTTGAAGGTGGCCGTGACCAGCAGCGCCACGCCCGACAGGTACAGGGCCGCTCCCAGCCAGCCGAGCACGAACGGCACCTCGAGCAACCCGCTGTCGATCACGCCGAACTCGCCCATCTTGCCGTTGTTGGAGATCTTGGTCGCGACGCCGGTGGCGCCGATCCCCTGGCCGATCGGGTTGGACAGGGCGTCCTCGACGAAGGTCTGGAAGAAGTGGACCCGGTCGTTGAAGCTCTGGTCGTCCTGCGCCTTGTCGCCGATCATGCTCTCGATGCGCGTCGTCACGGTCTTGGAGACCTGCTCGATCGACAGCAGCGGCAGCGACAGGACGGCGGTCAGCAGCACGGCGGCGATCAGCTTGGCGCGGCGCGACATGTCCATCTTGGCGAGCATGATGAACAGGCCGGCGCCGAAGCCGACCCAGGCGGCCCGCACCAGCGACAGCAGCAGCGCCACGACCGCGGGGATGCCGGCCAGGAAGGGCAGGCGCCCGCGGGCCCCCAGCACGATCAGCAGGCTGACCGCCAGCATGTTGGCATAGGGGCCGGGGGAATTCAGCGGGCCGAAGATGCGGACTTCCATGGGCGCCGGCCGGCCGATCGATTCCATCTGCACGACCTGCATCCAGAACGCGTCCCACGGCGCCAGGAAGAAGAACTGATGGATGCCGTAGATGCCGAGCACGGCGGCGCCCATCAGGAACGCCTGCTCGGTCGAGGCCTTCAGCTTTTCATAGCTGCGCCAGCTGAAGGCGATGTGGATGCCCATGACGACCGGCAGGACCCAGTTCAGCACGTCGAACGAGGCCGGGCTGAAGCCGACGTTCATCACCCCGACCGGGTAGGCCAGCGACAGCGCCACCAGGATCGGCACGAAGGGGAACATGTCGCGCTGGTTCAGCCGGGGCAGGAACCGGATCACGGTGACCAGCATCAGCAGGCTGACGACGTAGGGCGCCAGCATGATCGGGCTGAACTCGGTCCAGCCGGACTTGAAGTCGACCACCCGGCGAACGAACGGCGTCAGGAACCAGATCCACCAGAGATGGACCAGGTAGGCCGCCGGAAACCGCACGAACAGGAAGGCACCGATCAAGAAGGCGAGCGGCGTGTAGAAGAACCGCGTGGCCCCCGTCAGCCCCGCCGCGCAGGACAGCAGCACGATGGCCCAGAAGCCGCCGATGAAGAACAGGCTGACCGGTACCGTCAGCCTGACCTGCCGGTCGCGCCGGGCCTTGGGCGGCACCTGGGGCGGACCCTGGGGAGGAACCATGCTGTACGCCGTCATTCACTGCTTCCCGATGATTTGCAGGCCGAAGCCGTCGCCGGACCGGGCGAGGGCACGTCTTCCAATTATCACAGGCGGCGGGTGCGGGCCGGGTAGGAAAGAAGATTAGTCCGAAGAAGAAACCGGCAGGAATGCCGCCGGAGTCTTCGGGATGATACGACGGGGCGGGGCGGCGACTTGGATGATCCATGGCATCGAAGGACAGACCTCCGTCGGGGCGGGTGGCTGCAAATAATCAGTTATCCGTTCGCTCCATGCTTCGCTCCGGCGCCAGCCCCGAAGGTAAGGGCCTGACGTCCCGGAATGCCCCTCCGATGAGGATCTGGCGGCATTTTACGCGTTTGCCCTAGCATCCGCCGTCAGCTTCCAGTCATGACCCGGGTGATTTCCCTTATGACCTTGTCGTATCCCGCCGTCGACGCGCCCGGCGGCCGTCAGCCGCTGTCGCTGGTTCCTCCCGCGCGCGTCACCACCCTGCAGATCGGCATCGGCTGGTTCCCCGAGACGCCGGGCGGACTCGACTGCGTCTACTACAACCTCGCCCGCCATCTGCCCGACCAGGGCGTCGACGTCGTCGGGCTGGTCGCCGGATCGGAGAACGTCGCCCGCGGCAGCGGCGGGCGGGTCACCAGCTTCGCCCGCCACGACGACGACTGGAAGGTCCGGATGAGGGCGATCCGGGCCAGGGCCGGCGAGGTCCTGAAGTCCGGCGGAGCCGACCTGATCGCCAGCCATTTCGGCCTCTACAGCCTGCCCCTGTACGACCATCTGCGCAAACGTCCTTTCGTGATGCACTTCCACGGCCCCTGGGCCCTCGAATGCGCCGCCGAAGGGGGCGGGTTCCTGGCGCAGCACAGCCGCTGGCTGATCGAGACGGCGGTATACCGCACGGCCGACCGCTTCATCGTGCTGTCCGACGCCTTCGCCCGGCTGCTGGAGAACCATTATCGGGTCCCGGGCGACCGGATCGACGTGGTCCCCGGCGGCGTCGCCGACAGCTTCTTCCAGGAGAACGCCACCCCGGCCGAGGCGCGCCGGCTGCTCGACCTGCCGTCGGACCGGCCGATCCTGCTGACCGTCCGCCGCCTGTGCCGGCGCATGGGGCTGGAGGACCTGATCGACGCCATCGGCGACCTGCGCGAGGCGGTTCCCGACGTGCTGCTGTTGATCGGCGGCAAGGGCCCGATCGAGGCCGAGCTTAAGCGCCGCGTCGCGGAGCGCGGGCTGGACCGCCACGTCCGCATGCTGGGGTTCATTCCCGATGCGGAACTGCCGCTCTACTACCGTGCCGCGGACCTGTCGGTCGTGCCGTCGGTGACGCTGGAAGGCTTCGGGCTGGTCGCGGCGGAATCCCTGGCCGCCGGCTGCCCGGCGCTGGTCACCCCGGTCGGCGGCTTGCCCTCCGTGGTGGCCGACCTGTCGCCGGGGCTGGTGCTCGAGGACGGCGGGCAGGCCGGGCTGGCGGACGGCTTGGCCGCCGTGCTGCTGGGCGTCATCAAGGTGCCCGACCGGGTGGCATGCCGCCACTACGCGCTGGACCGGTTCCAATGGTCGCTGGTGGCCGAGCGCACGTCCCGGGTCTATCGCAAGGTGCTGGGAGCCGCGCCATGAGCGCCGCCCACGGGGCGCTTCCCGGCAGCATGGCGGGACCGTGGATGCTGGACGGGCGGGACGCCATCTACGGCATGGTCGCCGGGGTGTCCAACGCGATCCCGGTCGGCGTGCTGCGCGGCACCGGGACCGTGTCGGTCGCCGACAAGGGCGCGATCGGCGACGGCGACAGCCATCCCCTGTCGGAGGTCTTTCCGACCCTGGACGCCGCCCGCAAGATGTATCCGTTCGCGGCCAGCCTGCGGATGGAGATCGACGAGGCGGCGATCCGCCTCGCGATCCTGGAGGCCGAGGCGGCCCGGCCCAAGAAGGCGGTCTACCTGCCCGGGGGCCGGCGCTACCGGGTCGGCGGCACCCTGACGCTGGACCAGGTGTCGATGTTCTCCGACGCGATCGGCACGACCCTGGTGTGCGCGGACCTGGGGAGGGGCCGGCCCTGCATCGAGCTGACCGGCGATTCCAACCGGATGAACGTCCGGCCCTATCTGCGCGACCTGACCATAGAGGGGCCGGGACGCCCGGCCAGGGTGGGCGAGAGCCCGGCCGAGTGCGACGGCGTCCGGATCGGCCGGCCGGGAACCAAGACCGCGCCGCAGCTCGAGCGCGTGTTCGTCAGCGGATTCCGCAACGGCATCGTCATCGACCAGGATGACGGCCACATCATGATGTACAGCGTCGCCGCGACCGACAATTACTATGGCCTGCATCTGGTCAGGACCAACGGCGACACCAAGATGCTGAACTGCCAGTTCGGCGGCAACCGGTTCGCCGGCATCGGCTGCCGGCCCGACGCCGGGCTGGGCGGCGGCTTCACCTGCTACCAGACGACCTTCGGCTTCCAGCCCTACGGCATCTACCAGGAGCCGGGGCCGGGCCGTAACAACCTGCTGACCGACGGCATCATCCATGGCCGGTTCGAGGCGCTGGGCAACGGGGCGATCGTGTCCGACGCGACAGCGGCGGGCGAGAACCCCATGGTGTCCGGAATCCGGATCGTCGGGACCGGCTTCAATTGGGACGATTCCTTCAGGATCGCGTCCCGGCCGCGCGATTACTGCCTGAAGCTGCCCTTCGTCCAGGGCATCAATACGATCGAGATGGACAATTTCCCGTTCGCTCCGGGCGACAGGGGAATGATCCATGCCGGCGACGGGCAGGGGCGGTTCCGCCTGATCTTCTCCGGCCGGGCCAAGCCCGAGCCCGACTGGAAGCTGGTGGCCGGCAACGACTACACCGAGGGCCTGACCCGCGTCAGCGTCCGCGACACCGTGAACACGGTGGAAGTGGCGGTTCCCGCCGGGGCGCGTTCCGCCTCCGTCCGGGTGCAGACCAACTGCTACGCCGCCTCGTCGCGCGGCATCAACCCGCAGGCCACACCCATGGGCGACCCCGGCGGCTCCTGGTGGATCGCCACCGCGGAGCAGGGCGCCTTCACGGAACTCACAGTACGGCTATCGGCGCCGGCCCCGTCGGGCGGTGTGCGGTTCCGCATCCTGGTCACCGACAAGGACTGATCCATGAACCGAACCGTACATGGCGGCCTGAACATCGGGATGGTCAGCTTCGCCTTCCACCGCGAGAACGGGCAGGGGCTGGTGAACTGCGAGATCGCCGCCGCGGCGCTGGCCCGGGGGCACCGCGTCACCCTGTTCTGCGAGGACGCAGATCCGGCGCTGGCGGCGCACCCCGGCGTCGAGGTGGTGCGCCTCAAGTCCTGGAAGCTGCCGACCCAGCTGCTGCGCGACCAGGCCCTGGCGCTCCAGGCTACGGCGGCGGTCGCGCGGCGCCGCCGTCGGCTGGACCTGGTCGTGACCAACGGCTTCTGCATGTGGGGGCGAAGCGACGTCAACGCCGTCCATTTCCTGCACCGCACCTGGACCCGGTCGCCCAACCATCCCTGGCGGCTGAAGCGCAGCCCCGACGGCGCCTACCGCTGGCTCTACAGCCAGGCGAACTGCCTGTTCGAGCGCCATGCCCTCGCCCGCTCCGGGCGGATCGTCGCGGTCTCCGACCCGCTGCGGGAAGAGGTGATCGCGATGGGCTTCGCGCCCGACCGGGTCGTCACGATCCACAACGGCGTCGATCTCTCGCGCTTCCGCCCCGGCCCCGGGGACAGGGCGCGCTTCGGCCTGCCCGAGGGTGTTCCGACCGGGATCTTCGTCGGCGACATCCAGACCAGCCGGAAGAACCTGGACAGCGTCCTGAAGGCGCTCGCGATCACTCCCGGCGTCCATCTCGCGGTCGTCGGAACGGCGGAGGGCAGCGCCTTCCCGGCCATGGCGGAGCGGCTGGGCGTCAAGGACCGCTGCCATTTCCTGGGCTTCATGAGGCCGGATGGCGTCGCGGCGGCGTTCCGCTCGGCCGATTTCTTCATCTTCCCCTCGCGCTACGAGACCAGCGGCCTCGTCCTGCTGGAAGCCGCGGCCACCGGCCTGCCGGTGATCACTGCGGCATCGGTCGGAGCCGCCGGGATCTTCGCGCCCGACGCGGCGCTGATCTCCCCGGACCCGGAGGATGTCGCCTGGCTCGCCCGGGCCATGGCCCGGTTGCGCGACGACCCAGGCCTGGCCCGAAGCCTGGGAAGCGCGGCATTGGAAGTCGCCGGGCGCCAGACCTGGGACGTGGCGACCGGGAATTACCTCGACCTGTTCGAACAGGCGACCCGGCGGGTCGCCGAAACCCGGGCACCGGCCGGCCTGGGGGCACCTGAAGGCGCCTGAAGGCGATTGCGGGTTATCCCGCACTGCGACATCTCCCGGCCGAATCCAACCCTTTCGGTAGTAGTACAAATCCCGGACTGATCCGGCGTCCGGGATTTTGGTAAAAAATCTTATAACGCATTTGTCACGGGATGCACCGGGCCACATGGATCCATCCATACTCTTCGTCGATCACGCCTCCGATGTGGGCGGTGCCGAGCTGTCGCTGCTCGATACCGCGATGCATTGGGCGGCGCCCCTATGCGTGGCCTTGATGCAGCCGGGGCCGTTCCGCGACCTGCTGCGCGACCAGGGCGTCCCTTCGACCCTGGTCGAAGCCGGCGAGGCCGTCCTGGGCGTGCGCCGCGGCGGCGGCTGGGATCAGGGCCTGCGGGCGGCCGCGGGCATTCCCCGGCTGGCGCACCAGCTCGCCCGTCTCGCCCGATCCTACGACGTCGTCTATGCCAATACCCAGAAGTCGCTGATCGTCGGCGGCCCCGCCGCCTGGATGGCCGGCCGGCCGCTGGTCTGGCACCTGCACGACATCCTCTCGGCCGAGCACTTCTCGGCGATGAACCGGCGGCTGCCGGTGCTGGTCGCCAACCGCTTCTGCGCCCGCGTCATCGCCAATTCGTCCGCGACGGCCGAAGCCTTCGTCCGCGAAGGCGGCAACCCCGACCTGGTCGGCGTGGTGCCCAACGGCTTTTCCGGGGCTCCGTTCGACCGGGACTCCGAGGAGGAGATCGCGGCCCTCCGCCACGCGCTGGGCCTCGACGGCAAGCCGCTGGCCGGGATGTTCGGCCGCCTCGCCCCGTGGAAGGGCCAGCATGTCTTCATCCGCGCCGTCGCCGCCGTTCCCGGCCTTCATGCCGTGATCGTCGGCGGCGCGCTGTTCGGCGAGCAGGTCTACGAGGAGGAACTGAAGCTCCTCTGCGCCGAGCTCGGCGTGCGGGACAGGGTCCATTTCCTGGGCTTCCGGCGCGACATCCCCCGGCTGATGCGCATGATGACCCTGATCGTCCACGCCTCCACCGCGGCGGAGCCGTTCGGCCGGGTGCTGGTCGAGGCGATGCTGGCCCGCTCGCCCCTGATCGCGTCCCGGGCCGGCGGCGCGCTGGAGATCGTCGAGGACGGCGTCACCGGCCGGCTGGTAGCACCCGGGAGCGTCGCGGAACTCCGGGCCGCCATGGCGCGCATCCTGGCCGAGCCGGGCGAGGCCGCCACGATGGCGGACCAGGCCCGGCGGGCGGCGGTCGCGAACTTCTCCACCGAGGTCATGATCGACGGCATCCGCCGGGAGATCGGCCGCGTCCTGCCCGCCCCGGCCACCGACCCGCTTCCGGGCGGCCGCGGCGGTTCGACAGCCATTTCCGGCTGAATTCAAAAACCATCAAACTTTGATTGAGGCGATAATGAGCGTCGAGATGCTCTCCTCCCCCATCAGCGAGCCGGCACCGGCCCACGCCCGTCCGGCGAAAGGCGATGAAATCGACCTCGGCGCCATCATGGCCGCGATCAAGCGCCGGCGGGGGACGATCCTGGGCCTGGCGGTGGCCTGCACCGCGATCGGGGTCGGCGCCAGCTATGCCGTCAAGCCGACCTATTGGGCCGAGGCGGTGATCTCCCTGAACGTGCGCGGCGCCGCCATCACGGAAAGCGCCAGCGTGATCCCCGACCTGAAGGTCGACAACTCGATCATCCGCGGCGAAATCGACATCCTGACCTCGCGCACCGCCGCCGGGCGGGTGGTCGACTCGCTCGGGCTGACGCCGGAGCCGGTTTCCGAGGACGCCGGCCTGATCAGGGACGGTCTCCAGCGCCTGGGGCGTTCGATCGCCGAGTCCGGCCTGTTCGACCGGGCCGCCGCCCTGGTCGGCCCGAGCGAGGTGGTGGACGGGATCCGCGCCGCGCTTGCCCGGCCGGACGTCCCGTCCCAGCCGGTGTCCAGCGATCCGCGCGAGCAGATGATCAACATCTTGCTCGGCAACGTCAGCGCCGCCAACGACGGCCGATCCTACAGCATCCGGGTGGGCTATTCCGCGGCCTCGGCGGAGCAGGCGGCGCTGGTCGCCAACGCCTTCGCCAACGAATACCTGCAGATGCAGCGGGACGAGAAGGTCCGCGAGACGGTCAATGCCAACGAGTGGCTGAAGCGTCAGGTCCAGGTGCTGCGCGAGGACGTGCTGGCCGCCGAGACCCGCGTCCAGAAGCTCCAGGAGAACGCGGGGCTGGCCGATCCGGCGCGCGGCGGCTCGGCGGTCAGCCAGCAGATGGCGCAGCTGAACGTCCAGCTCGTCGCCGCCCGCGCCGCGGTCACCCAGGCCGAGGCCAAGCTGCGCTCCGGCCAGGACATGCTGCGCACCCGCGGCAGCATCGACAGCGCCGCGGCCGTGCTGGAAAGCCCGATGCTCCAGCTGCTGGCGCGCGACCAGACCGAGATCAAGCGCAAGATGGCCGACCTGTCGAGCCAGTACGGCGACCGCCACCCCACGATCATCGGCCTGCGCAGCGAGCTGGCCTCGGTCGAGCAGCGCATCCGGGACGAGATGCAGCGGACCGTCCAGGCCCTGAACAACGACGTCGCGATCGCCCGCGCCAGCGAGCAGAGCCTTCAGAACCGCCTTCGCCAGCTGGAGGCGAGCTATGCCGACGGCGCCAAGGTCGAGATCCAGGTGCGCCAGTTCCAGCGCGAGGCCGACGCCGCCCGCGAGCTGTACCAGAGCTTCCTCCAGCGCATGAAGGAGACCGGCGCGCAGGCCGAACTGGCGCGGCCCGACGCGCGGATCATCTCCGAGGCGGTCGAAGCCCCGTTCCCGGCCTTCCCCAACCGCAAGCTGTTCGCCGTGATCGGCCTGGTGTTCGGCCTGTTCCTGGGCCTGTTCATCGCCTTCGTCGCCGAGAACCTGCAGCGCGGCTTCAACGACATCGATGACCTGGAAGGCGAGACCGGCATCCCCGGCTTCGGAAGCATCCCGCTGGTCCGGCGCGGCCGCAAGGGCAACCCGGTGGACTATCTCGTCGAGAAGCCGATCTCCGCCTATTCCGAGTCCCTGCGCACCGTCCAGAGCCTGATCCACAGCGTCAGCCAGAGCCGCACCGCCCGCGTCATCCTGGTCACCTCGGCGGTGGCCGGCGAGGGCAAGTCGACCTTCTGCGCCTCCCTGACCCGCCAGCTGGCGCTCGGCAACCAGAAGGTCCTGCTGATCGACGGCGACCTGCGCCGGTCCCGGCTGCTCGAGGTGATGCCGGGCAAGCCCGTGGCCGATCAGGCCGATGCGCCCGCCGACCTGATCGAGGTGCTGGAAGGCAGGCGGGAGTTCGGCGACGCGATCCGGGTGGACGAGGCGACCGGCCTCCACTATCTCGCGACCGCGCGGCACGAGCAGAACCCGCAGCGGCTGCTGATGGGCCGCCCGATGCAGGGTGTCATCACCCAGGCGCTGCGCCACTACGACCTGGTGGTGATCGACGCGCCGCCGGTGATGGCGGTGTCCGACGCCCTGGTGCTGGCCCGCTACGCCGACGCCAGCCTGCTGATGGTCCGCTGGTCCAAGACCTCGCGCAAGCTGGTCAACGACGCGGTCAAGCGGCTGCGGGTCAGCGGCGTCAAGGTCTCCGGCGCGGTCATGACCATGGTCGACCTGAAGAAGCGGGCCAAGGGCGGCCACGAGGACTACAGCTACCGCAACCCCTACTACGCGGACTGAGCGCGACCGGCCGGGGCGCCGCGCCGATGGCGCCCCGCAAGGGGTAAGGATCACCCGACAGAAATGGGTATGCGGAAGAGCGGTGCGGGACCTCTTCCTATTCGGCGACCGCGGTGCGCCGCAAAATTATAATAAATCCATGACAAACAGCCAGAGAGGCAAGCACGTCATGCCGTTCGACAGTAGCGGTTTCCTGGTGGAAAAAGCGCGCGTGGCCGTGATCCACGACTGGCTCTATACTTACGGTGGCGCCGAGCGGGTGCTGGAGCAGATCCTGGCGGTCTTCCCCAATGCCGACGTCTTCAGCCTGTTCGACACCCTTCCCGACGACCAGCGGGGTTTCCTGGGCGGCCGCAAGGTCAAGACCTCGTTCATCCAGAAACTGGTCCGCAAGAACGGCAACCACCGATTCCTGCTGCCCCTGATGCCGCTGGCGATCGAGCAGTTCGACCTGTCGGACTACGACCTGGTGATCTCCAGCTCCTACGCGGTCGCCAAGGGGATCATCACCGGCCCGCGGCAGTTCCATGTCAGCTACGTGCATTCCCCGATGCGCTACGCCTGGGACCTGCAGCACGAATATCTGCGGAATTCCAAGCTGACCAGCGGCGCCAAGGCCTGGATGGCCAGGCTGCTCCTGCACAAGATGCGGCTGTGGGACATCCGGACCAGCAACAGCGTCGATTCCTACATCGCCAATTCCAACTTCGTCGCCCAGCGGATCTGGAAGCTGTACCGCCGTCCGGCCAAGGTGATCTCGCCGCCGGTCAACGTCGATCGTTTCCGGGTCGGCGAAAGCAAGGGCGACTTCTATTTCACCGCGTCGCGACTGGTCCAGTACAAGCGCATCGACCTGATCGCCGAGGCCTTCTCGCGGACGCCGGAACGGCGCCTGGTGATCGCGGGCGAGGGACCGGAGATGCGCCGCATCCAGGCGCTGGCCGGCCCGAACGTCGAGATCCTCGGCCATGTCGATTCCGACCGGCTGACCACGCTGATGCAGCAGGCCCGCGCCTTCGTCTTCGCGGCCGAGGAGGATTTCGGCATCGTCCCGCTGGAGGCCCAGGCCTGCGGCACGCCGGTGATCGCCTATGGCCGCGGCGGCGCCCTGGAGACGGTCCGCGGGCTGCTGAACTCGGCCCAGCCGACCGGCATGTTCTTCAACCAGCAGACCAGCGACAGCCTGGTCGAGGCGGTCGACCTGTTCGAGCGGATGTCATCCCGGATCACCCCGCAGGCCTGCCGCGCCAACGCGCTCCGCTTCGGCGAACAGCGCTTCCGCGACGATCTGCTGGCCTTCATCGGCCAGGAGTTCGAGCGTCACGTCCAGCATTACGACGGCGTCCGGCCGGAGCCGATGGTCGAGGCCGAATGGGCCGAGAAGCGCCTGGTCACCCACCCCGGCCACGCGGCGTAGGCGCGCCGGACGGCGCAAGCCTCCGGGGCCGGCATCAATTCACAAATTTCTGTAGAGCTGAAAGGCGCAATCATGAGCGTGTCCGAGAGGATGATGATGAACCCTGTTCAAGCGACCGACGGTGTTGTCAGCCTCGGTGCGGCCACGGGGGAATCCCTTGCCGGCGATGCCGCGGCCGGCGGCTCATCCATCGCGTCGATCCACAAGTTCAGGCTGCCCGAGGTCAGGCAGACGTTCCGGTCCCGCTTGATCGAGCCGGTCGGACCCGTTCCGTTCAACCGGATCTTCCTCACCGGCGAGGAGCGGTCGAGCCTCAACGCCGCCTCGGGGGACGATAATGTCGCGACCGACGGCCGCGCGACCACCCGCTGCATCGAGTTCCTGAAGTCCCGGCTGGGGCTTCGCCATGTCCTGCTGACCCCGTCCTGCACCCTGGCGCTGGAGGCGATGCCGCGGGTCCTGGGGATCGGCCCCGGTGACGAGGTGATCATGCCGTCGTTCACCTTCTGCTCGACCGCCAACGCCTTCCTGCTGGCGGGCGCCACCCCGGTCTTCGTGGACGTGCGGATCGACACCCTGACCATGGACGAGAACATCGTCGAGGCGGCGATCACGCCCCGGACCAAGGCGATCTGCGTGGTCCACTATGCCGGCGTCAGCTCCGACCTCGACCGGATCGCGGCCGTGGCGGCGCGCCACGGCATTCCCATGGTGGAGGACGCGGCCCAGGGCGTCGGCGCGTCCTACAAGGACCGGGCGCTGGGCAGCATCGGCGAGATGGGCGCCTACAGCTTCCACCACACCAAGAACATCGTCTCCGGCGAGGGCGGCGCCCTCTGCATCAACAATCCGGCCCTCGACGACTCAGCCTGCAACTACCGGGACAAGGGCACCAACCGCCGCCAGTTCTTCCGCGGCGAGATCGACAAGTACACCTGGGTCAGCCCCGGCTCGTCGCTGGCCATGAGCGAGGTCGTGGCGGCCTTCCTGGTGTCGCAGCTGGAAGCCATGGACCTGATCACCGCCCTGCGCGGAGCCGCCTACGGCTACTACCGCAAGGGCCTGCGCGGCCTGGAGCGCCGGGGCCTGCTGACGCTGCCGGTCATTCCCGACTATGCCCGCAGCAACTACCACATCTTCCACATCCTGCTGGAAAGCCAGGACACCCGCGATCGTCTGCTGGCCTTCTTGAAGAGCTGCGGCGTCCAGGCCACGTCCCACTTCGTCCCGCTGCATTCGGCGCCCATGGGTGTCTCGCACTGCCGGACGGCGGGTCTCCTGCCGGTCACCGAGCATGCGGCGAAATGCATGCTGCGGCTGCCGCTGTTCGCGAACATCACGCGCAGCGAGCAGGACAAGGTGATCGAGGCGGTCCGCGCGTTCTTCCAAGGCTGAGACGGCCTGACGCGGGCGCTTCTCTGGGTGCCCGCGTACGTAATCCCCATGGGAAAGATTTGATGAAGGCGTTGCGGTTCATCTTCGGCCGGGGCAGCACTGCCGCCGCCGTCCAGACATTCGGCGCCCGGGTGATCATCCTGGGCATGAACCTGCTCACGGGGATCGTGACGGCCAACCTGCTTGGACCCGAGGGCCGGGGCGAGCAGGGCGCCATGGCCCTTTGGCCGTCGGTCCTGATGCCGATCCTGGCGATCGGCCTGCCGATGTCCCTGGTCTACAACTGGCGGAAGTCGGAGCGGTTCGGCCCGGATTTCTTCTACGCGGCGATCGCCGTGTCGCTGGCCGTGGGAATCGTGGGCGGCGGCTCCGCGGCGCTGGCGATGCCGTGGCTGCTGAGCGGCTACGACGCGGACGTGGTGGCCGGCGCCCAGGGGCTGGTGCTGCTGATGCCGTTCATGCTGTGCAATACCCTGGTCTACAGCGTCTACGAGGCGCTCGGCCGGTTCCGGTGGATCAACATCGTCATGCTGGGGCAGACGCTGGCCACCCTGGTGCTGCTGGCCGTCCTGGGCTGGATGGGCGAGCTGACGGCGGTGCGAAGCGCCTATTGCTACGCCGTTCCGCCGCTGGTCTTCGCCCTGGTCTCCGGCCTGCGGCTGCTGCCGCGCCTGCCGGTGAGGCTGCGTCACCTGAAAGGCACCGTGCGGCGGCTCCACGGCTATGGCTGGCGGTCCTACGGGATCGAGTTCATGGGCGTGATTTCGTCCTACATCGACCAGCTCCTGCTGGTGGCGCTGCTGGCACCGGCCGAGCTGGGCCTGTACGTCGTCGCCGCGAGCCTGGCGCGCATGCTGCACATGATCAGCGGGTCCGCCGCGGTCGTGCTGTTCCCCAGGGTGGCGGCCCAGCCGCTGGACGACGTCATCACCTATGTCTCGCTGAGTTCCCGGGTCGCGACGACGGCGACCGGCCTGCTGGCCATCGGCATCGCCCTGGTGGCCCCGGTCATGCTGCCGTTCATCTACGGCGCCGACTTCGCGCCGGCGACCCGGATCTTCCCGATCCTGCTGGCCGAGGCGGTGCTGACCGGCAGCATCCGGATCATCGGGCAGGGCTTCATGGGCGCCGGCCGGCCGGGGGTGATCGCCTGGGCGCAAGGCGTCGGCCTCGCCTGCGTGGTGCCCCTGCTGTGGGTCCTGGTCCCGGCCTACGGCGTCATGGGAGCGGCGGCGTCGATGCTGCTGGCGACCATCGTGCGCCTCGCCTTCATCGCCGCCGCCTACGAGCTGCTGCTGAACCGGCGCATGCCGGGCCTGCTCATGCGGCGCAGCGACGTGAACTTCCTTTATCGGCGGCTTGTCAACTGAACCCGCGGAGTGGCATTCCGATGAGTGACCTGATCAGCGTCTGCATACCTGCCTATGGCAAGCGGTTCCTGGCCGAGACCCTGGAATCCTTGATGAAACAGGACTACCGCCCGTTCGAGATCGTGATCGGCGACGACCGGCCGGACGCGGTGGACGAGGCCCTTCTGAACGCGATGCGGACCGACGAGGGGATCACGGTCCGCTACATCCCCAACCGGCCGCGGCTGGGCCAGGCCGGCAACGTCAACATGCTGTTCCGGGAGGCGCGCGGGGCCTGGATCGCGATCATGCACGACGACGACCTGATGATGCCGGGATCCCTGTCGGCGCTGCATGCCGGCGCGGTCCGGCACCCCGGCGCCTCGGTCGTCTATGGCAGGGTCACCATGATCGACGCCGCCGGCACCATCGACGCGGCGGCGACGGCCCGGGGCAACCGCGACTTCGGCCGCACGCCGGACCGGGCCGGCGCGCAGTCCTCCGCCCTGGCGGCCGCGGTGGACGGGCGCATCCCGCACAACGGCTTCCTGGTGCGCGCCGACCTCGCCCGTGCCGTGCTCTACAGGCCGCGGGAAGAGGTCGGCGACGTCTGCGACTATGATTTCGGCATCCGGCTGGCTCTCGCGGCCCCAGACGCGCCGTTCGTCTTCGTGGACCACGACGCGTCGGCCTGCCGGCGCTGGGGGGGACAGATCTCGGCCTCGTCGCGCAGCGGCATCTTCGCGCTGGGCCTCCTGGACCGGCTGGAACCGCGCAACGCCGAAGAGAAGGCCGCAGTCGGGCGCGCGGCGGCCCGCCACGCCGCCATCGCCCTGTGCGAGCACGCCCGCGCCGGCAGCCGCGGCGCCGCCCTGCGGCTGCTGTTCTCCGGAGCCTACTGGAGCGCCGCCCGGCCCGGCGAGGCGGCGTACCACGCGCTGCTGATCCTGTCGCCGGACTTGGCCGGCAGGGTCATGGCACGGCTGCGGCTGGGACGGCGGGCGCGCCACGCAGACATGGCCATGGGGTAACCCGGGGAACACGGCGTCCGGACGCGCCGCCGATCCGTCCCTGCGATCGCGGCAAGGCAGCCCGGATCGGCCAGCCCGGCACGGGGCTCGGAATCGAACGCCCGGAACGATGATGGGTCCACGGCAGGCGTCGTGAGGACCGCGACGGGGCCGGCGCCGAGCCGCCGCCCCGTGGCAAACGCCGGACAATGTCGGTCGCCCGCGACTCGTGGACGGCGACCCGGAACTTGTCCCGATAGACGGAGCGGATGCCGATCAGGATCCCGGGCGCAGCCTCACGGAGGCGCGGATTCGGTCCTGCGGACGACCCCCAGGCGGATTCCGCCGGGCTGGCGCATTTCGATCATCCCGATCGTCATCGGCCGCCACTTCGATTTTTCAGATTTACTCGCTGGAGATGGGCCTCGGGGGCGAGAACGGTCCCGCAGCGCGATTGTATTCAAATTTCATACTCAAGTGTTCTTCATGAACACGCACGTAAATCAAAGTAAAGATCTAGTATTTCTGTTTTGAAATGTTCCTTTTTCCTGTTGACTCGTTGCTTAGTTAGGGCTCTATATGCCTTATAACGTCGGCAACTGAGGCGATGATACTAAATAAAAATTAACAAACAACATAACAACCGAAGCGCAGACAATACAATAGAGTTCGATTGATGGGAATTAATCTTTCCATATCGTTATTTTTTTGGCCGTTTACTGACAAAAATCCAAGTACTCATAACGGCTGTACCAGGCCATGGACTGGCCGCAACGAGCTTGATTGCTCCGCGCATAATCCAATTCGCTCATAACGTTGATCCAGATACAGACAAGGAATTGAGATGTCGACCACCTATACGCTGACCATCACCATGGACGATACTACCGTCAATGACCTGCTGAACTCCGGTTATTACTTGTACGCCTACAAGGCGGTGCAGGCGGCCAACGCGAACGGCGGCGCGCCGCTGGTCTGGTTCCAGACCCAGACCATCTCGGAAAACACGGTGATCACCTGGACCGAGAGCTATGAGGCCTATACCTCGACGGAGACGAGCTTCACCGACGGCACGGTCATCAACGCCAGCGCCAGCTACCCCATCAACCTGGGCCAGGAACTCCAGGTGAACTCCGTCGCGGGCACCGGCACAATCGTCAACTCGTCCAACACCAGCGTGATCTCCATCCTCAACCAGACCAGCACCCAGTTCACCTGCGGCATCTCGCAGTCGGTCCAGGGCTCGTCGGGCTCCCAGCTCTGCGCGCTGCCGCTCTACGGCAACAACCTGGACACCATCACGCCGGTCGAACAGGTCTTGGTGGTCTTCCAGACCGAGCAGGTGGACACGGGATCGGTCGTCTACCAGTGCTACGCGCCCAGCCTGCTGGTCAACATGACCGGAATGACCGCGGCGTCGATCAGCTACGACATCAACACCAACTGGTCGGGCAACACCGAGGGATGGTGCACCCAGTACGAGGCCGGGACCGATATCACCCCGATCCTGGTCCAGCAGTCCTGACCCGGTGAGCTGAAGCGGATCCGGCCGGCCGGGCCGAGCTATCGGGTTGCAGGCGGCAGCACACTCGACGGAGGGAGCGGCTTGGGCAGTTACAGCATTCAGATCACGATGGATCAGGACACGCTGACCGACCTCCTGGATTCGGGATTCAGGCTGCTCGTCTTCAAGGCGGTGTGCACCACCATGGGGGGCGGCGCGCCGCTGGTCTGGTTCCAGACCACCGATTACAGCCTGTCGAACATGGTCGGCTGGAGCACGTCGACGGAAGCCTACACCTCGCCGACCACGACCACGACCGTGGCGCAGGGGCAGACGGTCGTCGCCAGCACGACCTACTCGATCACGGCCGGCCAGACCCTTCAGGTGACATCGGCCGCCGGAACCGGGGCGGTGGTCGCCAACGGCTCCACGACGGAGATCTACATCGACAACACCACCACCAGCGAGTTCCTCTGCGGCCTGTGCCAGCAGCTTTCCTGGCAGGGTGTCGCCGGCGCGTACGAACCGACTTTCGCGCTGCCGCTCTACGGCGGGATCATCGATGTCGTCACCCCCGCCGAAACGGTCCTGATCGCGTTCGACACCGATCCGCTGACCGCGGGGATGGCGGCCTACCAGCTCCTCTCCCCCGCGCTGCTCGTCGATTTCTCGGAAGCCAGCGAGACCACGCTCGACGTCACCTATGCGATCAACACCAACTGGGCGGCCAACACCGCCGCGTGCTACACCCAGGTCGCCGCGGGCCAGGAGCTGGTGCCGCTGCTGTTCCTCCAATCCGACGACTGATATGGCCCGGCGGCCGGCCCCGCGGCGACCCCGCCCATCAGTGAGCCGCTTCCTGCACGCCGGCCGGGCCGAGCGGCACGACGCGGTGCAGGCGGGCCTGGAGTCGCGGGGCGGAAGGGCATCCGGGCTTCCGTCCGGCCGCCACGGCCATCAGGTGGTTCCCGGTCGGTTGGAAGGTCGCGAAGGACCAGCGGGCGGCATCGTCTTCCAGGTCGGGCTCGAAGGCGATGCGGATGCGGGTCGGATCGGCCGGGTCGATGGCGAAGCGGTCGAGCGGGATCGACAGGCCAAGCCCCCGCGCCTTGATGTAAGCCTCCTTCAGGGTCCAGTAGGTGAAGAAACGGCGGGTCCGGCCGGCGGGCGGCAGCGACCGCAGGTCGGCCACTTCCGCCGGGGCGAGGAAGCGGCCGGCGATCTCCATCAGGTCGCCGGCGCGTTCCAGGTTCTCGACGTCGATGCCGATCTCGCGATCGGCGGCGACGGCGCAGGCGACCATGCCGTTCGTGTTGGACAGGTTGAACTCCAGGCCGGAAAGGCCGGAAAGGCCGGGCAGGGCGGGGCCGGCGATTTCCGGCCGGCCGTGGGCGTTGGCCCGGAACCGCCAGGCGGCCGGCGGAACGTCCGCATAGCGGGACAGCACGGTGCGCACCAGCGCCCGCGTCACGAGGTATTCGTGCCGCGCCCGGTCGTTGAGGTAGCGGCGATACCGGTTGATTTCCTCCGGCGCCAGCAGGGCACGGTAGGATTCCGACAGGTCCGACACCGTCGGCGAGTCGGACAACACGTAGTAGATGTCGACCTGGCCGGGCTCCGGGATCATCGTTGCGCTTTCAGTTTGCCCTAGGACCAAGTGCCAACCACCAGACGACATAGGTTTGTGATCACGCACCCTGGGGAAAACCGTAGCTCAGCGTGCCTGCCCCTCGCTCCGGGCTCGCCTGCCGCCGATCCTCCCATTCCGCACCACAATGGCCGCAGTGCCGGAAAGGATCAACGGCAGGATCGGGGCAGACCGGGGTCCCGGCCAGCCGTCCTGACGGGAACCGCGACGTTCAAGCGGCGTGCGGGACGTCGGGGCCGCCGGACGGGCGGGTCGGGCGCCGGCGCATCGGGATGATCTCGGCGCATCGCCCGGACGGGGCGCCGCGGCCGTAACGCACCGCGTCGGCGATCTGCGCCCGGGTTATGCCGATATCGGCGAGCTGCCCGTCGGTCATCTCGTGCAGGCGCTTCTCCGCGCGCGAAATCGGATCAAGCCCGATCCAGCGGGCCACGACCGCCGCCGCGGCCGGCAGCAGGCCCCGGCGCGCTAGGCGGCTGCGGGGAAGAAAACGATCAAGTTCAACCAGGTTCATGTCCGGCTCCTTTGCTGTCCGGCACTGTGATCGGACCCGGTTTCCATAGAGTTAGCGGCGGGTGCCCGGGGCTGAGACAAATAAATGTCATCAATTCGCGGCCTGCGGCAAACACCGCCCGGCAGGGCTCCGCGTCGATCGCGCTTGACCGGGCCACGGCCGAAAAGTACTAGAGAAGCTTAGGCCATCCTATCTAAATTGGATGGAATATTACCATTGTATGCAATCAGTACTAGCATAATCCATTAACCGCCGATCCGGAAGCTCACGCTCGCCATGCCAGATACCGACAGCAGCGAAGCCGACCTAGACCTTCTCGACTTTCTCCTAGACGAAGACGGCGATTCCCCGCCGCAGCGCGGGACCGGCATCGGGATCCGCCCGGCGGACGGGGTGCGGGACGGGGGGCCTCGCCGGGCCCCGCTGTCGTTCCAGCAGCGGCGCATGTGGTACCTGCACCGCCTGGACGAGAGCGCCGCCTACACGATCTGCCTGGCCTTCCGGCTGGACGGGAGGTTCGAGCCCGGGGCCTTCGAGGCGGCGGTCGGCGACGTGGTGGCGCGCCACGCGGTCCTGCGCACCCGCTACGAGGAGCGGGACGGCGAAGGCGAGCAGGTGGTCGAGCCGGCGGGGCCGGTCCCGGTCGGGCTGTTCGACTGGCGGGACCGGGCGGAGGACGGCGAGGCCCTGGCGGCGGCGATCCGCGAGGAGAGCGCGCGGCCGTTCGACCTGGGCCGGGGATCGCCGCTGCGGGCGACGGCGATCCGGATCGCGGAGTCACGGACCGCGATCGTCCTGGCGATCCACCATATCGCGGCCGACGCCTGGTCGTTGGGCATCCTGTCGGGCGACCTGCTGTCGGCCTACCGGGCGCGGCTGGCCGGTGGCGCCCCCGCCTGGGCGCCGCTGCCGGTCTCCTACGCCGACTTCGCGGCCTGGCAGCGGGAGACCTACGGGCCGGAAAGCATCGCGGACGACCTGGACTATTGGCGGAGGCGGCTGGCCGGGCTGCCGGTGCTGGACCTGCCGACCGACAGGCCGCGCCCGCGCCTGCAAAGCTTCGACGGCGCGCTGGTCCCCTTCGCGGTTCCGGCCGCGGCGGCGGACCGGCTGCGCCGGTTGGCCTCGGCCGCGCGCACCACCCAGTTCACCGCCCTGATGGCGCTCTTCCAGATGCTGCTGGCGCGGCACTGCCGGCAGGACGACGTGCCGGTCGGCACCTCGCTGGCCAACCGGGAGCGGCTGGAGACCCAGGGGCTGGTCGGATTCTTCGTCAACATGGTGGTGGTGCGCGGCGACCTTTCCGGCGACCCGGGGTTCGCGGCGCTGCTGGAGCGGCAGCGCGGGCTGGTGCTGGAGGCGTTCGACCACGCGACCCTGCCGTTCGAGATGCTGGTGGAGGCGCTGGACCTGCCGCGCGACACCGGCCGCAACCCGCTGTTCCAGGTCGCCTTCACGCTGCTGGACCCGACCCCGCCGCCGACCGCCGGCGGGGAGTTCGCGGTCGAGCCGCTGCTGACCCAGGAGGCCGCCCGCTTCGACCTGGAGCTGTTCATCCGGGAGGAGGCGGGCGGCGGCCTGTCCGGGGTGTTCTCCTACAATACGGACCTGTTCGAGGCGGAATCGGTCGCCCGGCTGGCGCGGCAGTTCGTGACCCTGGCGGAGAGTGCTGCGGCGGCGCCGGACATGCCGGTGTCGCGCCTGCCGCTGATCGGGCCGGACGAGCGGGCGGCGCTGCTGACCGGGCCGAAGCGGCCGGCGGCGCCCTTCGCCGAAGGGGTCCACGACCGGTTCGTCCGCCACGCGCGGGAGCGGGCCGGGGCCACCGCGCTGAGGCTGAACGGCGAGCGGCAGGGCTACGGCGCGCTGGAACGCCGGTCCGCCGCGATCGCCGGGCGGCTGCGGTCGCTGGGGATAGGGGCCGGCGACCGCGTCGCCCTGTGGTTCGAGCCGTCGCTGGAGATGCCGGCGGCGATCCTGGGCGTGCTGCGGGCGGGGGCGGCCTATGTGCCGCTCGATCCCCATTATCCCGCCGACCGGGTCGCCCACGCGCTGGAGGACAGCGGCGTCGCGGCCGTCCTGACGACGGAAGCGCTGGCGCCCCGGGTGCCGCCCCGGGTGCAGTCGGGAACCACGGCGCCGGTGGTGTGCGTCGAGGACTGCGGGGACGCCGATGCCGAGGGGTTCGAGCCGGTCGCGGTCGGGCCGGACGACCTGGCCTATGTGATCTACACCTCCGGCTCGACCGGCAGGCCCAAGGGCGTGCTGGTCACCCACGGCAACCTGACCCGGCTGTTCGACGCGACCGACGCGTGGTTCCGCTTCGGCGCGCGGGACGTCTGGACGCTGTTCCATTCCTACGCCTTCGACTTCTCCGTCTGGGAGATCTGGGGCGCGCTGGCTCATGGCGGCGCGCTGGTGATCGTCCCGCGCGAGGTGGCGCGGGCGGCCGACGCCTTCTACGACCTGCTGTGCCGCGAGAAGGTGACGGTGCTGAACCAGACGCCGTCGGCCTTCCGCCAGCTGATCCAGGCGGAGGAGGCGGACCCGCGCGAGTCCGAACTGGCGCTGCGCTTCGTGGTGTTCGGCGGCGAGGCGCTGGACCTCGCCAGCCTGGAGCCGTGGCTGGACCGCCACGGCGACGACGCGCCGCGGCTGGTCAACATGTACGGCATCACCGAGACGACCGTCCACGTGACATACCGGCCGATCCGCTGGCGCGACGTCAAGCGCCGGCTGGGCAGCGTCATCGGCGAGCCGATCCCGGACCTGTTCATCCGCCTGCTCGACGACCACGGCGAGCCGGTGCCGCCCGGCATGGTCGGGGAGATCTGGGTCGGTGGCGCCGGCGTGGCGCGGGGCTACCTGAACCGGCCGGAGCTGACGGCGGAACGCTTCGTCCTGGATTCCGCCGGCGGCGGGCTTCTGTACCGCAGCGGCGATCTGGCGCGGGTCACCCCGGTGGGCGACCTGGAATATCGCGGGCGGGCCGACGCCCAGGTGAAGCTGCGCGGGTTCCGCATCGAGCTGGGGGAGATCCAGGCCGTGCTGTCGGACCATCCGGCGGTCGGCGACGTGGCGGTGGTGCCGCGCGGGGAGGGTGACGCCAAGCGGCTGGTCGCCTATGTCGTCCCGCGTCCCGGCGCGGACGGCGAGGCCGGAGGCGACGAGGGCTGGCGCGCCACCTTCGACATGATCTACGGAGGTGACGGGGAAGCGCGGGACTTCGATATTTCCGGCTGGAACGACAGCTACACCAACGCGCCGATCCCCGCGGCGGAGATGCGCGCCTGGCTGGACGAGACGCTGGACCGGCTGCGGGCGCTGGCGCCGCGCCGGGTGCTGGAGATCGGCTGCGGCACCGGGATGATCCTGTTCGGGCTGGCGCCGTCGGTCGAGCTTTACCACGGGCTGGATTTCTCCTCCCCCGTAGTCGAGCGGCTGCGCCGGGCGGCTGCGGCGCGCGGGCTGGACCATGTCACGGTGGAGCGGCGGGAGGCCGCCGACCTGGACGGGGTGCCCGGCGGCTTCGACCTGGTGGTGATCAATTCGGTCGCGCAATATTTCCCGAGCCGCGCCTATTTCATGGCGGTGGTGGAGGGTTCCCTGGCCCGGCTGGCGCCGGGCGGGCGGCTGTTCCTGGGCGATCTGCGCAACCGCGTGCTGCTGCGGGCGTTCCATGCCGACATCGCCGCCGCGACCGGGGCGGGACGGACCCGGCTGGAGCTGGCGCGCCGGCTTGCGCGCGCGGTCGAGCGCGAAAAGGAGATCCTGGTCGATCCCGCCTTCTTCTCGGCATTGGCGCGGCGGCCCGACGTGGCCGGCGTGGCCGCCATGCCCAAGGTGGCGGCGGGAGACAACGAGCTGACCCGCTTCCGATACGACGCCGTCGTGACGCTCAAGGGCGGCGCCGGGACCGTTGCGGGGGCGGAATATTCATCCTGGGCCGATTGCTGCACGGAAGGCCATCTGGCCGGGCGGCTGGCGCGGGAAACCTCCGGCTTCGGCATCTCGGGCATTCCCAACCGGCGGCTGGCCCGGCCGCTGGCGGCGCTGGCCTGGATCGAGGCCGACGGGCCGCCGGAGGAGGTGCTGGACCGGGCGCCCGGCGATCCGGCGGGCGGCCCGGCGGGGGCATTGGACGGCGCGGCGATCGCGCGGCTCGCCCGCGAGCACGGCTGGGAGGCGGTCCCGGGCTGGACCGCCGGAACGGAGGACGGGCGGCTGGACGTCCTGTTCCGCCGGCCGGGCGAGCCGGTGCCTGCTGGCGGCGCGCGGGAGATGCCGGCCGCCGCCGAGGCGCCGATCACTTATCTGAACGAGCCGGCGCCGCCGGACCGGCGCGGCACGCTGGGGCGGGCGCTGCGCCGGCACGCCGCGTCGCGGCTGCCGGAACACATGGTGCCCGGGGCCTTCGTGTTCCTGGACCGGCTGCCGCTGGGGCCGACCGGCAAGCTGGACGCCCGCGCCCTGCCGGAACCCGGCGAGGACGGGCCGGCGGCCGGGACGGAGGGCGAACCACCGCGCACCCCGCTGGAAGCCGCCGTGGCGGAGACCTGGGCGGAGGTGCTGGGCACCGCGCGGATCGGCATCCGCGACAATTTCTTCGAGGCCGGCGGCCACTCGCTGCTGGCGACCCGGGTGATCGCCCGCATCCGCGCGCGGTTCGGCATAGACCTGCCGCTGCGCCTGCTATTCGAGCGGCCGACCGTGGCCGAGTTCGCGGCGGAGCTGGCGGGGCGGCTGGGGCCGGACCCCGTTGAGGAGCGTGCCGACGGGGGCGCCGAGGGGATCATCCCGCCGGCCGACCGCACCGGCATCCTGCCGCTCTCCTATGCCCAGCAGCGCCTGTGGTTCCTTGACCGGCTGATGCCGGGCACCGGCGTCTACAACGTGGCGCTGGGGCTGAAGCTGGATGGTGACCTGGACGAGGCGGCCCTGCGCCGGGCGCTGACCGGCCTGATCGCCCGGCACGAGACGCTGCGCACCCGTTTCCCCGTGGTGGACGGCCGGCCCTTCCAGGAGATCATGCCGCCGTTCGAAGCCCCCCTCGCCGTAAGGGACGGATCGGAGTTCGCGCTTCCGGCCATCCCGGACTCCGCAGGCCTGGGGCGGGCGCTGCGGCCGCTGGCCCTGGAGCCGATCGACCTGGACCGCGGGCCGCCGCTGCGGCTGACACTGGTCCGGCTCGCCCCCGGCTCCGCCGTCCTGGTGGCCGTGCTCCACCACGCCGTCACGGACGGCTGGTCCATGGGCGTGCTGGCGCGGGAGGTGACGGAGCTTTATCGCGCCGCGGTCGAGGGGCGGGCCGCCGGCCTGCCGCCGCTCCCGGTCCAGTACGCCGACTTCTCCGCCTGGCAGCAGCGGAGCCTGGCCGGCGCCGCGCTGGAGCGGCTGATCGGCCACTGGCGCGAGCGGCTGGCGGGCGCTCCCGAAGCGCTGGAGCTTCCCGCCGATGCGCCGCGCACCGCGGGAGCGGACCGTCCCGCCCGGTCCCGCCGCTTCCGGATCGATGCCGCGGAGACCGAAGCGCTGCGCGGGCTGGCCGGCCGGGGCGGCGCCACGCTGTTCATGGTGCTCTATGCCGGGTTCGCCCTGCTGCTGTCGCGCTGGAGCGGCCAGACCGACGTGGTCGTGGGCACGCCGATCGCGAACCGCACGCGCGACGACCTGGCCGGCCTGATCGGCTGCTTCGTCAATACCCTGGCCCTGCGGCTGGACCTGTCGGGCGACCCTTCCGGGCGGGAGCTGGTCGAGCGGGCGCGCCGGGTGACCCTCGACGCCTATGCCCACCAGGACGCCCCGTTCGAGCTGGTGGTGGACGCCCTCGGGCTGAAGCGGTCGATCAGCCGCACGCCGCTGTTCCAGGCCATGTTGGTGCTTCAGAACGCGCCGGGCGGGCGGCTCGACCTGCCGGGGCTGACGGTCACGCCGCTGGCCGACGATGCCGGCGTCGCGCGCTTCGACGTGCTGCTGACCCTGGTCGAGCAAGGGGGCGGAATCGATGCCGTCCTGGAATGCGACGGAAGCCGTTTCAATGCCGCAACGGTCGAGCGAATGGAACGCCATTTCAGGCACCTGCTGGCTGAGCTGGCGGCCCGTCCCGAGGCCGGCGCGCTGCGGCTGCCCCTGGCCGACGCCGGGGCGGAGGCCGAGGCGATCCGGGCTTGGCAGCGGGCCGGGCGGGCGCCCCTGGATCTCGTCGCTCCCGGAACGGTCCCGCATGTCCTGGACGCGGATGGGGCGCCGGTGCCGGTCGGCCTGCCGGGAACGCTTTGGCTGGAGCGGCCGGGGGAGGCGCCGGTTCCGACCGGAGTCACGGCGCGCTGGACCGAGGAGGGCGTGCTGGAGCGCCGGGACGCCGGGGCCGAGGCGCCGGAGCCGGAAGCGGCGGCGCCCGTCCGCGACGGGTCGGACCCGCCGAGCGCCACCGAGACCCGGCTGCTCGCCCTCTGGTCGGCCGTGCTGGAGCGGCCTGTGACCTCCGTCCATGCCGGTTTCTTCGAGCTTGGCGGGCATTCCTTCCTGGCGGTGCAGCTGATGGCCCGGGTCGAGGCGGCGTTCGGCTGCCGGCTGCCGCTGGCCAGCCTGTTCTCCGGCGGGACGGTCGCCCGGCAGGCGGCGCTGATCGACGCCCGGTCGGGCGGTGCCGACGAGGTGCTGGTGATGCTGCGCCCGGAGGGCGACCGGGGCACCATCCTGCTGCCGCACGAGGTCTCGGGCCATGTCCTCAGCTATGCGGCGCTCGCTGGGCGTCTGCCCGAGGGCTGGCGGGTGGCGGCGCTCCAGGCGCGCGGGCTCGACAATACCCGGCCGCCGGTGCGCGGGCTGCCCGAGATGGCCCGGGCCTATGCCGACGCCGTGCTGGCGGCCGGCCTGCCCGGTCCCTTCGTGCCGGTCGGCTACTCGTTCGGCGCGGCCCTGGCCGGCGAGCTGGCCGCCGAACTGGCGGCGCGCGGCCGGACGGTCGCCCGCGTCTGCGTGATCGACGCGCCGGCCAACCCGCAGGACTTCGCGGACGGCATCGTGCCGGGGGACGAGGCCGGGCGGCTGCTCCACATGGTCCGGGCGGTCGAGCACTCCATGGGGCTCGATCTCGGCCTCGATGGCGCCGTGCTGAAGCAGTTCGGGCAGGAGACCCGGATCGACCTGGTGCACCGGCGGCTGGCCGCGACCGGGGCTTTCGGCGGGGCGGTCACGCGCGACCAGGTCGCCGGGATGCTGGCGGTCTATGGCGCCAACCTGGACGCCCTGAGGAGCTTCCGGCCCAGGCGGATCGGCCCGCCCGTGGATGTCTGGGTGACCGACGCGCTGGCCGCCCGCCCCGGAACGGTGGCGGATCTCGGCTGGTCGGCTGTCACGGCCGGGCCGGTCGCGGTCCACCGGATCGGCGGCGACCATGCCTCCGTGATGAGGGAGCCGCTCGCCGGGGAATTGGCGGCCGCGATCGGCCGCGCCCTCGATCCCGCGCCGGGCTGAGGCTACTTAAAAGCTTCAAGAATGGTCTTCCGGGATTTCAATTGACCTGAAGGCTTCCGATAATCTACTGATGGTGGAGTTCATGAGTATTTCATCGCGTATATTTTCCACCCCCCGGCTCGGTTCGCCATAGCTCGGTTCGAACATGAGTTTTCCAGCCCTGGTGCGGGCGGCATAGCCCCCTCGCTCAATTTTCCCCGACAGCCGAGACCGATGCCATGCCGCGCCCGCTCCGAATCGCCCAGGTAGGTTCCATCATCTTCCCGATTCCACCGACCCGCTTCGGCGGAACGGAACGGGCGGTCTCGTACCTGACCGAGGCGCTGGTCGCCGCCGGGCACGACGTCACCCTGTTCGCCTGCGGCGACGCGGTCACCTCGGCGCGCCTGGTCGCGTCGCGGGCGACGGCGCTGAACGGCAGCCAGGTGACCAACGCGCTGCCCCACTTCGCCGCCCATTTCGCGCTGGTCCGCCGGCACCTGGAAGAGTTCGACATCATCCATTTCCACGAGGAGGGGATGCATTTTCCCTGTTTCATGGATGTCGCCGACCGGACCGTCACCACCTTCCACATGCCGCTGGGCGGGCCGGACATGCGCATCCTGTACGATGCCGTTCCGGAAATGCCGCTGGTGTCCATCTCCGACCGCCAGCGCCTGCCGCTGCCCAACGCGAACTGGGCGGGAACCGTGCTCCACGGCATTCCGGCGGATCTCTACCGTTTCAATCCCGACCCCGGAGGGTATCTGGCCTTCATCGGCCGCTTCTCGCCGACCAAGCAGCCGCACGAGGCGATCCGGATCGCACTGGCCGCCGGAATGCCGATCAAGCTCGCCGGGACCCTGTACGACCAGGACCGCCCCTATTGGGACAAGCGGGTCCGGCCCCACCTGGACAACCCGCTGGTCGAGGTCGTCGGCGAGCTGAACGACGCGGAGAAGGACGGCTTCCTGGGCAAGGCGCGCGCATTGCTGTTCCCGATCGACTGGGAAGAGCCGTTCGGGCTGGTCATGATCGAGGCCATGGCGACCGGCACCCCGGTGGTGGCCTACCGCTGCGGCGCGGTGCCGGAGGTGGTGGAGGACGGCATCACCGGCTTCGCCGTCACCAGCCTGGAGGCGGCGGTCGAGGCGGTGGGCCGCATCTCCGACCTGGACCGCGCCGCCGTCCGCCGCCGCTTCGAGGAACGCTTCACCGACACCCGCATGGCCGCCGACTACGTTGCGATCTACCGGCGCCTGCTGGCCGGCGGACGGGACTGAGGTCGACCCGGTCGGTTCAGCTCGTCGCGATGCGTTGGGCCACGGCCTAACCTGCGGTTTGATGCAGGGCGGAGGTGATGCGGTTTGTCGAGCGTAGGTTGGGCCGTGGCCCAACGCAACGGCCCGGCTGACCCGGCGGGGTCAATCTGACCGGGTCCCGCACTTAGGATTCCCCTATCTCCGCGTGCCGAGCGTCAGCACGAAGGTGCGGGGCACGTGGATGCCCTGGCCTTCGCGGTAGCGCTCGTGGAAGGCGACGAAGTCGCGCTTCAGCGCGGCCCGGCGCTCGTCGTCGAGGCTGGCGGCCAGCGTGCGGGTCGGGCCGTAGCCGGTGACGAAGGTGTTCCAGGCCGCCTCGCCGCCGGTCTCGACATAGTGGCTGGTCTCGACCCGGATCGTCAGGTCGAAGGCGTCGCCCAGCAATTGCCGAAGCCGCTCCGGGCGGCCCCAGTCGAACGGCGACACGGCGGGCGGGGCCGCCATGTAGGGGCGCATCACCGCGAACATCTCGGCGATCGAGCCGTCGGGCGTCCAGGTCGCCAGCGCCAGCCGTCCGCCGGGCCGGCACGCGCGGGCGAGTTCGTCGGCCGCCGCCTCGGGCCGGCTGACGAACATGACCCCGAAGGTCGAGACGACCGCGTCGAAGCCGGCATCCGCCACCGGCAGGGCCTCGGCGTCACCCAGCCGGTAGTCGATCGCGAGCCCGTCCGACAGGCCGCGCGCCGCGTCCAGCAGGCCGGCGGCGATGTCGATCCCGGTGACATGGGCGCCGCGCCGGGCGCAGGCCCGGGCGGTGATGCCGGTGCCGGTCGCGACGTCCAGGATGCGCTCGCCCGGCAGGGGCGCCAGGGCGGCGACGGTCGCGTCGATGCCGTCATAGACACCGCGGATGATCTCCTCGTAGTCGCGCCCGCCCGAGCTCCAGACGGAGGCGGCACGCTCGTTGTGCGGCTGGATGGCGGGAACGTGAGTGGTCTGGATGGTCATGGCATGCTCCTCGGTTTCGGCTTCCGGCGGGAAGGATCGCGCGGGGGCGTCGGCCGCGCGTCCGGCGAGGCGTCAGGCGGGCGTCAGGAGGCGGTCTCTTTCGGGGGATGATCCCGTCGGGCGTAAGCGCCTGCGACAGCCGTGGCCCGGCCTGCTATGGTCCGATTCTCGGGCAGGCTCCCCCGGAGGGCGCGATGGACGGACCGACGCTTCGTTTGCTGGGCGGCTTCTCGCTCGCCGACGCGGGCGGGTGCGAGGTCGCCGTGCCGGGGCGGAAGATGCGGTTGCTGCTCGCTTATCTGGCGCTGAACGCGGCGCGCCCCGTCTCCCGCGAACGCCTCGCCGGCCTTCTATGGCCGGACCGCGACGGCCGGAGCGCCCGGCACTGCCTCCGCCAGAGCCTGATGGAACTCCGCCGCCTCGGCGGGCGGGTGGGGGGAGACCTGATCCGCTGCGATAACGATTCGGTCGCGGCCGCCCTGCCGGAGGAGCGGGTGGACGCGCCGACCGTCGAGCGGCTGGCCCGGGAGGCCACTCCCGAGGCCCTGCGCGCCGCCGCCGTCCTGTGCGTCGGACCCCTCCTGCCGGGGGAGGAGACCGGCTCGGAGGATTTCGACCTGTGGCTGGCGGGCGAGCGCGCCCGGATCGCACGGATCGCGGGCGGCGTCTTCGCCCGCCTGACGGCGCTTTGCGAGGAGCGGGGGGATTGGGACGGCGCCGCCTCGGCGGCTGAGCGCTGGCTGGTCCTGGACCCCGCCTGCGAGGAGGCGCACCGCAGCCTGATGCGGGGCCATGCGCGGGCCGGGCGGCGTTCGGACGCGATCCTGCAATACCATGCCTGCGCCGAGGCGGTGCGCCGCTGGCTCGACGCCGAACCGGAGGAGCGGACCGTGGAACTGCTGCGCAGCATCCGCGGCCAGACCTGCGCCGTGCCGGCGGCCCCGGAGCCCGCGGCCTCCCCCGGGCCGGAGCTCTCGGGACTTCCGGGCAAGCCGTCGCTGGCGGTGCTGCCCTTCGAAACCCTGGACGGGCCGGCCGAAGGGGGCGGGATCGCCGACGGCCTCGCCCACGACATCCTGTCGCGGCTGTCCCGGCTGCGCTCCCTGTTCGTCATTGCCCCCGGCTCGTCCTTCCGCTTCCGCGGCGTCGGGATCGACCCGCGCACCCTGGGCCAGGCGCTCGGCGCGCGCTACCTGGTCACCGGCACGGTCCGAACCCATGACCGCCGGCTGCGGCTGACGATCGCCCTGGTGGACGCCGGGAGCGAGACCGTGATGTGGAGCGATGTGCTGGAAAGACGGCTGGACGACCTGTTCGCGGTCCAGGAGGAGCTGACCACCAGGATCACCGCTGTTCTGGAGACGGAGATCGAAGCGGCGGAAATCCGGCGGTCCCTGGCCTGGCCTTCCGAGCGGCTGGATGCGTGGGGAGCTTGCCACCGCGGCCTGTGGCACATGTTCCGGTTCACCCGCGGCGACAACGACACGGCGCGAGGCTTCTTCCAGCGGGCGCTGACGATGGACCCGCTGAACGCCCGCGCCCATGCCGGCCTGTCGTTCACCCATTTCCAGGACGCCTTCCTGCACCGGTCCGGCGACTGGCGCCGCGAGGCCGATCGTGCCTATCGCTTCGCCGAGCAGAGCGTCGCCCTGGATGACCGGGACCCGACGACCCATTGGGTGCTGGGGCGCGCCCTGTGGCTCCTGAAGCGCCAGGACCACGCGGTGGAGGAGCTGGAGCTCGCGGTCGATCTCAACCCGAACTTCGCGCTTGGCCATTACTCCATCGCCTTCGTCCAGTCGCAGGGCGGCGACGCCCGGGCCGCCCTCGAGGCTGTCGAGCTGGCGCAGCGGCTGAGCCCGCTCGACCCGCTGCTGTTCGCGATGCTGGGCGCGCGGGCCTTGGCCTGGCTGAACCTGGGGGACTATGCCCAGGCGGCGGAGTGGGGCGAACGGGCGGCGCGCCGGCCCAACGCCCATGTCCATATCCACGCCATCGCCGCCTTCTGCGACGGTTTGGCGGACCGCCACGAGGAGGCGCGGGTCCATGCCCGGCGGATCAGGGCCGCGGCGCCGTCCTACCGCTGCGGCGACTTCCTGACGGCGTTCGGCACGCTGCGCCCGGCGGTGGCCGACCTGGTCCGCCGGGTCGGGCCGGGCATCGGCATTCCGGTCTAGAGCGGTTTCCCACCGGGTCGACCTGTTCCATTCGTCGCGGCCCAACGCACCGGTAATTCAGGTTGTTGCCACAGATTACGGCGATGGACAAAAGATACGGACCGGATCATCTGAGGATATCGCCGTCATCTGTGGCCGATTTTCTTCATTCCATGCCGGCTTCGGACAAGGCAGGCCGGATGCGGATCGACCTGATCGGGTACCGCTCCAAGTACTTTCAAACTATGCCGTCACGCGACCTCGGCCAGCAGGATGCTGGTTTCCGAGTGGGATATGGCGCGGTTGGAACGGATCTCGGTCAGGACCCGGTCCAGCGTCGCGAGGTCGGCGGTGTTGATCTCCGCCACCAGGTCCCAGCGGCCGTTGGTCGAATAGACGCGGGTGACCTCGGGGATGCGCTTCAGAGCGCCGAGCACCGAGCGGTGATCGCTCGACCGCACCTCCAGCGAGGCGATGGCGCGGACCGGGCTGGCCCCGGCGTCGGCGGCGAGGCGGACGGTGAATCCGAGCAGCACCCTGTCCCGCATCAGCCGGTCGATCCGGTTCTGCACCGTGCCGCGCGACACGCCGAGATGCCGGGCGAGCGTCGCGGTCGGCAGGCGCGCGTTGTCGCGCAGAAGCTCGATCAGCCGGCGGTCGGTCGCGTCGAGCGACGCGGGAGATTGGCGATCCGTCATGCAACTCTGGCGAAATGCTGGATGAACTCGCGAAGCTTAGCACATCTCTGGCTGTTTGTTGGCATGCCGCGCCGTCATCCTCGTCTCCGGTTCAGGCGATCGGAGCGGATGGGACATGGGTTGGACGGATTCGGGCAAACCCCGGCGATCGGCGAGGGTATCGCTGCTGGGTATCCCGCTGGAGCTGGGCGCCGGCGAGGCCGGCTCAGTGATGGGTCCCGCGGCGCTCCGCACCGCCGGCCTGCCGGCCCTTTTGGCAGAACTCGGCCATGACGTCGCCGACCACGGCGACCTGCCGCACCCGGCCCCCGTCGGCGACATCGGCATGGCCCCGGCCGACGCCGCCGCGTGCCGCAACCTCGGCCACATCGCCGCCTGGACCCGGCTGATCCACGACCATGCCTACCTGATGGCGCGGGACGGCGGGTTCCCGATCTTCCTGGGCGGCGACCACAGCATGTCCATGGGCACGGTCAGCGGCATCGCCCGCCATTGCCGGGAAGAGGGCCGGGAGCTGTTCGTGCTCTGGCTCGACGCCCATGCCGATTTCAATACCCCGGCGACGACGCCCTCGGGCAACATGCACGGGATGTCGGTCGCCTTCGCCTGCGGCGACCGGAGCCTGCGGCCCCTGCTGGGCGACCGGCCCTTCGTTCCGGTCAAGGCCGGGAACGTCCACCTGTTCGGCCTTCGCTCGATCGACCCGACCGAGCGCGAGGCGGTCCAGGCGCACGGCATCCAGGTGTCGGACATGCGGGCGATCGACGAATCCGGAGTCTCGATCCCGCTGCAGCGGATGCTCGACCGGATCGACGGCGGCAAGGCCCACCTGCATGTCAGCCTGGATGTGGATTTCATCGATCCCGGCCTGGCGCCCGGCGTCGGAACGACGGTGCCGGGCGGCGCCACCTACCGCGAGGCGCACCTGATCATGGAGATGCTGCACGACAGCGGGCTGGTCGGGTCGCTCGACATCGTCGAACTGAACCCCTTCCTGGACGAGCGCGGCAAGAGCGCCCGCCTGCTGACCGAACTGGCCGCCAGCCTGTTCGGCCGGACCATCATCGACCGCCCGGCGCGGCGCATCCGCGTCGCCTGAACGAACCAGCCGCGAGGAGACCGACCCATGACCATCGCCACAAGCCCCGACGCCCTGTCCCGGAGCGCCGGCCTGATCGAGATCGAGCACTCGCTGGGCGCCCACAACTACAAGCCGCTCGACGTCGTCCTGACCCGCGGCGAGCGGGTCTGGGTGTGGGACGTCGACGGCAACCGCTACCTGGACTGCCTGTCGGCCTATTCGGCGGTCAACCAGGGCCACTGCCATCCGAAGATCCTGGCGGCGATGGTCGAGCAGGCGGGCAAGCTGACCCTGACCTCGCGCGCCTTCCGCAACGACCAGCTGGCGCTGTTCTACGAGGAGCTGGCGGCGCTGACCAATTCCCATAAGATCCTGCCCATGAACAGCGGGGCGGAGGCCGTGGAATCCGCGATCAAGGCGGTGCGCAAGTGGGGCTACGAGGTCAAGGGCGTGCCCGAGGGGCAGGCCGAGATCATCGTCTGCTCCGACAATTTCCACGGCCGGACCATCGGCATCGTGGGCTTCTCCACCGATCCCGACGCGCGGGGCGGCTTCGGCCCGTTCCCCTCGGGCTTCCGGGTGGTGCCGTTCGGCGACGCGGAGGCGTTCCATGCCGCGATCACGCCGAACACCGTGGGCTTCCTGGTCGAGCCGATCCAGGGCGAGGCCGGCGTGATCATCCCGCCGCCGGGATATTTCCGCCGCGTGCGCGAGCTTTGCACCGCCCACAACGTCACGTTGATCCTGGACGAGATCCAGACCGGCCTGGGCCGCACCGGCCGGCTGCTGGCCGAGGAGCACGAGGGGATCGAGGCCGACGTCACCCTGATCGGCAAGGCCCTGTCCGGCGGCTTCTATCCGGTCTCGGCCGTGCTCTCCAACACGGAGGTGCTGGGCGTGCTCAAGCCGGGCCAGCACGGCAGCACCTTCGGCGGCAACCCGCTGGCCTGCGCCGTCGCCCGCGCCGCCCTGAAGGCGCTGGTCGAGGAGGGCATGATCGAGAACTCGGCCGGGCTTGGCGCCTATTTCAAGGGGCAGCTGGAGGGGATGAAGAGCGGCGCGGTGCGCGAGGTGCGCGGCCGGGGGCTGATGCTGGCGGTCGAGCTGCATCCCGAGGCGGGCGGCGCCCGGCGTTTCTGCGAGGCCCTGCGGGCGCGCGGCATCCTGGCCAAGGACACCCACGGCCACACCATCCGCATCGCCCCGCCGCTGGTCATCACCCGCGACGAGGTGGACTGGGCGCTGGAGCGGATCGCGCCGGTGCTGGCGGAAGTTTGATACCGGTACCGTCGCGGCCGGGCCTTTGCCTTCGGGACGACCGCAGCGTCACGGAGGGGATGGCAGCCCTCTCCACTTGACCACCACGCTTTTCTCCCCGTCCTCCCGTCCGGACCCGGCCGCATCCCAATGGATGCTCCGGGTCCGCTGCAGCTTGCGCTTGGCCTAGGCGAAGGCGCCGTCGATGTCGGCGCGGTCGCGGGGCTCCTCGGCCCGGGAGAGGCCGGCGGCGGCGATCAACTCGGCATGGCGCAGCAGGGCGTGGTACTGGTCCGCTGTGCGGACATGCTCCGCGAGACGGTAAACCGCGCCCAGCATGTGGATGACGACGGCCGGATGGGTGGCGGCGGCCTGGCGGATCTGGTGGAACGCCGCGTCGAAGATCCCGTCGAAACCGGTGTCGTCGCCGACGATGCGCAGGATCCCCCCGCTGTCGTGGCGGATGGTGGTGGGTAGCCTCTTGTCCAAGGCCTGCGCCAGGGCTCCGCGGAGGCGGTCGACGACCGCCATGGCCGTGTTCGGGTCGTTGATGGCCGGCGACAGGGCCCGCAGCGCGATGTCCACCAGGTGCCGGATCGAGAACTCGAGATCCTGCGCGGGGGTGCGCCGGTCCCCGATCAGGACGTTCTCCCGGACACCCTTCTCGATCTCGCCGTTCAGATCGTCGCCGGGATAGACGAAGGCGAGCCAGCCGCCTCGGCACATGAACTCGCCGGCACGGTAGTCGAACCTGATCAGGACGCGGTGGTTCGCGGCGAGTTCGAGCAGGCTCTCGTAGTCGATCGACTGCACGTAACCCTCGTTGTCGGCCGTCACGACGCCCGCGCGGGCGTCGAAATCCTCCGGCAACGCGGCGTCGCGGGCCGGCTCCGCCTCGGCGGCCGGAAGCATGCGCCGGACGCTGTTCTCGAGGTCGCCGGAAACCCGGCGGATCACCGTCTCGGCGATGATCGAGCGGGCCACCGCGTGCAGGAAGAACAGCAGCACCAGGATGCAGGCGAACGCCAGCCCCAGGCCCAGGCTCACCGAGACATGGGGCACCGCCGCCGAGGGCATGTCCTTCTCGACCGTGCGCAGGACCAGCAGGCAGTACACGATCGTCATGACGAAGGTGCCGAGCGCCGCCTGCGTGCGGGGTTCGGCCATGTAGGTCCGCACCAGGCGGGAGCCGTACTGCGTCGCGGCCAGCGTCAGGACGACCATCGTGATCGAGAACATCACGCTCGCCATCGTGATCAGGGCGGCCACGAGGGTCGAGAGCAGGTTCCGGGCGTCGTCGCCGCTGCCGCTGTGCAGCCACCAGGTCCGAAGCGCCTCCTCGTCCGAGAAGACCATGTCCACCTGGTAGGCGGCCCACCTGAGCAGGACGGCCAGCAGAACCATCGCCGAGGGGACGAGCCAGAGGCCGGTATGGACCTTGTCCCAGAGGTTGAACAGTTTGCCGTGCATCGCGGTGCTGGTCCTTGCGGCGGAGTGTGCCCGATCTGCCCCGCTAACAGGCTTCCGGTCACAACGGCACGCCGGCCCGACGCCCGCCGGTACCCGGCGGGCGGACGGCCCTCAGCCCAGCTCTTCCTTGATGCGGCGCAGGATGCGGATGAAGTCCGCCTTGTTCTCGGGACCGATGATCCGGTCCAGCTCCGCGCCGTGGGCCCGCGAAGCCTTGGCGAGGGCCGCCAGGGCCGCCTCGCCCTCCGGCGTCAGGGTCAGGGCATAGCTGCGCCGGTCGGACGAGATCGTCTCGCGCCGGACCAGTCCCCGGCGCACGAAGTCGTTCAACAAAGGGGTCAGAGTCGATTTATCCCGGCCGGCCGCCGTGCTGACCGCGGTCTGCGTCACGCCCGGATTGTTGGCGATCAGCCGCAGCACCGTGTAGTGCCCGATCCGGTAGGGCACGCTGGGTCCGATCGCTTCGATCTGCCGGTTGAACGCCTGCTGGGATGCCTCGGCCGCGAGCCGCAGATGGAAGGCCGCCACGCCGGCGAGGCTGTCGAGGTTGAGTTCCTCCGGCGTCGCGGCCAGCTGATCAGTCTCTTTCGGAGCACTGGGATTTGCGGTTGACGGACTTCTTGGCATTCGATGCTCCCTTCGATCGGGAGCATAGCCGGATGGGTCCTTTCCGTTCAATCCTCTGTCGAGCGGCCGGAGCCCTCACGCCTGACGCCAGAAGAAGTACACCGTCATGGCTCCGGCGATGCCGACGACCAGGAGCTTGAGGAGTTTCTGGTCGATCCTCCGGGCGCCGCGGGCTCCCGCGTAGCCCCCCAGGATGGAGGCGACCACCATCGGAATCGTCACGGTCCAGTGGACCGCGCCGGCCAGGACGAAGGCGGCGACCGCGGCGGCGTTCATCAGGGTCGCCAACAGGATCTTCATCCCGTTCATCGCGTGGATGTCCCGCATGCCGTAGAGGGTCAGCGCCGCCAGCATCAGGAACCCGATGCCGCCGCCGAAATAGCCGCCATAGATCGAGATGACGAACTGGGCCGCCAGCACGGCCGTTCCCGACAGCCTCATCCGGGCGGAGACGCCCTTGGGCGCGAAGTTGCCGACCGCGAAGACGGTGGTGGCGAACAGCATCAGCCACGGCACAAGGTCGGCGAACACCGCGTTGGGGGTGTAGAGAAGCAGCAGCGCCCCGATCAGCCCGCCGACCAGGCTGAGGCCCACGAAGACCGGCAGGCTGAACTCGGTGATCCCCAGGATGTCGCGCCGGTAGGCGAGCGCGCTGGTCGCCTGCCCCGGGAACAGCGCCACCGTGCTGGACGCGTTGGCGAGCACCGGCGGGACGCCGGCGAACACCAGGGCCGGGAACGTTATGAAGGCTCCGCCGCCGGCGATGGCGTTGACCACCCCGGCGGCGAACGCCGCGAGCACCAGAAGCCCGATGGATAGCATCGGCGTGACCCGCGTCAGTCGGCCTTGATCGGCAGGACGAGCTGGAACGCCTTTATGGTCATGCGCTTGCGGTGGTAGAAGCGGTGCGCGTCACCGCGCTGGACGCCGGAGATGATCTCCATCTGGGCGCAGCCGCGCTCGCGCGCCTGGGCCTGCAGCCAGTCGAACAGCTTGTCGCCGAAGCCGTGCGAGCGCTGCTTGGCCGAGGTCACCAAATCCTCGACATACATATACTTGCCGCGCGACAGGGTCTCGTGGACGCGGAACCCGGCGCAGCCCGCCACCTCGCCGTTGAACCACAGAAGCGCCAGATTGTAGCCGTCGTCCATCTGGCGGCGGATCTGGTCGCGGTAGGCGCCGAGGTCCGTGTACTGGGTCCTCAGTTCCTGCATCACCGGGAAGCTGGCACCGATATCCGCATCGTTGCCGGCGAAAGTGATGGTGAATTCCTGTCCTTCCATGGCGGGCATTTTCCTCCGGTTGGTTAGGTCTGGTTCTTGTTAGTGGGATACCGTATACCAGATACCAGAGTGCCCGCAAGCCCCCTCATGCGCCCTCCGCTCATCCCGCCTCGTTGGTGAACCAGTTGGCCGTCAGGTGGTCCTCGACCGAGCGGACGCCCGGGTGGCTCTCGGCGGCGATCACCAGAGCGCGGCGCTGCTCGTCGTTCTCGACGGAGCCCCAGAGCTGGACGGTCCCGTCGGTGACGACGACGTTGATCCGGCGATGGTCGACCCAGGACTCGCGCCGCAGCAGGTCGGCGAGGCCGGTCCGGATCTGCTCGTCGCTGCTCTGCACCGGAGCTCCCGCCCGGTCCTCCACCAGGCCCTTGAGCAGGTTGGCGCGGCTGACGATGCCGACCAGGCCGCCATCCTCCACGATGGGCACGCGCTTGATGCCGTTGCGCTCCATCAGCTCGGCGAGATCGCGGAGGCTGGCATCCGGTGCCGCGCCCACCACCTCGCGGGTCATGACGTCGCCGGCATGGAGCCCGTGGGACTTGATGAAGTCGCCGACGTTGCTGCCCTGGCCGATCAGCATCTCCAGCCAGCTCGGCTTGCGGCGCTCGGTCCCGGTCTCCACCCGGCGCAGCAGGTCGCCCTCGCTGACGATGCCCAGCAGCCGGCCATCCGGGCCGACCACCGGCACGCCGCTGATCCGCTTCTCCAGCAGCAGCGCCGCGACCTGCGCGACGGGAACGTCGGGGCCGACGGTGATGACGGGGGAGGTCATGATATCTTTCGCTTGCATGGCTCTTGCTTCCTCCTGGGACTGTCTTTTCCGGTTGCCGCGGACCGGGTGACGTGGAGCGGCGCCCGGCCGGCGGGGCCGGACCGTCAGTCGAGAAAATCGCGGCCCTTGCGTATGTGCAGCGCCTCGGCCGTGTTCCTGGTCGGCGGTTCGATCGGCGCGACCCTCGAGAGTACGACCGGGCCGCGTCCCGCCTCCACCGCCCTGTCGGGGTAGCCTGGGGCGAGGCCGCCCGCGATACCCTCCTCCGCCATGGGCCGGGGCATGGTCATGCGCACCGCGATCACTTGAGGGAGGCCGCGGTCCCGGTCCCCTGGCGCTGCCGCAGCCGGGCGATCGCGAGGGAGATGACCGGCCAGAACAGCATGGCGAGGGCGAGGGTCACGATGGAGCCGACCAGTGGGTTGGACCAGAAGATGGCGAGGTCGCCCTGGGACAGCAGCATGGCCTGGCGGAACGAGCTTTCGGCCATGTCACCGAGCACCAATGCCAGGACCAGCGGGGCGAGCGGGTACGACAGCTTCTTGAAGACGTAGCCCAGCACGCCGAACACCAGCATGACGGCGATGTCCATGAAGGCGTTGTGGACGGTGTAGGCGCCGACCGCGCAGATCACGATGATGATCGGGGCGATGATGCTGAACGGGATGCGCAGGATCGAGGCGAACAGCGGCACCGTGGTCAGCACCACGATCAGGCCGACCACGTTGCCCAGGTACATGCTGGCGATCAGCCCCCAGACGAACTCCTTCTGCTCGACGAACAGCAGCGGGCCGGGCTGCAGGCCCCAGATCAGCAGCCCGCCCAGCAGCACCGCGGCGGTCGGCGAGCCGGGGATGCCGAGCGTCAGCATCGGCAGCAGCGCGCTGGTGCCCGCCGCGTGCGCCGCGGTCTCGGGCGCCACCACGCCCTCGATCTCGCCGGTGCCGAACTTGGCGCCGTTGCGCGAGAAGCGCTTGGCCAGGCCGTAGCTCATGAACGAGGCCGGCGTGGCGCCGCCCGGCGTGATGCCCATCCAGCAGCCCACGATCGAGCCGCGCAGCGCGGTGACCCAGTACTTGGGCAGCTGCTTCCAGGTCTGCAGCACGACCGCCGGGTTGATCCTGGCCGACTTGCCCTTGAAGGCCAGGCCCTCCTCCATGGTCAGCAGGATCTCGCCGATGCCGAACAGGCCGATGACCGCGATCAGGAAGTCGAACCCGCGCAGCAGCTCGACCGTGCCGAAGGTCATGCGCAGCTGGCCGGTGACGGTGTCGAGCCCGACCGCGGCCAGGGCGAAGCCGAGCATCATGGCGGTGAGCACCTTGAACGGCGATTCCTTGCCCATGCCGACGAAGCTGCAGAAGGTCAGGAGCTGGACCGCGAAGAACTCGGCCGGCCCGAAGCGGAGCGCGAAGCCGGCGATCACCGGGGCCAGGAAGGTGATCAGGATGACCGCCAGGAAGGCGCCGAAGAAGGAGGAGGTGAAGGCCGCCGTCAGCGCCTCGCCGGCGCGGCCCTGCTGGGCCATGGGATGGCCGTCGAAGGTGGTGGCGACCGACCAGGGCTCGCCCGGGATGTTGAACAGCACCGAGGTGATGGCGCCGCCGAACAGGGCTCCCCAGTAGATGCACGACAGCATGATGATCGCCGAGGTCGGCGACATGCTGAAGGTCAGCGGCAGCAGGATCGCGACCCCGTTGGCCCCGCCCAGCCCGGGCAGCACGCCGATCAGCACGCCCAGCGTGATGCCGACGAACATGTAGACGATGTTCATGGGGTCGGCGAGAACGCCGAAGCCATGCATCAGATTCATCAAAGCTTCCAAGGCACCCCTCCACCTTGGCCGCCGCCCTCGGGGGAGCGGGGCCGTTCGGCTTCGCCGTGTTGCGGACGCGCGGGTCGGTAACGGGACCGGATCAGTAGCCGAGCATCGCCTCGACCGGGCCCTTGGGCAGCGGCACCAGGAACCAGATCTCGAACATCACGAAGAGCGCGAGCGGGATCAGGATGGCGACCGGCAGGATCCTGGCGATCGGATAGCGGCCCAGCCAGGACATGAAGAAGGCGATGAAGACGGGCGCCGCGAGATAGATCCCGAGCACCCAGATCAGGCCGACGAACGCGATGGTCGGGATCAGGACCTTCAGCACCAGCATGAACTGCCCGCGCTCGACGAAGGCCGTCGTGTTCCGGGTCCTGCCGAGCAGGTTGCTGAACAGGATCGCGCCGCTCGACACGAACATGATCAGGCCGACATAGAAGGGGAAATACCCGGCCTCCGGCCCGTCGCCGGCCCAGCCGTTGCCGACGCGGTCGCTGTCGTACATGACGACCGCCGCCACGGCGGCGAACAGCAGGGCTACCGCTATTTCCATGGTGTGGTGCGTGGCGACGGCGTCCCCGTCGCGGTCACGCCGGTTGGTCTGCTGGCTCATCGCCGCTCCCCCCCGGATGATGATGATGAAGATGCGGATGGATGGGTTCCCCGGGCGCGGGCGCGCCCGGGGCTTGGCCGTGCCGTTCCTCACTTCGCGAGGAAGCCGGCCTTCTCCATCAGGGTGCGGTGGGTCGCCTCGGCCTGGGTCAGCCAGGCCTTGTACTCGTCGCCGGACTTGAAGGAGGTGTTGAAGGCGCCCTTCTCCATGAAGTCCTTCCAGTCCTGGGTCTCGCGGACCTTCTGGAAAAGGTCGACGTAGAACCGGGTCTGGTCGGCGGTGACTCCGGGCGACATGAAGATGCCGCGGAGCATGGTGTATTCGACATCCAGGCCGCTTTCCTTGCAGGTCGGCACGTCGTTCCAGGACTTGCCGTCGGCGATCGGCTCCTTGAGCGGGACCCGCTGGCCGTCGAACACGCACAGCGGCCGCAGCGCGCCGGCGCGCCACTGGGAGACCGCCTCGATCGGGTTGTTCACGCTGGAGGTGATGTGGTTGCCGACCAGCTGGGCCGCGACATCGCCGCCGCCCTTGTAGGGGATGTAGGTGAAGGTGGCGCCGGTGGCCTGCTCGATCGCGGCGGTGATGATCTGGTCTTCCTGCTTCGACCCCGTGCCGCCCATCTTGAAGCTGTTGGCGCCGCCGCTCTTGGCCGCGTCGATCAGCTCCTTGGGCGAATTGTACGGGCTCTCGGCGTTGACCCAGAGGATGAAGTTGTCCAGCGCCAGCATGGCGACCGGGGTCATGTCCTTCCAGGAGAAGGGAACGCCGGTGGCCAGCGGGGTGGTGAACAGGTTGGACAGGGTGATGATGATCTTGTGCGGGTTCCGGTTCGATCCGGAAACGTCCAGGAAGCCCTCCGCGCCGGCGCCGCCCGACTTGTTGATCACGACGACAGGCTGCTTCATCAGGTCGTTCTTCTGGATGATGCCCTGGATCATCCGGGCCATCTGGTCGGCGCCGCCGCCGGTGCCGGCCGGGACGATGAACTCGACCGACTTGGTCGGCTCCCACGCGAGGGCCGCGCCGGAGGTCAGGGTGGCAGCGGCGGCGGATGATATGGACAGGCAGGCGATCGCGGCGGCTTTGGCCGGGCGCGAAATGCTTTTCAGCACAGTCACGTCAGACTCCTCCCTATGACGCCGGTACCGTTTGCCGCTCGGATAGTCCACTCAGCAGCGGGAGCGGGCCGGCAACATCGTTGTCGTTTGGTACGCGACCGGTCGGATCGTCTTAGCGCTGGTATATGGTATGTGGCATGGCCCATACAAATCAACAGGAATTTTGCGCGAACGGGCGGGTTCGCGCAATATCGCATCGCAGCAAGTCTTTGGGAGGAGCGGCGAGTACCGCGGCGGTCCAACGTTTCCGGTCACCGCCGCGCCTTCAGGGAAGTAAATCCCCGGTGAAGGCGCTGCCGGCGTTTACGGAAGTCTTCCCGACCGACGTCAGGCGGCTTTCCGGAGATTGTTGTTGCTTACCGAGGATACCGCGGTGTCGCGCCGCTGCGGCCGAGCCATGGCGGCGACATCGGTGACGATTTCGGACAGCATCCGAGGGTCCTTGATAACGATTTCGGCGATCACGGCGGCGAGGCCGGCTACCGCCACGGCGAGGACGACGATTTCCAGGGAGATTGAGCTGAACATGGACGATTTCCTTCCGAACGGGTTGCCAGGGAGATTGCCAGGGCAGTCGATTGTGCGCTGCAGCAAATATGGCAGATGCATTGTCCCTTTGGCAAGCTTCCGGAATTACGTATCTGGTATACGAGATACGCAAGCGTCGCGTCTCTTTCGGAGTGGGGGCGCCGTATGACATGCCGCTGTCATGCGGCCGTGCTACGGAACACCGGCAATTCCGCAGGCCGGGCCGAGCGAAGCGGCCTGCGGTCGAGACGATAAACATCCCGGCAACATCCCGGTGCAATCCCATGAGCTCTATCCCCGACCCGCATGACCTCCTCCGATCGCTGACCGACCTGCGGCGCGCCGTCGCCGCGGAGGGCCGAGGCATCTGGCGCGGCTGGAACATCCGGGGCAGGCGGCGTTTCCGCATCAGCGCGCTGAACTTCGCCCATTACCTGGCATTGCGCCGGCGGGACCTGAGCCGGATGCAGACCGACCTGATGCCCTACGGCCTGTCCTCGCTGGGGCGGCTGGAGGGCCGCGTGCTCGGCAATCTCGACGCCGTCATCGGCGCGCTGACCGCCATCAACGGAAGCGCGCCCCGGAACTACCCCCGGCCGCGCGCCTTCTTCCGGGGCGAGCGGCTGCTCCGCGCCAATACGGAGGAGCTGTTCGGCGCGGTCCCGGAAGGGGCGCGCAACGCGCGCATCATGGTGACCCTGCCGAGCGAGGCCGCCGCCGATGCCGGCCTGCTGACGGCACTGCTCCGCAACGGCACCGACGTGGTCCGGATCAACTGCGCCCATGACGGGCCGGAGGCCTGGGGCCGCATGATCGCCAACCTGAGGGCCGCCGAAGCCGAAACCGGCCGGAAGGCCCGGATCCTGGCCGACCTGGGCGGGCCGAAGGTGCGCACGGGCGAGGTGCGGGCTCCCGAGGATCGGGGGCGGGTCTTTCCCGGCGACGAGATCCTGCTGGCCGGCGACTCCCTCGCTTCCCCCGACGGGTACCCGTACCAGGCGGCCTGCGAGCCCGCCGCCATCCCGGGGCGGCTCCGCGTCGGCGACCCGGTCTTCATCGACGACGGCAAGCTGAGCGGGACCGTCGTGCGTCGCGACGAGGCCGGCGCGGTGGTCCGCGTGCTCCGCGCCGGCCCCAAGGGGTACCGGCTGAAGCCCGAGAAGGGACTGAACTTCCCCTCGACGGACCTGGGGCTGCTGGCGCTCACCGAGGAGGACAGGCGCAGCCTCGACTTCATCGTCGGGCAGGTGGACATGGTGGGATACTCCTTCGTCCAGAGCGGCGCCGACGTCCGCCTGCTCCAGGAGGAGTTCGCCCGGCGCCGGCCGGAGGACTGGACCCGCATCGGCCTGATCGCGAAGATCGAGACGCCGGTCGCCGTCCGGAACCTGCCGGAGATCATCGTCCAGGCCGCGTCGCGCCAGCCGTTCGGCGTGATGATCGCGCGCGGCGACCTGGCGGTGGAGATCGGCTTCGAGCGGCTGGCCGAGATGCAGGAGGAGATCCTGTGGCTGTGCGAGGCGGCGCACGTGCCGGTGATCTGGGCGACCCAGGTGCTGGAAAGCCTGGTCCGGAAAGGGCTCCCCACCCGGGGCGACATGACCGACGCCGCCATGTCGGCCCGCGCCGAATGCGTCATGCTGAACAAGGGCCCCTATGTCGCCGACGCGGTGTCGGCGCTGGACCGGCTGCTCACCCGCATGGCCGGCAACCAGACGAAGAAGACGCCGAAGCTGCGGGCGCTGCGGAGCTGGTGAGGGGCGGGTGCCTTCCGGTGCGCGGGGATGCTACCGGGAAGGGACGTCAAGCCTGCATACACTCGTATAGCGAGTTAAACCTGTTGACTTCGACCCTTATCCGAAAGGATAAGTTCTCCCTCTGACCTGTGGCAGACCGGGAGAAGATGCATGACGGACGCCCCCCATTCACCGGCGGAACCGACCCGCCGCGACGTGCTTGCCGGAATGGCCGGCGTCGCCGCCCTGGTCCTGGCCCCCGCCGGCGTGGCGGCATCTCCCGGCGGCGTTTCGCCGCTGCTGCAGGCGTCTTCCAGGCTGACCGGCATTGCGCTGGATTCCTCCTACCTCGAGCTGGCCGACACGGTCTGGTCCACGCTGGCGCCGACCTATGGCGCGCCGGTGCTGCAGAAACTGGTGCAGGCGGTCAACGCCGCGCCGGCGGACCGGCCGCTGAAGGACGTGCTGTCCGAACAGGGCCTTCTGCCGGCGGGGCAGGCCCTGGCGACCACCTGGTACACGGGCGGCAGCGCGGTCGACCAGGGGAAGACGGTGCTTTTCTACGACGACGCGCTGATGTGGCGCGCCTGCGCCTTCACCAAGCCGCCGGCCAACTGCGGCGGCCAGTTCGGCTATTGGGAGCAGGCCTGGACCCCGGGCGCCTCCGGGCCGGCCCCGGCGAGCAAGACCTGACGGACCACGGGCGAGAGGAACCGACATGACCAATCCGATTCCCCGTTTCAGTGGCGCGCCGGTGGTGGAGGGCGTCTCCGCCGACGTGGTGATCGTCGGCTCCGGCGTGGTCGGCGGCCTCGCCGCCCATGCGCTGGCGACCCTGGGCCACTCCGTGATCCTGCTGGACGCCGGGCCGCGCATCGACCGCGTCGAGGCGGTGGAGCGTTTCCGCGCCTCGCCGACCAAGGGCTCCAACGCCCCTTACGAGAACCCCTGGTACGCGCCGCAGCCGGACGACGCCGATTTTAACGGCTACTACGTCCAGACGGCCGGGCAGAAGACCTTCCAGGGCCTCTATGTCCGCGGGGTGGGCGGGACGTCCTGGCACTGGACCGGCCATGCCGAGCGGCACTATCCCAACGATTTCCGGATGAAGTCGGCCTATGGGGTCGGCGTGGACTGGCCGATCTCCTACGACGACATGCTGCCCTATTACCTGCGCGTCGAGCAGGAATGGGGCGTCGCCGGCGACGACACGGACTATATCGGCCCCGACCGCCACGGCGAGAAGTTCCCGCTGCCCAAGGTGCCGATGTCCTATTCCGACCACGAGATCGGCAGGGTGTCGAAGCAGGTCGCGTTCGGCTACGACTGCGCCGGCACCCGGTTCGACCCGGTCCCGCTGGAGTACGGCCCCTATCCACACGCCCGCAACTCCATTCCCCATGACGGACGGCCGCAATGCTGCGGCAACGCGTCCTGCCGCTTCGTCTGCCCGATCGCCGCCAAGTACGATGCGAGCGTCCATGTCACGAAGGCCGAACTGCTCGGCGTCCGGGTCCTGGACAAGCGGGTGGTCCACCATGTCGAGACGGGACCCTCCGGCATGATCGCCGGCGTGCGCTACCGCCATCCCGACGGCTGGGAAGGCCGCGCCGTCGGCAGGCGCTATATCCTGGCCGCCCACGCCATCGAGACGCCCAAGCTCCTGCTGATGTCGACCGGCGAGTACGCCCCCCGGGGCGTCGCCAACTCGTCCGGCATGGTCGGGCGCAACCTGATCGCCCTGGCCGACGTCAACACCATGGGCCTGGCGGTGAAAGAGACCTTCCCCTATCGCGGGCCGGTCAGCGCCACCGGCGGCCTGAAGGCGCTTCGCGACGGAAATTTCCGGAAGGTCCACGGCGCCATCGCGACCAACTTCGTCAACGGCGGCTGGAACGCCTCGCTGGGACCGGCGCAGCGGGCGCAGAAGCTGATCGGGGAAGGCGTGTTCGGGGCCGACCTGGCGAAGCGGATGCTGGAGCAGACGGCGCGCGAGGTGACCCTCGGCAGCATGGTCGACGTGCTGCCGGACCCGTCCAACCGGATCGTCCCCGACTTCGAGAAGCTGGATGCGCTGGGCATCCCGCGCCCCAAGGTGACCTTCGCCTGGGACGAGTACACCGACCGCGGCATCCAGGTCGCCCGCGACATGCACAGGGCCATCTTCACGGCGATGAAGGTGCCGAAGGACACCTGGCAGGAGCCGGAGCCCGACGTGGAGATGGCGGTGATCGCCGGGACGACCCGGATGGGCATCGATCCGCGGGACTCGGTGGTGGATACGTCCTGCAAGGCGCACGACCACCCGAACCTCTACATCATCGGGACCGGCGTCTATCCGACGACGGGCATCGTGTCGCCGTCCATGACCGCGGCCGGCCTCGCCCTGCGGGCGGCAGACGAGATCCACGCCAATTTCGGCCACGGCTGAGCCAGGGGATACGGCCATGAACGATCGTTCCAAGACTCCGGCGATCAGCCGGCGCACCGTGGTGACCGGTGCCGGCGCGCTGGCGCTGACCGCCTGCCTGCCGGACGTCGGCCGCGCCCAAGGCCCCGCCCAGGCCCCCGCCTGCACGGCGGCGGGAGATACCGCGTGCGGCAAGCTGGAGAACGCGCTGATCGCCCCGCCGGAGCGCAGCTCCGACCCCGACCGACGGAGGCTGGAGGTCGCGATCGACGCGGTCTACGGCTATTACGACCTGGACGGCAGGCCGGTGGCGCTCCGGGGCTATGACGGCGGCCCGCGGCCCGTCACGCTGCGGGTGAGGGCGGGGGACACGCTGGCGCTGGACCTCGCCAACCGGCTGCCCATGGGGCCGACCCCGGCGGCCGCGGCCGACGGCGGGCATGGGAACGGGCACGGGCACCACGGCGCGCCGGCGGACATACCGGGCATGTCGGGACTCAACGTGCCGCACGGCTTCAACCTGACCAACATGCATGTCCACGGCCTGCACGTCTCGCCCAAGCGGCCGTCCGACTATGTCCTGCTGACCGTCGAGCCGGGCCGGACCGAGCATTACAGCTACGCCATCCCGCCGAACCATCCCTGCGGGCTGAACTTCTACCACGCGCACCACCACGGCTCGGTGGCGCTCCAGGTGGCGGGCGGCATGGCCGGCGCGCTGATCGTCGAGGGCAAGGTCGACGCCATCAAGGAGATCGCCGCCTGCAAGGACGTGGTGATGCTGCTCCAGAGCCTGCCGGTGGACGATCGCGGCCAGCTGGAGGACTACAGGACGCTCGACGTCGGCACCCAGGTCTACATCAACGGCCAGAAGAACCCGTCCATCTGCATGAAGCGCGGTGAGGTGCAGCGCTGGCGTCTGGTCAACGCCACCCACGACCGCTTCCTGACGCTGAAACTTCAGGAACACGGCTTCGTGGCGCTGGGCTACGACGGCAATCCGCTGGAGAAGACGGAGCGCGCCGACACCGTCTTCCTCGCCCCGGGCAACCGCGCCGAGGTCCTGGTCAAGGCGGCGGACAAGCCCGGGCTCTACACGCTGGACGGCGGCAGCAACTTCGGTGTCACCTACGGCACGATCGGTACCGTGTCGGTTATCGAGGAGCAGTGCGGCATGAAGCTCTACGAGGGGCCGCTCGTCAGCTATGCCGAGGATTTCGACGGCCACCTCAAGCCCATCGCGGAAGACGAGATCGTGACCGGCCGGCGCGTCGGCTTCGGCCAGATCGGGACGCTGCCCAACTGGACCTGGACCATCGACGGCAAGCCCTTCGCGGCGGACGAGAAGGGCTTCACCGCGAAGCTCGGCACCGCCGAGGAGTGGGTGCTGACCAACCAGACCAACGATCCGCACCCGTTCCACATCCACATCAACCCGTTCCAGGTCCTGGAAGCCAGCGGGCTTCCCGTCCCGGTGCCGCCGGGCCGCTGGCTGGACACGATCACCATCCCGCCCCACGGCCATGTCCGCCTGCGCACCCGCTACCGCGACTTCGACGGCCTCTTCGTCTTCCACTGCCATACCCTGGCCCACGAGGACCAGGGCATGATGAGGCTGATCACCGTGGAGGCGTGAGGGGACGATCCTAAGACCGGGCCGTCAGGTCCGGTCGTCCTCCGGCAGGAAGCCGGCCATGTAATCGTCGGCGGGGCTGCCGTGCTTCTCGTAGAACTCGTTCCACGAGGCGCAGACTTCCTTGAGATGGCGATCGCACCCCATCTTCTTCCGACGCTCTTCCGCGACGGCTTCCGCAAGCAGCTTCTCGACATAATCGGAGAGGTTGTCCGTATACTCGCCGGCGGCGCGAACAAGATCCTCGTTCAGCGTCATGCTGATCCGCGCCTTGGGAGCGGAGAGATTATAAAACTCACCTGTACCGATGCGCATGGTTTCCCCGTGAAAAGAGCCGCGGAAACATACCCTGTTCGGTATTGCCGGTGAAGCCTAGTCCGACGCGCGGCACCCCTAGCAGGGATGAAGCGCTCCGCCGCTCCGCAGCATTTTCCCGCATCGTGAAAAACCACTCCAAAGTCGTTGATGCCCTCCCGGTTTGGTGCTTAGCATCTGGCATACAGGATACAAAAACCGGTCACACGGTCTCGCTCACAAGAGCCTGATCACAGGGAGGGTCAGAAATGCCCAGGATGACGGCTATCGAAGCGGCGGTTCATGTGCTGGAGAAGGAGGGCGTCACGATCTGTTTCGGCGTCCCCGGCGCCGCCATCAACCCGTTCTATTCGGCGCTTCAGCGGAACGGCAGGATCGGCCACATATTGGCGCGCCACGTCGAGGGCGCCTCGCACATGGCCGAGGGCTACACCCGCGCCGAAGCCGGCAATATCGGGATCTGCGTCGGGACCTCGGGTCCGGCGGGCACCGACATGATCACCGGCCTCTATTCCGCCCAGGCCGACAGCATCCCGATCCTCTGCATCACCGGGCAGGCGCCGCGCGCCCGGCTGCACAAGGAGGATTTCCAGGCGATCGACATCGCGAGCATCGCCAAGCCCGTGACCAAGTGGGCGACGACCGTGCTGGAGCCGGCCCAGGTGCCCTACGTCTTCCAGCAGGCGTTCCACACCATGCGCTCCGGCCGGCCCGGCCCGGTGCTGATCGACCTGCCGCTCGACGTCCAGCTGGCGGAGATCGAGTTCGACATCGACACCTACGAGCCGCTGAAGCCCTACAAGCCGGCCGCGACCCGCCAGCAGATCGAAAAGGCGCTGGCGATGCTGGACGCGGCGGAGCGTCCGCTGATCGTCGCCGGCGGCGGCATCATCAACGCCGACGCCTCGGCGCAGCTGGTCGAGTTCGCCGAGATCACCGGCGTGCCGGTCATCCCGACCCTGATGGGCTGGGGCACGATCCCCGACGACCATCCCTTGATGGCCGGCATGGTGGGATTGCAGACCTCGCACCGCTACGGCAACGCCACGATGCTGAAGTCCGACTTCGTGCTGGGGATCGGCAACCGCTGGGCCAACCGCCATACCGGTTCGGTCGCGACCTACACGAAGGACCGCAAGTTCGTCCATGTGGACATCGAGCCGACCCAGATCGGCCGGGTGTTCATGCCGGACTTCGGCATCGTGTCCGACGCGGGCGCCGCCCTGGACCTGTTCGTCGAGGTCGCCCGCGAGATGAAGGCCGCGGGCAAGCTGAGGGACCGCTCCGCCTGGGCCGCTGAGTGCCTGACCCGCAAGCGGACCATGCACCGGCGCACCGATTACGACAACGTGCCGATCAAGCCGCAGCGCGTCTATCAGGAGATGAACCAGGCCTTCGGCGAGGACACCTGCTACATCAGCACGATCGGGCTGTCGCAGATCGCCGGCGCCCAGTTCCTCCACGTCTACAAGCCGCGGCACTGGATCAACTGCGGCCAGGCCGGCCCCCTGGGCTGGACCCTGCCGGCGGCGCTCGGCGTCCGGGCGGCCGATCCGAAAAGGCGGATCGTCGCCCTGTCGGGCGACTACGACTTCCAGTTCCTGATCGAGGAGCTGGCGGTCGGCGCCCAGTTCAAGCTGCCCTACATCCATGTGGTCGTGAACAACTCCTACCTGGGGCTGATCCGGCAGGCCCAGCGCGGCTTCCAGATGGACTTCCAGGTCCAGCTCTCGTTCGAGAACGTCAACGCGCCGGAACTGAACGGCTACGGCGTCGACCATGTCGCGGTCGCCCAGGGCTTCGGCTGCAAGGCGATCCGGGTGACCGATCCGAACGAGATCCAGTCCGCCTTCGCCCAGGCCGACGCCCTGATGGAGGAGTTCCAGGTCCCGGTCGTCGTCGAGATCATCCTGGAGCGGGTGACCAACATCGCGATGGGCACGGAGATCGACAACGTGACCGAGTTCGAGGAGATCCTCGACCTGCCGGAGGTGCAGCCGACCCGCGTGCTGGTCTGAAACCGTGAGGCCCCGGGGGCGGCCCGCCTCCGGGGCCGGGGCCATCACACATATATAGAGGAGTGCGCGTCATGCCGAAATTCGCGGCGAACCTGACGATGCTGTTCACCGAGCATGACTTCCTTGACCGGTTCGAGAAGGCCGCCAAGCACGGTTTCCGCGGCGTCGAATATCTCTTCCCCTATCCGTACAAGCCGGACGAACTGGCGGAGAAGCTTCGCGCCCACGACCTGACCCAGGTCCTGCACAACCTGCCCGCCGGCGACTGGGGCGCCGGGGAGCGCGGCATCGCCTGCCTGCCCGACCGGGTCGGCGAGTTCCAGGACGGCGTCGGCAAGGCGATCGAGTATGCCAAGGCGCTGAACTGCCCGCAGGTCAACTGCCTGGCCGGCATCGCCCCGTCCGGGGTGGACGCCGCGACGCTGCGCGACACCTTCGTCGGCAACATCAAGTTCGCCGCCGACGCGCTGAAGCGCGAGGGCATCCGCCTGCTGATCGAGCCGATCAACACGATCGACATCCCCGGATTCTACCTGACCCGGACGGGACAGGCGGTCGATCTGATCGACCAGACCGGCTCGGACAACATCTTCGTGCAGTACGACATCTACCACATGCAGATCATGGAGGGCGACCTCGCCCGCACGATCGAGAAGAACCTGTCCCGGATCGCCCATGTCCAGCTGGCCGACAACCCCGGCCGCAACGAGCCCGGCACCGGCGAGATCAACTACCCGTTCCTGTACGGCCATCTCGACCGCATCGGCTACGACGGCTGGATCGGCTGCGAGTACAAGCCACGCGGAAAGACCGAGGACGGACTCGGCTGGTTTACGAACGCCTGAACGGCGCGCATAATCAAATAGACGGAGGAATCGACTATGGATGTAGGCTTCATCGGTCTCGGCATCATGGGCCGCCCCATGGCGGACCACCTAATCAATGCCGGCCACCGGCTGTTCCTGTACGACGTGAAGCCGGTCCCCGACGACCTGACGTCCAAGGGCGGAACCGCCTGCGCTTCGGCGAAGGAGGTCGCGTCCAAGGCCGAGATCATCATCACCATGGTGCCGGACACGCCCCACGTGGAGGCGGCCCTGTTCGGCCCGGAGGGCGTCGCCAAGGGCCTGTCCGAAGGCAAGACCGTGGTCGACATGAGCTCGATCGCCCCGATCGAGACCAAGCGGTTCGCCGCCGAGATCAACAAGCTGGGCTGCGACTACCTGGACGCCCCGGTGTCGGGCGGCGAGGTCGGCGCCAAGGCGGCGTCGCTGACCATCATGGTCGGCGGGCCGGAGCGGGCCTTCGAGAAGGTCAAGCCCCTGTTCGAGAAGATGGGCAAGAACATCACGCTGGTCGGCGGCAACGGCGACGGGCAGACCACCAAGGTCGCCAACCAGATCATCGTGGCGCTGAACATCCAGGCGGTCGCCGAGGCGCTGCTGTTCGCGGCCCGCGCGGGCGCCGACCCGGCCAAGGTGCGGCAGGCGCTGATGGGCGGCTTCGCCGGCTCCAAGGTGCTGGAAATCCACGGTGACCGGATGATCAAGCGGACCTTCGACCCGGGCTTCCGCATCGAGCTGCACCAGAAGGACCTGAACCTGGCGCTCCAGGGCGCCCGCGCGCTCAACATCGCCTTGCCGAACACCGCCACCGCCCAGCAGCTGTTCAGCGCCTGCGCGGCCCAGGGCGGCTCGCAGTGGGACCATTCCGGTCTCGTGCGCATCCTGGAAACCATGAGCGGTTTCGAAATCGGCCAGACCGCGCCCGGCTCGGGCGACGACTGACCTTACCGGCGATGAGGACATGACAGACAGCCCGATCTTCCGACGGCACCGACAGACCAAGATCGTCGCGACCGTCGGCCCGGCCAGCTCGGCCCCCGACCAGCTCCGCCGCCTGCTCCTGACCGGCGTGGACGTGTTCCGGCTCAACTTCAGCCATGGCACCCAGGAAAACCATGGCGAGGTGCTGGCCCGCATCCGCGCCCTGGAGGCGGAGTTCGACCGGCCGATCGGCGTCATCGCCGACCTGCAGGGGCCGAAGCTGCGGATCGGCAGCTTCGCCGAGGGCGCCGTGGCGCTGCGGTCGGGCCGGGTGATCCGGTTCGACCTCGACCCCGCGCCGGGCAACGAGGATCGGGTCTGTCTGCCTCATCCGGAGGTAATCGAGGCCATGACCGTCGGCAGCACCCTGCTGCTGGACGACGGCAAGGTCCGCATCCGCGTGATCGAGAAGGGTCCCGACTTCCTGCTGGGCGAGATCGTTGCCGGGACCAGACTGTCCAACAACAAGGGCTTCAACGTTCCCGACGTGATGCTGCCCCTGTCGCCGCTGACGCCCAAGGACCGCCGCGACATGGAGTTCGCGCTGGACCAGGGCGTGGAGTGGATAGCCCTGTCCTTCGTCCAGCGGCCGGAGGACGTGGTCGAGGCCCGCGGGCTGATCGGCGACCGGGCCGCGATCATGCTGAAGATCGAGAAGCCGGCGGCGATCCAGCACCTGGACGAGCTGATCGAGCTGGCCGACGCCCTGATGGTCGCCCGCGGCGACCTGGGCGTCGAGATGCCGGCCGAGGACGTCCCCAGCCTGCAGAAGAACATGATCCAGAAGGCGCGCGACGCCGGGCGGCCGGTGATCGTCGCGACCCAGATGCTCGAATCCATGATCAGCTCGCCCTCGCCGACCCGGGCGGAGGTGTCGGACGTGGCGACCGCCGTCTATGACGGCACCGACGCGGTGATGCTGTCGGCCGAGACCGCCGCCGGCGCCTATCCGGTGGAGGCGGTCGCGATCATGGACCGGATCGTGGCACGGGTGGAGAGCGACTTGCTCTACCGCAGCATCATGGACAGCCAGCATCCCGGGCTGGGCAGGACGACCGCCGACGCGATCACCCATTCCGCCAATCAGGCGGCGCGGGCGGTCAGCGCCAAGGCGATCGTGACCTACACCGAGTCCGGCAGCACCACCCTGCGGGCGGCGCGCGAGCGGCCGCCGATGCCGATCCTGGCGATCTCCATCCACGACACCACGGCCCGGCGGCTGGCGCTGTCCTACGGCGTGCATACCGTCCATGTCGCGCAGGGCATCAACTCCTTCGGCGAGATGGTTCAGGAGGCGATGCGGATCGCCCAGGAATACGGTATCGCCGGGATCGGCGACCGCCTGGCGATCACCGCCGGCGTTCCCTTCGGCCGCACCGGCTCGACCAACACGCTCCGCATCGTCTATCTGGAGCCGGAGCAGGAATAATGGTGCCCGAGGTCCTGATGGAACCGCCCGCGGCGGCTTCGGCACCCCCGCGCCGGGTCTTCGCCTTCGGCGGCGGCATGGCCGACGAGATTCCGGGCGGCGAGGTAATGGACCTGCTCGGCGGCAAGGGGGCCGGGCTGGCCGAGATGAGCCGGCTCGGCCTTCCGGTGCCGCCGGGCTTCACCGTCTGCACCGAGGTCGGCCGGCACCTGCTCCGGACCGGCCGGTATCCCGACGGGATTCGGGAGCAGGTCGGCGAGGCGTTGCGGCAACTGGAGGTCCGGACCGGCCAGCGCTTCGGCGACGCTTCCGACCCGCTGCTGGTGGCGGTCAGGTCGGGCGCCGCCGTGTCCATGCCGGGGATGATGGACACCGTCCTGAACCTGGGCCTGAACGACGCGACGGTGGAGGGGCTGGCGCGGCGCAGCGGCGATCCGCGCTTCGCCTTCGACACCTATCGCCGCTTCATCCAGATGTTCGGCGCGGTCGTCCTGGGGCTCGACCATGGCTGCTTCGAGGACATCCTGGAGCAGGCCAAGCTGAGCCACCGCTGCCGGCTGGACGGCGAGCTCGATGCCGACGCCTGCCGGGCGCTGGTCCGCTCCTATCTGGCGATGGTGGAGCGGAAGCTTGGGCAGCCCTTTCCGCAGGACCCCGTCCAGCAGCTCTGGCAGGCGGTCGGCGCGGTGTTCCGGTCGTGGGACAACCGCCGCGCCGTCCTGTTCCGGCGGCTGAACGGCGTGACGGATGGCGAGGGGCAGGGCGGCGAGAGGAAGGGCGGGACGGCGGTGACCGTCCAGGCCATGGTGTTCGGCAACCGGGGCGCCGACAGCGGCACCGGCGTCGCCTTCACCCGCGATCCCTCGACGGGCGACGCCGTGCTGTTCGGCGAGTTCCTGCCCGACGCCCAGGGCGAGGACCTGGTGTCCGGCATCCGGACGCCGCAGCCGCTGGCCCGGATGGCCGAGGACATCCCCCCGGCCTTCGACCAGCTGAAGGACGCGGCGGAGCGGTTGGAGGCCCATTGCCGCGACATGCAGGACATCGAGTTCACCGTCCAGCAGGGCAGGCTCTTCCTGCTCCAGACGCGGTCGGGCAAGCGCACGGTCGAGGCGGCGGTCCGGATCGCCGTCCATATGGCGGAAGCGGGGATGATCACCCCCGCCGAGGCGGTCGGCCGCGTCGATGCGGATTCGCTCCGGCAGTTGCTCCACCCCGTGCTGGACCCGTCGGCGCCTCGGAAGATCCTGGGCCGCGGGCTCGCCGCCGCTCCCGGAGCCGTCTCCGGCCGGGTCGCCTTCAGCGCGGCGGAGGCGGTCGAGAGGGCGGCGCGGGGAGAGACCGTGATCCTGTGCCGGGCCGAGACCGATCCGGAGGATATCCACGGCATCCACGCCGCGACCGGCGTGCTGACGGCGCGGGGCGGGATGACCAGCCATGCCGCCGTGGTCGCGCGCGGCATGGGCCGGACCTGCGTCGTCGCCGTTTCCGACCTGGTGGTCGACCGGGCGGCCGGAAGCGCTGCGCTGGGCGGCGAGACGATCCGGTCCGGCGACGTGTTGACCCTCGACGGTTCCACCGGCGAGGTGCTGCTCGGCGCCGTGCCGACCGTGATGCCGGCCCTGTCGGACGAGGCCGCGACCCTGATCGGGTGGGCTGACGAGCTGAAATGGCTCGGCCCCGGAACCGACCAATCCTTTCCATAACCGAGAAGAGCAGGACGATGGCGAAACCCGACACCATGACGGCGATCGAGATCACCTCGCCCGGCGCCCCGGAGGTGCTGAAGCCGGCACGGCGGCCCGTTCCGGATCCCGGACCGGGCGACATCCTGATCGAGGTCCATGCCGCCGGCATCAACCGCCCCGACGTGCTCCAGCGCATGGGCAAGTACGACCCGCCGCCCGGCACGACCGACATCCCGGGGCTGGAAGTCGCGGGCCGCGTCGCCGAGGTGGGATCGGAGGTGACCGGCTGGCAGGTCGGCGACCCGGTCTGCGCCCTGCTGACCGGCGGCGGCTATGCGGAATACTGCACGGCGCCCGCCGGCCAGTGCCTGCCCATCCCCGAGGGCATGGGCATGACCGAGGCGGCCGTCGTGCCGGAAACCTTCTTCACCGTCTGGTCCAACGTGTTCGACCGCGGCCGGCTCCAGGCCGGCGAGAGCTTCCTGGTCCATGGCGGCACGTCCGGCATCGGGACGACCGCGATCCAGCTCGCCAAGGCGTTCGGCGCCCGGGTGTTCGCCACGGCGGGCGGCCCGGAGAAGTGCCGGGCCTGCACCGAACTGGGGGCGGACCGGGCGATCGACTACCACCAGGAGGATTTCGTCCAGGTCGTCAAGGAAGCGACCGGCGGCAAGGGCGTGGACGTGATCCTGGACATGGTCGGCGGCGACTACCTGCCGCGCAACATCGACGCGCTGGCGCCCGACGGACGGCATGTCAGCATCGCGTTCCTGCGGGGCGGCAAGGTGCCGGTGAATTTCTTCCCCGTCATGCTGAAGCGCCTGACCATGACCGGCTCGACCCTGCGGTCCCGGCCGGCGGCCGACAAGGCGGTGATCGCCGACCATCTGCTCCAGCGCGTGTGGCCGCTGCTGGCGGAGCGCCGGGTCAGGCCGGTGCTGCACAAGGTATTCCCCCTCGCACAGGCGGCCGATGCCCATTCGCTCATGGAGTCGAACAGGCATATCGGCAAGATCGCCCTGAGCGTGCGTGATTAGTTCCAACCGATCCGGAGACCGAGTTCAATGCAGAGCGTCAATATCGACCGTCGGGAAACCATCGAGTCCTACTACCCGCTGGACAGCTTCATCCATGACGCCGGGATGAACGCCAGGGGCAAGGCGATGGTGATGCACGGCCTTCGCATCCTGTCCGCCCCCGACGCGGACGGCGCCTTCAACCTCACCAAGGCGCAGCACAACGTGGCCGAGGACGCCCACGACCAGGATTCGGTGTTCGTCTATTCCGTCCGCGACGACGACAATGCCTGGTTCGACAAGGCGGAACCCGATGCCGCCAAGGCGGTCCACGCCAAGGACAACCCGACCAACGTGGAAGGGCTATACCGCGATTTCATCGACCGCGTCATCCAGGCTGCCCGGGACGCCCATTTCCAGCCTGCGATCGGCCGCGGCGAGAAGCGGCTGGAGGGGTTCCACGGAGGATAAGCCCTTCGGCATGATGCAAAGGGGCATCACCCGGCCATTTCACGCCCGTTTCACAAAAATGCCTCGACGCGCGCTTCCTGTTATTGGGCATTGTGCCGGCCGGCAGCGGTCGTTGATTGGTCAAGAGGGCGAAATGGCGCGGTACAGGTTGCAGCAGTTCCTGACTCAGGAAATTCCGGACTTCCTGCTGATGGACATAGCCTACCATTGGCAGGCCAACGACAACCGCGCCATGGCCCTGCAGGCGCCCCGGACACCCGCCCGGATACCCGAATGCGGCAAGCAGGCCGAAGGCGACCTGAAACTCCATCAGGTGGTCAGCGGCCTGCGCGCCGGCGTCGATATCTTTATGGGTGTTTTCGGCGACTGGGATGAACAGTTCTCCGCGGCTCCCTGTTGATCTCCCCAGGAGTATCAACGGAGGAGAATGCTATGGCCCGGGGTATGAAGCTGAAGACTCTCGCGGCGGTCGTAGCGCTGCCGCTCGTCCTGTCGGCCTGCGCCGAGACCGTGGGCGCGGGTGCCGGCGCCGCCGTCGGCAATCAGTTCGGCAAGGGCAGCGGCAACACGGCGGCGACCATCGGCGGCGCCGCGGCCGGCGCAGCGATCGGCCATTCGATCGGAAACTAAAAATAGTATTCAGCCCAGCCTGCTCTTCCTTTTATCGTCATGCCCGGACTTGATCCGGGCATCTCCCGGCACAAAAACCACGTTGAGGCTCGCAGGAGATGACCGGATCAAGTCCGGTCATGACGAAAAGGGAGAGTTTCTGCCCATAGACAGGCACGGCCAGCGCCTACGAGGCGCCGGCGGCCTCCCCGATCCCACCGGTCCCGCTCTGGGGCTGCTCTTCCGGATCGATCGCCTCGTAAAGCGTCGCCGGCGCTCCCCCGTTCATCACGAACCGCTCGAACGGGTAGAGGTGGTGGACGAAATGCTGGTCGTAGGACTTCACCTCGCGGTACTTGCCGGCCAGTTCCGCATCCAGCATCCCGCGCACGTCATCGCGCAGTTCCCGATAGTAGATACCGTCCTCGACGACGATGAACCGGGGACGGCTGTCCAGGATGCGGCGCATCTCGACCGCCGGCTCCACCCAGGGGCAGCCGTCACGTCCCGGCGCATAGAAATTCGGCATTCCCGTGAAGGCGAACCGGGTCGGGATCTCGGCGCCGGTCAGGAAATAGATGGCAGGGTGGAAGCCCACCACATAGATCGCGTCGCCCTCCCGCAGCAGGGGCTTCACGTCGGCGGCGACGCGGCGCGGCGTGTCGCCCGCCCAGGTCTCGCCCGCCAGCCGGTCGCGGACGATATAGATGCTGTGCATCAGCGGCTCCTTGGCGACCGCGAAGACGCTCAGGCCGGCCAGCACCGCCAGCGCCGCGGCCTTGGCCCGGCGCCCCTGGACCGGCTGGAGCAGCCCGCGTCCGACCGCGAGACCTGCCAGCAGGGACAGCGGGGGCAGGAACTGAAGCACGTAATGGTCCGAGCCGATTCTCAGGAAGATCTGGCAGAGCATCACCGATGCCGCCCAGATCGCCAGGAACGCCACCGACCGCTTCTCCCCCCCGTCGCGGGCCAGCCACCGCACCAGGGCGCAGGCCAGCAGCGCCGCGATCCACAGCGGCGCCTGTTCCGCCAGGGCGCGCAGCATGGCGTCCCATTCGACGCCCCGGTCCCCGCCGTAGAAGACGCGGTGCGCCTGGATGTTGCCGGCGAACCAGGCGTCCCAGTGCCCCAGGACGACGTAGAGAAGCACAACGAGCAGCGTGGGCACCAGGCTCATGGCGCCGAGCATCGCCAGCGGCCGCAGGCTCGCCCGGGCATGGGCGCCCAAGTCGCGCCAATGCGGCGTCGTCAGGATGAAGTAGCCGGCCAGGAAGGCCAGCATGTCGAACAGCACCGACTGCTTGATCTGGACGCCGATCCCCAGCACAAGGCCGGCGGCCGCCATGGTGACGAGGTCGGGCGGCATCCGGCGCCGGGCGGACCGCAGCACGAGCAGCAACGCCAGCACCGCGCAGGCGTTGTGGAACAGTTCGCCCTGGAAGGCCATTCCCCCCGTGGCGATGCTGAAGACGATGTAGCCCAGGCCGGCGGTGACGCCGATCGCCCGGTTGGCGTCGTCGAACAGCAGCGCCGCGATCCGGCTCAGCATCCAGGCGGTCAGCCCGACGGTCACGCTGGCGCCGATGCGGCTCAGGATCACCGGATCGAACGGGGTCATGGTGAACGGCGTCGCCAGCGCGAACAGGCCGAACGGCTTGAGGTCGCAGACGGTCGTGTAGGGCAGGTGGCCCTTGGCCAGCTCCGCCCCCATCAGGAGGTACATGCTCTCGTCGTAGTTCAGGGCCGAGTAGAGCAGCGCCGGGGAGCGCAGCACCACGGCCCCGGCCACGAAAGCCAGCATCCAGGCGAGTTCGTGCCAGAGGGGCGGCCCTTGGGGCGCCCCGCCTGACGGTCGGTCCGGCATATACCGGAACCTGTCCGGACTGGTGGGGGTTGTATGCATCGCTCCAGCTCTTTTGAAACCATATCCACGATCAATAGAATCGGCCGCCTACAGTTACCATTCACGGGCGTTCGATGACTTGAACAACGGTGTTAATCCGGGCAAACCCTTTTTTATCCTTAAGGTTGGCGCAAGTGATCGTGTCAGAGACATGTTCTATTCCGACGTGTTTCCCATAACAGCCTTCGTGCTGTCATGTTTATGCCAAATTGCCAGCCATCCGCAATGTACCAGATGGCGTGAATTTATTACGGAATAAAAAGCTGATTCGTGAACAGTGCCGGTTTCATTGAAACGCGGAGACATTTTTTCGACAGCTATTCAAATCCTGGAACAGAAAAACCATTGTGCTCGTTAGTAGCGTCGCTTGCAGGCGGCCAGCTTCGGGCAGGAGAGAGTTTATGCCGATTGAACCGTTGCCCGGCCATATCGAAACAGACGATAGGAGACATTATGAGTTGGGCAGGTCCCGTCCAGATTGAGATCGGAAAGACCAAGTACAAAGACACGCCGGCCTTTTCTCCCTCCATGACGCCACAGGTCCAGGAGGATCTGCCGTCTCTGGTCTGTTTTTCGCACCTGCGGTGGAATTTTGTCTATCAACGTCCTCAACACTTGATGTCCCGATTTGCCCGGGATTATCGGGTGTTCTTCGTTGAGGAGCCGGTGGACACTGAGAGCCAGACCGCCTGGCTGGACGTCCGCGCCGAGGAGGGCGGCGTCCGCGTCGTGGTTCCCCGCCTTCCGGGCCGCCGCAACCCCGAACAGACCGCCGACACGCTGCGGACCCTGCTCGACGGGTTCTTCGCGTCGGAAGGGATCGTCGATCCGGTGCTCTGGTACTACACCCCCATGAGCCTGGACTTCACGGACCACCTCCGGGGCGGCGTGACCGTCTATGACTGCATGGACGAGCTGTCCGCCTTCAAGGGCGCCCCGCCGCAACTGATCGAGCGCGAGCGGACCCTGATGTCCAAGGCCGACCTGGTCTTCACCGGCGGCTACAGCCTGTGGGAGGCCAAGCGGTCGCTCCACGCCAACTCCCATCCGTTTCCGAGCAGCGTCGACGTGGCGCATTTCGCCCAGGCCCGGGTGAAGCAGCAGGATCCGGAAGACCAGGCCGCGATCCCGCATCCGCGCCTGGGTTTCTACGGCGTCATCGACGAGCGTTTCGATATCGACCTGATCGACCGCATGGCGGAGATGCGGCCCGACCTGCATTTCGTGCTGGTCGGCCCGGTCGTGAAGATCGACCCGGAGACGCTGCCGAAGCGACCCAACATCCACTATCTCGGCCCCAAGGTCTATGACGAGCTGCCGCACTATCTGAGCGGCTGGGACGTCGCCTTGCTGCCGTTCGCGCTGAATGAATCCACCCGGTTCATCAGCCCGACCAAGACGCCGGAATACCTGGCCGGCGGCTGCCCCGCGGTGTCCACGCCGATCAAGGACGTGGTGCGCACCTATGGCGACACCGGCGTGGTCCGGATCGCCCGGACCCCGGAAGAATTCATCGCGGCGATCGACGCCGCCCTCGAAGACGCCAAGGACCGCGACCGCCTGCTCGCGACCGCCGATGCGGTGCTGCGGGACATGTCGTGGGACAAGACCTGGAATGAAATGAAGGAGAAGATTGAATGCGCGCTCTGACGCCCACAGGTGCCGGTGCGCCTGATTCGTCCAATCCCATCTCGGCGCGGAACACCGGCAACGGTGGTTCGCACGTCGTGGCGAAGCGGAACAGGTTCGCTCATCAGCGCAGCGGTTTCGACTATCTGATCGTCGGGGCCGGCTTCGCGGGCAGCGTGCTTGCGGAACGCCTCGCCACGGGCCTGGACAAGCGGGTCCTGCTGATCGACCGGCGCCCGCACATCGCGGGCAACGCCTACGACCACTATAACGACGCCGGCATCCTGATCCACCGCTACGGGCCGCACATCTTCCACACCAACTCGCAGCAGGTGGCATCCTACCTGTCGCGCTTCACCAAGTGGCGCCCCTACGAGCACAAGGTGCTGGCGGACGTCGACAACCAGCTGGTGCCGATTCCGATCAACCTGACCACGCTGGAGAAGCTGTACAATCTGAAGCTGACCCCGGAGGACGCCGAGGCGTTCCTGGCGTCCAAGGCCGAGCCGGTGGCCGAGATCCGCACGTCCGAGGACGTGGTGATCAACAAGGTCGGCCGGGAGCTGTACGAGAAGTTCTTCCGCGGCTATACCCGCAAGCAGTGGGGCCTGGACCCGTCCGAGCTGGACAAGTCCGTCACCTCGCGCGTGCCGACCCGGACCAACACCGACGACCGCTATTTCGGCGACAGCTTCCAGCAGATGCCGCTGCATGGCTATACCCGGATGTTCGAGAACATGCTCGACCACCCGAACATCAAGGTCATGCTGAACACCGACTTCGAGGAAGTCCGGCACGAGGTCCAGTACGATAAGCTGATCTATTCCGGCCCGATCGACGAGTATTTCGACTTCCGCTTCGGCAAGCTGCCCTACCGGTCGCTCCAGTTCCGCCACGAGACGGTGGAGCAGGAGAACTTCCAGCCGGTCGCGGTGGTCAATTACCCCTCGGAAAACGTGCCCTATACCCGGATCACCGAGTACAAGCACCTGACCGGCCAGGTCAATCCGCGGACCAGCCTGACCTATGAGTATCCGGCCGCCGAGGGCGACCCGTACTATCCGGTGCCGCGCCCGGAGAACGCCGAGCTGTACCGCAAGTACCAGGCGCTGGCCGACGCCACGCCCGACGTGACCTTCATCGGCCGCCTGGGCACCTACAAGTACTACAACATGGACCAGGTGGTAGGCCAAGCGCTCGCCATGTTCAATCGGATCGCCGAGAACGAGCAGCGCGAGGTGCAGCACGACGCGGCGCTTTCCCGCGCGGCCCGCGAGATGGCGCATGTCAACGGTGCCCTGCGCGCGGAAGTGGTCCACGGTGCCGGCGATTGACGGCACCTTCCGCGCCGCCCGACCATCCGGAGAGACATGAATGCATAGACCCAGCCTGTTCGACAGCTTCTTCCTGGGTGGGTTTGAGTGCTCGACCCACCGCCGCCATGACGGCCGCCGCCTCGATCTGATCGAGGCGACCGGCCATGGCCGCTTCTTCCCCCAGGACTATGCCGCCATGACCGGCCACGGCATGCGGACGGTTCGCGACGGGGTGCGCTGGCACCTGATCGAGACCAGCCCCGGCCGGTTCGACTGGTCCAGCTTCCTGCCGATGCTGCACGCCGCCCGCGCGGCCGGCGTGCAGGTCATCTGGGACCTGTGCCACTACGGCTGGCCGGACGACATCGATATCTGGCAGCCGAATTTCGTGGACCGCTTCGCCGCCTTCGCCGGGGCGGTCGCTCAGGTGGTCAAGGACGAGACGGGCGAGGTGCCGGTCTACGCCCCGATCAACGAGATCTCCTATTGGGCCTGGGCCGGCGGCGACAACGCGGCTTTCAACCCGATGGCCCGGGGGCGCGGCATGGAGCTGAAGGTCCAGCTGGTCCGCGCCTCCATCGCGGCGATCGAGGCGATCCGCGCGGTGGAGCCCCGCGCCCGGTTCGTCCAGATCGACCCGGTGATCAACGTGGTCGCCAAGTCCGGCAAGCCGTCCGATCGAGCCGGCGCCGAGGGCTACCGCCAGGCCCAGTACCAGGCCTGGGACATGCTGACCGGCCGGATCTGGCCGGGCCTGGGTGGCAAGCCGGACTACCTGGACACCATCGGGGTGAACTATTACTCCGACAACCAATGGTTCCACGGCGGCGGCATGATCGAGCGGACCGATCCGCACTACCGGCCCTTCCGCGAGCTTCTGGCGGAAACCCACAAGCGCTACGGCAAGCCGGTGCTGGTCGCGGAGACCGGGGCCGAGGGCGATCCGCGCGCGGGCTGGTTCCGCTATGTCTGTGACGAGGTCGCGGCGGCGCTGGAGGCCGGCACCCCGGTCGAGGGCATCTGCCTCTATCCCGTCGTGGATTATCCGGGCTGGGCCGACGAGCGCCACTGCGCCACCGGCCTGCTGGGCTTCCCCGACGCCGAGGGGCGCCGGGAGGTCCATGCGCCGCTGGCCGAGGAACTGGCCCATCAGCGGGCCCGCTTCGGCAGGCTCGGGGCGATGCCCGAGTTGGAGACCGACGCGGCGTAGCGCGGAACAGGCATGTGAAAGCCGAAGGGGTGCCGGAGCCTCCGGCACCCCTTCAGAGGATTTGACGAGATGGCATCCGGACCTAGAACCGCCGGCCCGCTGCCCAGCCGGCCGGTGAGCTTTCTGATGAGATACATCAAGGCCCGCCCGTGGCACTTCGGCGGGCTGTTCACCATCATCGTGGGCGGGGCGGCCTGTGCCGTGATGGTCCAGTACGGCATGAAGATGCTGGTCGACGCCATGGCCTCGCCCGATCGCGCGACGGCCGACGTCTGGACCCCGCTGGCCCTGTTCCTGGGACTGATCGCGATAGAGAACGTCCTGTGGCGCAGCGGCGGGTGGCTGGGCGCCCGCACGATCGTTGCGACCGGCGTGGACATGCGGCTGGACCTGTTCCAGCACCTGACCGGCCACCCGATGCGGTATTTCAGCCAGCACATGGCCGGTTCGCTTGGCGGCAGGATCACCGCGACGGCCAACGCCGCCGGGATGATCCTGCGCGGCCTGACCTGGAGCATCGTCCCGCCGTCCACCGAGATCGTCGGCGCGGTCATCGTGCTGACCACGATCGACTGGCGCATGGGCGCGGCGCTCGCCGTCTTCGTCGCGATCGTCGCGGCGGCGATCATCCTGTTCGGCGTGCGGGGCAAGGAGATCCACCACGACTTCGCCAGGCAGTCGTCCCGCGCCGGCGGCGAGCTGGTGGACGTCGTGTCCAACGTCTGGACCGTAAAGGCCTTCTCCGCCCGCCAGCGCGAGCGCGACCGGCTGGCCGGCGAGCTGGGGGCCGAGGCGGCGTCCGAGCAGCGGAGCTGGATGTACCTGGAGAAGGCGCGCCTGCTGCACGACGCCTGCCTGTGGATCATGGCGGGCTCCATGCTGCTGTGGGCGATCACGCTGTGGCGCGCGGGGTCGATCACGCCGGGCGACGTGGTCATCATCAGCGCGCTGACCTTCCGCATCCTCCACGGGTCGCGCGACCTGGCGCTGGCGCTGGTCAGCACCTCGCAGTTCTTCGGCACGATCTCGGACAGCCTGAACGTGATCGCCCAGCCCCACGGGATCGAGGACCCGGGCGACGACCGCCCGCTGCTCGCCCAGGGCGGGGCGATCCGGTTCGACGACGTGTCGTTCCGCTATCCCGACGGGCGGCAGGTCTTCGACCGGTTCAACCTGGAGATCCCGGCGGGCCAGAAGGTCGGCTTGGTCGGGCCGTCCGGCTCGGGCAAGTCGACGCTGATCGGGCTGATCCAGCGGCTGGACGACGCCCAGGGTGGCTCCATCCTGATCGACGGGCAGCGGATCACCGAAGTGGGCCAGGACAGCCTGCGCTCCCGGATCGCGGTGGTGCCGCAGGAGATCGCGCTGTTCCACCGCACGATCCTGGAGAATATCCGCTACGGCAAGCCGGACGCCACCGACGAGGAGGTGGTCGCCGCGGCCCGCCACGCCTATTGCCACGACTTCATCAGCGAGCTGCCGGAAGGCTACCACACCATGGTCGGCGAGCGCGGCGTCCGCCTGTCCGGCGGCCAGCGCCAGCGCCTGGGCATCGCCCGAGCCTTCCTGAAGAACGCGCCGATCCTGATCCTGGACGAGGCGACCTCCGCCCTGGACACCGAGTCCGAGCAGGAGATCCAACTGGCGCTGGCCGACCTGGTCCGCGGCCGCACCGTGCTGGCGGTGGCGCACCGCCTGTCCACCGTCTCCACCTTCGACCGCATCCTGGTGCTGTCCGACGGCGTGGTGGTCGAGGACGGCTCCCCGGCGGAACTGCGCCGCTGCTGCGGCATCTTCGACCGCATGTGGCGCCTCCAGGCGGACGGCCTGGCGGAGTCCATGCAGGTGGACGCGGCGGATTAGGGCTTCCCGGTTTCGGGCCGGGGAGGATCCCGGCCCGAAACCGCACATACATTCCACGGACCCCGTTCAAAGACCCCATTCGAGGTTCAGTCGGCCAATCCCATGACGAAGGCCAGCGCGACGTTCAGGCGGGCCATATCAGCAGGGGAGAGTCGGCCGATGCGTTGCCCGACCCGTTCCCGGCGGATCGTAACCGGCTTGTCCGCCATGACCTGGGATCTCGAGCGCAGGCCGTTACCGCCGTCGGGTTCGACCGTCACCCGGAAATCCGGTGCGTCGGCCAGTTCGGAGGTCATCTGGCACACCACGACGGAACAGTGCGCCGAGGGGAGAGCGTCGGTCTGGATGATTACGGCCGGGCGGGGCTTGCCGTAGTCGCCGGAAGCGGCGACGATGACGACGTCACCGCGCTTCATCGCCGCCGTCGAATTCGGAGACCGCCTCGATCCAGTCAAGCGCCTCCGCTTCCGCGGCAGGGTCGAGTGCCGCCACTTCCGCAGCGATCCGGACCCTGACCGCTTGGGAGCGGACATCCGGGAGGGTCAAGCGCACCTCGCGGAAGCCCTGGCTTTTGCGACGCTCCCGCATCGCTCTCATTCGTTCCGCCGGTTGCATGGCCGAAACTCCATTCCGAAGCACACACAACTATGTAACGCGTTACGCCTGGACGCAACAGCTCAAAAATGGGTTCAGAGCAGTTTCTTGACCGCCAACTCCGCCCATGGTTCCGCTCGCTCCCCAACCGGTGACCGTCGCCACGCAAATGGGGTCAGCACGCAAATGGGGTCAGAGTCGATTCTTCACGCAAATGGGGTCAGAGTCGATTCTTGACCGCCGCCTCCGCCCCATGGTACCGCTGGCTACCCAACCGGAGACCGCCGCCATGGCCCGCCCCACGCGCCTCATCCTGCCCGGCCAGACGCACCATGTCCTCCAGCGGGGGAACAACCGGCAGGACGTGTTCTTCGACGACGAGGGCCGCCGGCTGTTCCTCACATACCTGGGCGAGGCGGTGGCGGGGGAGGGGTGCGCGCTGCATGCCTATATGCTGATGACCAATCATTTCCACCTCGTCGTCACGGCCGGCGGGGCGGAGTCGATTCCGCGGCTGATGCAGTCGGTCGGGCGGCGCTATGTCGCCCATGTCAACCGGACCCGCGGGCGGACCGGGACGCTGTGGGAGGGGCGGTACAAATCGACCATCCTGGACAGCGAGACCTACGTGCTGGCCTGCCACCGTTATGTGGAGGCGAACCCGGTGCGGGCCGGCGTCGTCTCCCGGCCGGAGGACTATCCCTGGTCGAGCTACCGCCACAACGCCCAGGGGCGCGGCGACCCGCTGCTGGCCGAACACCCGACCTATGCCGCCCTCGGCAGGAATGCCGCGGAGCGGCTGGCCGCCTATCGGGAGCTGTTCGGCACCGGGCCGACGGAGGAGGAGGTCGATATCCTCCGTGACGCGACCCAGAGGGGATGGGTCCCGGGCAGCGACGGTTTCCGCCGCGGGATCGAACGCGCGCTGGGCCGGCGGGTCGATCCTCCCCGGCGGGGCCGGCCGCCGGGGTCGCCGAAGCTCTCGCGGGAGCCGGCCCCCGTCGAGGACGAATTGATGTGGGACTGGGACCTGGACTAGCCGCGGGTCAGGCCGAGCTGGACTGGGGCGGGACCGCCATGTCCAGGGGCTTCGGCGCCGGTCCTTTGGTCCGCTCCCACAGGCGGGCGAGGGCGACTGCGGGGAGTGTCAGGGCGCGGATGGTGAGCTTCTGGCCGCCGGTCAGCCGCTCGCGCCACTTCTCGTCGGACCGGATTTCGTTGGAGGTCGAGCGCCGCATCACGTTGCCGTCGATGTTGTGGCTGACCTGGTCGGTCCAGGCGAGCTGCGCCGGCTCGTAGGCCAAGCCCGCCCATTCCATGATCCGCCGCAGCTCGCCGGGCGGGTCGAGGGCGAGGTTCTCGTACTGGACCGACAGGTGGGGCTTGCCGTGCAGGAAGATCACCGTCGCCAGCGTCTCGCGGCAATAGCGGAGCGACGGGCGCAGCACGGACCGCTGGACCCGATGGATGATCGAGCAGACCTGCCCGCGCGGGTCGCGCATCAGATGGAGCGGCAGGACCTCGACGAATCCGGCGGCGACCAGCTTGGCGAGCCGGCTCTGGATCTTGCTGGAGTCGATGACGATGCGGGCTCCGGTGACCTCGGCGACGGCATCGAAGATCAGCTTGTTGTGGAGCCGGAAGGTCTCGGGATCGTCGCTGTTCAGGTCCAGGTCGCGCAGGCCGATGCCGCCCTCCCGCTGGACGACGGCATCGATCCGCGGCCAGAAGGAGCAGTGCCAGATCGTCTCGGCGCCGCAGGTGCACTCGTTGCCGAGCAGCGTCTTGGCGTCCTTCTTGTAGCGCGTGTTGGCGAGGTTGCCGAGCTGCCACACCTCGCCGACGCTGACGGCCAGCGAGTTCTTGGCGATCAGCAGATCAAGCAGAGTGGACCCGCTATGGGTCATGCCGACGATATAGAGGATCTTGTAGCTCGTGTTCATGCCTGCACTCACCTTGCCTGCGCAGAACAGCGCTTGGCGCCGCGCCCGAAGCCGGACTACTTCAGGTGCAAGGGAAGAAGCGCCCCGAATCTTCCCGTCCGATTATTGTCGTTCATTTCATTTAGAAGGAAAATTTATCAAGCGTATAGGCACTCAACGAGCCGATCGGGCCGCCGAAATCTCCATTGTGGGCAATCTGTTCCGCTACGCGCCCAAGGAGGTATGAAGAAGTTTTTCCAGGGTCGGAACAATGGGCCTATGATCGAGGTCCAGAAGAGTGAAGAGGTGGCGAGTGCGGAACCGCGATCGTCTTTTTGCCGCCGGAAGGATCGTCGCCCTGGCGACGCTGGGAGCCGTCGCCCCGGCGGGAGGTGCCGGCGCCCAGACCGGTCCGGAAGCGGCGGCGATGCAGGCGCTGGTCTCCAAGGCGTCCTCCTGCGTCGCGCGGCCCAGGGTCGTCACGGTGAAGCCCGGCCAGTCGATCCAGGCCGCGATCGACCGGGCGGAGCCGGGGACCGTGATCGGCGTGGCGGCCGGCACCTACCGCGGGTCCCTGGACCTGACCCGGCTGCGCGGCACGCCGGACCGGCCGGTGATCCTGCTCTCGGCGGACGGTGTCGGCGCCGCCGTCATCGTCGGGGCGCCGGACAAGCCGGCGATCGGCGCCTGGGGACTTTCCGACGTGGGGATCTACGGCTTCAAGGTCGTCTCCGGCACCTCCGCCGGGGATCTCGGCGGATTCAAGATCGCCGGCCCGTGGGAGAATCCCGCCCGAAACGTCGCGATCGTCGGCAACGTCGTGACCGGGGTCGGGACCGACGGGATCAAGCTGTTCAACGGCGCCGGGGAGATCAAGGTCGTCGGCAACCTGATCGACGGCGACTGGCGCGAGGAGGGGATGGACAACGTCTCGGTGGAGAAGTCGCTGTTCGCCTTCAACACGGTCCGCGGGTCGGCGCGCTACACCTCGATCACGATGAAGGCGGGATCGCGCGACATCACGCTGGCCGGCAACGAGTTCGACTCGCGCTCGGGCGTCGGGATCAACGTCGGCGGCGTCGGCACGTCGCGCTTCAACAGGAAGTTTCCCGATTACTGGAAAGGGTTCGAGGCGTCGGCCATCACCGTCACCGGCAACGTCGTCGGCGACGGGCCGGAACGGAGCGTCGCCTTCATCGGGGCCAACAGGTCGGTGCTGAAGGACAATTTCCTGTCCGGGGCGGTCCGGTCCCGCCGGCACGAGCAGCCGGGACAGCTGCTCTACCCGTCGCACGACAACCACATCCTCGGCAACACGGTCGCGAAGGAGGGGTTTTTCCAGCCGGACGACGGGCAGGACCGGGGCTATGTCCTGGCGGGCAACGGCACGGGCGCGCGGAAGGTCCGGGCCGGCGTGGCGGCCCTGCCGGGTTCCGCGGGCGCGGTCTGCCCGGCCTCGCCGGCGGAGGCGCTGGCCAGGGCCTTCACCTCTTCGGAGTGATCGGCCTTGACCGGTCGGGACCGGCAGGCCCATCCGGCAGCGATCCTCGACCATTTGAGTTAACGGCGTTTCTCGCTGGCTGAACGCTCCGGCCGCGGTGATCATGGCGCGTGCATCGATCGTGCCGGGTACGGCGGCCGGCATCCGGTGCCCTTCAGGAGGAGCTGCCTCGACAATGCCTTCGCATCTGGATCAGCTTGAAGCACGATCGATCTATATCCTGCGGGAGGCCTTCGCGTGCATCGAGCCGCTCGGCATGCTGTGGTCGATCGGCAAGGACAGCAACGCGCTGCTGTGGCTTGCCCGTAAAGCGTTCTTCGGCCGCGTGCCGTTCCCCGTGATCCAGCTCGACACCGGGATGGAGCTGCCGGAGGTGTACGAGTTCCGCGACCTCATCGCGCGGGACTGGAACCTGGACCTGGTGATCGAGCAGTGCCCGCCGGAGGAGGAGATGGACCCGACGCTCCCCCCGGCCAGCCGGTCGGCGGCGCGCAAGACCGCGGGCCTGAAGAACGTGACCGACCGCCTGGGCTTCCGCGGGCTGATCGCCGGCATCCGGCGCGACGAGCAGGCGACCCGCGCCAAAGAGCGCGTGTTCAGCCCCCGGTCGAGCGACAATGCCTGGGACGTGCGTGAACAGCCGCCCGAGCTGTGGGACCAGTACAAGACCGAGTTCCCGGACGGGACCCACGTGCGCATCCACCCGCTGCTGCACTGGACCGAGCTGGACATCTGGCGCTACTCCAAGCGGGAGGACATCCCCATCGTGCCGCTCTATTTCGCCCGCGAGGGCAAGCGGTACCGGTCTCTGGGGGAGAAGAACATCACCCTGCCGATCGACAGCACCGCCTCGACGATCGATGAGATCATCGCCGAGCTGAGCGAGACCCGCACGTCCGAGCGCGCCGGGCGGACCATGGACCACGAGGCGGAGGACGCCTTCGAGCGCCTGCGCAGCAGCGGATATCTGTGAGGCAAGATGGCTGATACAATCGAACAGGCGCAGCCCCCCCGCTTCCGCCCGGCCGATCTCCGGCTCGTGGTGGTCGGACATGTGGACCATGGCAAGTCGACGCTGATCGGCCGCCTGCTCCATGACACCGATTCCCTGCCCGACGGCAAGCTGGAGGAGCTGAAGGCGGTCAGCGAGAAACGCGGCATGCCGCTGGAATGGTCGTTCGTGCTGGATGCGCTCCAGGCCGAGCGCGACCAGGCGGTGACCATCGACATCACCCAGATCTGGCTGCGCACGCCGCGCCGCGACTGCGTGATCATCGACGCGCCCGGCCACCGGGAGTTCCTGCGCAACATGGTCAGCGGCGCCGCGTCGGCCGACGCCGCCGTGCTGGTGGTGGACGCGTCGGAGGGCATGCGGGAGCAGTCGCGCCGCCACGCCTATCTGCTGAACCTGCTGGGCCTTCGCCAGGTCGTCGTCGCGGTCAACAAGATGGACCTGGTGGGCCATGATGCCGCCCGGTTCGACGAGGTCCGCCGCTCGGTCGAGGATTTCCTGCGCGACCTGGGGCTGCGGGCGTCCGCGGTGGTCCCGGTCTCCGCCCGGCACGGCGAGAACTTGGCGACCCGCGCGGCCGAGATGCCCTGGTACGAGGGGCCGACCCTGCTGGAGATGCTGGACCGGTTCGAACCGAGCGCCGCTCCCGTGGACCGGCCGCTGCGCCTTCCGATCCAGGACGTCTACAAGTTCGACCACCGGCGGATCCTGGTCGGACGGGTCGAGACCGGCGTGCTCAGGGTCGGCGACCAGCTCCTGTTCTCCCCGGCCAACCGCACCGCGCGGATCGCCACCATCGAGCACTGGGGGCCGGGGGAGGCGCCGGTCGAGGTGCGGGCCGGCCGGACCGTCGGCATCACCCTGGACGAGCCGCTGTTCGTGGAACGGGGCGACGTGGCCAGCCACGCCGACCACGCGCCGGTCCTGACCAACGTGTTCCGCGCCAGCCTGTTCTGGATCGGCCGGAAACCGCTGCTCCCCGGCCAGACCCTGATGCTGAAGCTGGGGACCGACCGGGCCGCCGTGACCGTGCAGTCGATCGACCGGGTCATCGACACCCAGACCCTGGGCGGCGGCGACGCCGTCCAGGTCAGGACCAACGAGGTCTGCGAGGTGACGCTGCGCTCGCGCGAGATGCTGGCGCTCGACGAGCACTCGGCCAATCCCGCCACCGGGCGCTGCGTCCTGGTGGACGGGTTCGACACGGTCGCGGCCGGCGTCGTCAACATGCGGGGATATCCGGACCAGCGCCAGCTGCTGACCGTCAAGTCGACCAACATCCAGGAGGTCGACCACCTGCTGAACGCGACGGCGCGGGCCTGGCGGAACGGCCACCACGGGGCCGTCATCTGGTTCACGGGGCTGTCGGGCGCCGGCAAGTCCACGCTCGCCATGCGGGCCGAGCAGCGGCTGTTCCAGCGGGGCTTCCAGACCTATGTGCTGGACGGGGACAATGTCCGCCACGGGCTGAATTCCGACCTGGGATTCGCCCCGGCCGACCGGGCCGAGAACATCCGGCGGGTCGGGGAGGTCGCCTCGCTGTTCGCCAACGCTGGGCTGATCGTGATCACGTCCTTCATCTCGCCCTACCGGGCCGACCGCGAGCGGGTGCGCAAGGCGGCCGGATCGGCGTTCCACGAGATCTACATCAAGGCGGACCTGTCGGTCTGCGAGAAGCGGGACCCCAAGGGGCTGTACCGCAAGGCCCGGGCGGGAGAGATCCCGGAATTCACCGGCATATCCGCGCCTTACGAGCCGCCCGAGACGCCGGAACTGGTGGTCGATACCTCCCGGCGCAGCGTCGAGGAGTGCCTGGAGGAGATCATGGAGTATGTCGAGGCGCACATCGCGCTCCGGACGAGCGACGTGGCCTGACGGGGAGGGGACGCCGGGGCGTCCCCTCCCGCCTTACGCTCAGGAGTGGCCGTCGAACTGGAAGTTGCCGGCCGCCAGGGCGGAAGTCTTGACGCCCAGGAGCGTCAGGGTCTCGCCGCCGCCGAGCGCGATCTCAACATTGTCGCCCTTCTGCGCCATGGCGTCCTTGACGTCGCCGAAGTCCTCGAGCTTGAGGCCCTTCAGGTCGATGAAGTCGCCGCCGGACCCTGGCTTGAAGTCGGCGATGGTGTCGCTGCCGTGGCCCTTCTCGAACACGAAGCTGTCGCGGCCGGCACCGCCGAACAGCAGGTCGTCGCCGCCACCGCCGTCGATGACATCGTTGGCCTTGCCGCCGGTGACGATGTTGGCCATCCCGTTGCCGGTCAGCGAAGCCTTGCCGGAGCCGATGAAGGTCAGGTTCTCGACATGGTCGGGCAGCTTGAAGTTGGTGACGGTCAGGACGGTGTCGATGCCGCCGCCGGACTTCTCGACGACCGTGTCCTTCCAGGTGTTGACCACGTAGGTGTCGTCGCCGTTGCCGCCGGTCATCTTGTCGGCGCCCGCCCGGCCGTCGATCCTGTCGTCGCCGTTCGTGCCTTTCAGGGTGTTGCCGGCGCTGGTCCCCGCGATGGTCTTGGTCGGGGAGTCGCTCTCCGCCCAGGCGCCGGTATCCTTGTCGGCCGGCTTGCCGGTGCCGGTGTCCTCGGGCGCGGGGGCGACGGCACCGTCCGTCTTGGAACCGGACTCCGACTTGACGCCGGTGCCGGCCGCCGGCTTGCTGCCGCCAACCTTGTTGCCCGAGACGACGAAGCCGGAGGACTGGCCGGCATCCGGCTTGAAGAAGTTCGAGCTGGCGACGCTGTTGTCGATCACCTTGTTATTGAAGGAGTTATAAGTGAAGTGCCCCTTCTGCTTGTGCGCCGACGAGCCGACCGGGTCGCTGAACGAGTTGTCCTCGACCAGGTTGCCGTTGGCGCCGGTGAAGTGCAGGCTCTTGCCGTCGATCTTGGCGGTCACGACGTTGTGGTGGACGTGGACGTTCTTGGCCTCGAAGCCCTTCCACTCGTCCGGGAACTCCCGGTTGAAGCGCGAGCTGCCGACGCCGCCGACCTTGATGCCGATCGCGGTGTCGATGTCGAACAGGTTGTTGGCGACCTCTACGTTCTGCGAGCCGGCCTTCAGCGTGATGCCGGTGTACTTCGCCTCGCCCTTGATGGTGTTGTTGGCATAGACGACGTTCTTGACCGAGACGTTGTCGATGGCTTCCTGGCGCCAGTTGCCGTCGATCGTGTTGTTCGTCACCAGCACGTTGTTGGCGCCCTGGAACAGCTTGAAGCCGTCCTGGCCCTTGCCGGTGATGGTGTTGCCCTCGATCAGCAGGTTGTGGGGCGGGTTCTTCCACGGTCCCCAGATCTTGAAGCCGCCGATGTCGCCGCTCTTGGTGTTGGAGACGACGTGGAAGTCCTTGATCGCGACGTTGCTGATGCCGTTCGCGGTGACCGTGGCATTGCCCGATCCGCCGACGATCTTGGCGGCGCCCTTGCCGTCGACGGACTCGATGACGATCGGCTTGTCCTCGGTCCCGTGCAGGCCGCTCAACTTGATGTTTTCGTTGTAGGTTCCGGCCTTGACCTTGATCATCGTGCCGGGGTCGGCCTTGTTGACCGCGGCTTGGATGGTCTTCAGCGGGGAGCCTTCGGAACCGTTGCCGGAGTTGTTGCCTTTATTGGAAACCCAAATGACTTTGGAGGGGTTGAATCCAGAAAAAATATCGGCGACTTTGCGGGCTGTAGGCATCTCAGATTCTCTTCATTTGTGTCGGGTGTTTTGGGCGCAGTTTCGGCTGCATTACTTGGAATTATTGCAGTCAATCCTTAATCCATCTTTACCCCGGCTGTGATAAAAAAGCGTTCTGCGCTCTCTGGTAGGTACAGTTATCAGTGAAGAGCGCGTGGGTAGTCCTCCGTTTCATCCAGCCCTCTGGACACGGGATTGGTCGTCGACACGATCTCGCGATATTGGACGGAAAACAGATAGATTTTCTCGCCAATCGGAGATGATTGTTTGAAGGGGGATCTCGGGTCGGGAACGCGACCGGGTCGCGGACCGTCATGACCATCGCTTGACCGATCGGGCCTGGAAATCATTCGACCGGAGACAATGTTACGCGACAGGCACCAGGACCTCACTTTCATTCAAATCGCACTGATTCATCGGCTGCGTGCCGATAATTGGCAAGGTTTCACACGCTCTCCCAGTGTATTACTGGAGAGCCTTCGCTGAACTCATGACATTAGGGGTGTTTTCTTGTCGGCGAGTTAACTTGCCCGCAAATTACAGGCATTTGGCCGTCGCGCCTGCGCAAAAAACCCGTTTGGAAATCCGACAAAAGTGGGACTTCCGGTATGGCAGAGTTGGGATTTCGATGGGGCGGCCGGGATGTTTCCGGTATTTTTTTCGGTATCCCGCCGGCACGCGCCGTTTCACCTCTTGAAACAACAGGAGCGGCTCGCAACTATTCCCGCTCCCCGAACGATACGGCGATTACAGCGCTCGAATTCATCGCCACCGGAGCTGGTCGGCGGTGTCCCGGAGGTCCAGCCAGCGCGACCGGTAGGCGCGCAATCCGGGCAGATCCAGCGACGGCGGCTTCTCGAAACAGACCTGCACCGGTGCCGTCCGCCGGACATGGTCGGCGAGCAGCGCCGCTCCGGCCGCGGCCCCGCGGGCTTCGGAATTGAGCAGGGTCTGGCCGCCCGGATGCCGGGAGCGGCGCAAGGACGACACGAGGCCGGAATAGAGCGGATCACTCGCCAGGGCGCCGTCCAGCACCGCCAGCCCGTCGCTGCGCAGGGCGTCCAGGCACCCGTCGGTCAGCAACGCCGCCCGGATCACCTCGAGGGCGCGCCTCTCCGCGGGCGTTCCGCCGGCGCCGGGGGAGGGCAGGACGCCGGCCTCGATCAGGCGGTTGGCCACCGAGAGGTCGGCGGCCCGGCCATCCGTGCGGGGAAACTCCCGGCCGCCGGCCGGAACCGGCGCCCCGGCCAGCGGCCGGCCCTCCACGTCGGCGCCGCAGGTCATGCCCCGCTCTTCGTCCAGGCCGGCGGGATCGAAGCCGTCGGCCAGGCCCAGGATCTCCGTCCCCGCCGAGACCACGGCGATGCCGGCATGGCCGGCCGCCTGATATCGGTAGAAATTGGCGCTGGCGCGGTGCAGCCCGGCCAGCACGTCGAGATCGGATGGCAGCCCGAAGCGCTGGGCCAGCTCGGGACGCAGGCGCCCGACGGGGGCCCAGGCGGGCGCCATGGGCGGCATCAGCCGGTCCCAGGCCTGCGCCCTGGCGACCGCGGTGAAACGCCGTTCCCGGACGTTCCAAAGGTGCGACTGGGCGCCCAGCGCGGTGATCTCGGAAACGGCGGACCCGCCCAGACGCCACGCCCAGTATTGCGGCAGGCCCAGGAACCAGCGCGCCCGTCCGAAGGCTTCGGGGAACTCGTGCTCCAGCCAGAGCAGCTGGCCGGCGAAGGAAATCGTCCCCGGCGTGACCGGGCCGCCGCGCTCCCCGCGGGGATCGGCGATGTCGGCATAGGCGAGCGCCACCTCCGCGGGCAGCGGCTGGCCGGGGTCGATCATCGGGGCGGCGGGACCGTCCTCGGTGACCAGCACCCCGCCGGCGCCGCAGGCGACGAAGGCGCCCAGGGCATGGCGGGCCGACAGGGCGCGCAACCCGTCCAGCAGCCACGCCTCCAGCCCGGCCAGGTCGTAGTGCCGGTAGGGCGGGCCGTCATGGGCCGGGTTCGGCGCGCGGATCGTCTCCAGGATGGTGCCGCGGCGGGTCGCGACATTCAGCCTCACGTCGGTCCCGCCGATCTCGAAGACGGCGACGCACGCGTTGTTGTCGTCCCTCACGCCCTGCATCCCCCTCTCAAAAGCCCGCCCTCCTGGAAGCCTGATGCGGGCCGGCGGCGCCAACCCCGACCGCGGCGGGAAGCCGGTTCTCGGGAACTTTCCCGCGTTATACTCCTATATATAGATCAATCCTTGCTCGATCCTTGATGGATCCTTGCTTTCACGCCCCGGCCTGACGGGGACGGGCCACGTCGTTGATGCCGTCCAGATCGGGCGCCTGCCCGTAGCTCATGCGGCGCATCTGCTCGATCACCCGCGCCATCTCCTCGTCCGGCAGCACCGGGGGCTCGCCCAGCGTCAGGGCGTGGACATACATGCGCGACAGGGTCTCCACCTCGTTGGCCAGCCACAGGGCGGATTCCAGCGTCTTGCCCAGCGAGATCTGGCCGTGCTGGCCGAGCAGGCAGGCGAGCCGGCCCTCCAGCGCCTCCAGCGCGTAGTCGGAAAGCTGCTGGGTCCCGAAGGTCGCATATTTCGCGCACCGGATCGTGGTGCCGCCGGCCACGCCGGTCATGTAGTGGAAGCTCGGGATCGTCTTGTGGTGGCAGGCCAGCGTGGTCGCATAGATGGAGTGGCAGTGCAGGACCACCTCGATGTCGGTGCGCTGGCGCAGGATGTCTCGGTGGAATCGCCATTCCGACGACGGCCTGCGCCCGACATAGGTGCCGTCGAATGCCATCTCGACCAGGTCGTCGGGCTCCATCCGGTCGTAGGGCAGGGACGAAGGCGTGATCAGGAAGCCGTCGCCGAACCGGGCCGACAGGTTGCCGGCGGTTCCCTGGTTGATGCCGGTCGCGTTCATCCGCCGGCAGGTTTCCACCATCTCGCGGCGCAGGTCGTGGCCGTCGGTGTGCTGTGTCATCGCGTTTCCAGTCTCGTCGTTGTCGAAGATATCGTCGAGGTCGCCGGCACGCGGGCCAGCTCCAGCCAGCGGGCGCGGTAGTCCGCCAGGCCGGGCAGGTCCGGCTCGGGTGGTGTCTCCAGGGCTATGGGGACCGGCGCGGTCCGCCCGTCATGGTCGGCGAGCAGGGCCGATCCCGCTGCGGTGCCCTGCGAATCGAGGTTGAACAGTGTCTCGCCGCCGGGATGGCGGGTGCGGCGGAAGGCGGCCACCAGGCCGGCATAGAGCGGATCGCGCACGAAGCTGCCGTCCAGCACCACCAGCCGGTCGCTGCCCAGCGCGTCCAGGCACACGCTCGTCAGCAGGGCGGTATAGAGCACGGCGAGCGCCCGCCGCTCCGCCGGGGTTTCCGGCGGCGGGCCTGCGATGCGGCCGGCTCCGGCGCTGCCGGGGAACATCCCGTCCTCGTCGCCGAAGGAGGGCAGGGCCATGGTTCCGGCGGCGACCAGCCGGGCGACCAGGCCGGCGTCGGCCCGCTCGCCCGTGCCCTCGGTGCCGGCGACGCGGGAGAATTCGCGCCCGCCCATGGTCAGCGCGCCGGCCAGCGGGCGGCCCCAGGCGTCGGCGTTGCAGGTCATGCCGCGGGACTCGTCGAGGCGGGCCGGGTCGAAGCGGTCGCTCAGGCCGACGATCCAGGTGCCGGTGGAGACCACCGTCATGTCCGAGTGGCCGGCCGCCTGGTAGCGGTAGAAGTTGGCGCTGCTGTCATGGATCCCGGCCAGCACCTCCAGGTTCGCGGGCAGGTCCGCCGGCAGGCCGTGGCGCCGCGCCAGGTCGGGCCGCAGCCGTCCGACCGGCTTCCAGGCCGGGGCGAAGGGCGGCATCAGCCGTTCCCAGCCGCGCATCCCGACGAGGGCGGACGGGCGCCCTTCCGGCACGTTCCACAGGTGCGACTGGGCGCCCAGGATGGTCACCTCGGACACCGCCACGCCGCTCAGCCGCCATGCCCAGTATTGCGGCAGGCCCAGGAACCAGCGCGCCCGGGCGAAGGCGTCCGGAAACTCCTCCTCCAGCCACAGCATCTGCCGGGCGAGATGAGTCGCCCCCAGCATCACCGGGCTGCCGCGCTCCAGGTAGGGGCCGGCCATCCCGGCATAGGCGCGGTCGATCCGGCCGGGCAGGGGCTGCTCGTAATCCACCATGGGAGCGGCGGGGCCGTCCTCCCCCACCAGCACCCCGCCGGAGCCGTGGCCGCAGGCGACGAAGGCGCCGAGCCGGTGGCGGGAGGCGAGGGTGCGCAGGCCGTCCAGCAGCCATGCCTCCTGCCCGGCCAGGTCGTGGTGGCGGTAGGGCGGGCCGTCGCGGGTCGCGTTGGGCGTGGAGATCGTCTCCAGGATGGTGCCCGTGCGGGTCGCGACGTTCAGCTTCACGTTCGTCTTGCCGATGTCGAAGACCGCGACCCTGGTGTCGTGACCGTCCGTGTCGTTATCGTCCCTCACGCTCTGAATTCCTCCCTCAAGGCCCGGTAGAGCCGCCGGAACCGGACGAAGCCGTCGCCATAGGCGGCATGCAGGGCAGGGTCCGGCTCGGTGACGTCCAGCACCGGCGGCTTGACGCAGACGTCGGCGACGGCTTCCCCCGTCACCGCGATTCGGGCGAGGCGGGCGGCGCCGAACGCGGGGCCTGCCTCGCTTCCGGCATAGCGGGTGACCGGGATGCCGAGCGCCGAGGCGATGATCCGGGTCCAGAACGGGCTGCGGGCGCCGCCGCCGATGATCGCCACCCGGTCCACCCGGGTGCCCGCCGCCGCCAGGCAGTCCCGCGCCTCGCGCAGCGACAGGGCGACGCCTTCCAGCACCGCCTGCATCACGTCTGTCGGCCCCGTGTCCGGGGCCAGCCCGAACAGAACCCCGCGGGCGTGCGGATCGTCGTGGGGCGTCCGCTCGCCGGCCAGGTAGGGCAGGAACAGCAGCCTTCCGGGACCCCGGAAGCCGGCCTCGGTCCGCGCCAGCAGCTCCCCGATGTCGGGAGATCCCACCAGCCGCGCCGCCCATTCAACGGTGCTGGCGCCGTTCAGCAGCGCCGCCATCTGGAACCAGGTGTCGGGGAGGGTATGAGCGAATCCGTGGATCAGGGTCTCCGGCGCCGGCCGGTAGTCTCCGGTCGTCACGAAGATCTGGGCCGAGGTGCCGAGCGAGATGAAGGCGTCGCCATCGGCGATGGCGCCGATCCCGACCGCACCCGCCGCCGCGTCGCCGGCGCCGCCCGCCACGGCGATCTCCCGGCCGGCCAATCCCCACTCCCGCGCGATCGCCGGGGAGAGCGTGCCGGCCGGCTCGGTCCCCTCGGCCAGGCGGGGCATGTTTTCCGCGCCGAGCCCGCAGGCGGCGAGGAGGGCCGGCGACCACGTCCGCTCCGCCTCGTCCAGCAGCAGCGAGCCGGCGGCGTCGGACGGGTCGGTCACCGATTCGCCGGTCAGCTTCAGGCGGACATAGTCCTTGGGCAGCATCACGCGCCGGATTCGGCCGAACAGGTCCGGCTCGTGCCGCCGGACCCACAGCAGCTTCGGCGCGGTCAGGCCGGGCATCGCGGTGATGCCGGCGATCCGGCCCAGGCCGGGGACCAGCCTTTCCAGCTCGGCGCATTCCGCCGCCGCCCGGCCGTCGTTCCACAGGATGGCGGGGCGCAGCGGCCGGTCCGCGGCGTCCAGCAGCACGGCGCCGTGCATCTGGCCGGACAGGCCGATCCCGGCCACGGCGGCGAAGGCTCCGGGAGCCGCGCGTCGGAGCTCCGCCACGGCGTCCTGGGTCGCCCGCCACCACAGATCCGGATGCTGCTCGGACCACAGCGGATGCGGCCGGGAGGTCGCCAGGGGGACCGCCGCGGTCGCGAGCGGCGCCTGGGCGCCGTCCACCAGCACCACCTTGACGGCCGAGGTGCCGATATCGATCCCGAGCCAGGCGGCTCCGCCGGGCTCAGCCATTCCGGGCGCCTCCGGCCACCGGCCCGAAGCGGGGCGGGATCCGTGTCATGGGAAAGTCGCCGGCGGGGTACTGCTCGATATAGGCGAAACCCTGCTCGATCATGGCCTCCACGTTCTGGCGCATCATGGTGACGGGGAAGGGGAGGAACGCCGCGAACGGGTCCCAGTCGAAGCAGCCGATGAAGCGTCCCCGGAAGGCGGACGGCTCCAGCGACTGGAAGAACTGCACCGCCCCTTCGAAGGCGGTGATGGAGTTGACGAACAGCCCGGCGGGCATTCCGCCGAGCCTCGCACACAGCTCCTCCACCTCCTGGCGGGCGACCGGCGGCGAGTAGCCGCAGGGGTGGATACGGTCGTCATGCAGCGGCAGGCCGCGCGCGGCCAGCGATTCCCGGAACCCGGCGACGCGCTCCTCCGTCGCGTATTCGCCCGCGACTCCGCCCAGGAAATGGATCTCCTCCCCGGCGATCCCGCCGGACCCGCGATCGGCGGCGGCGATCTTGTCCAGCAGAACGTCGGTCAGCATGCGGGCGCCGCCCCGGTTGTCGCTGACCACGGACGGCGCGTTGGCGCCGGGCAGGTCGATGTTGACGCAGGGGATCCCGGCGGCATGGCACAGGTCGTTCAGCGGCTCCGGCCGGGATACGCCGACGATGAACAGGAACTCGACCTGATGGGACAGCAGCCGCTCGACCACCTCGCGCTCGGTCTCCGGCTGGCGCTGGGTGCTGACGACCATCGGGCAGAACCCGCGCGCCCGGGCGCCGGCCTCGAAGGATTCGGAAAGTCCGGCGAAGAAGCGGTTGCGGTAGTGCGGCATGATCATGCCGGCCAGGCCCGAGCGCGCCAGCCGCAGCCCGCGGGCCTTCATGTTGATGGTGTAGCCGATCTCCCGCGCCGCGCCGAGCACGCGCGTCGCCGTCGCCTCGCTGATGCGATAGCGCTGCCACGTGCCGTTCAGCACCATGCTGACGGTCGCCGGCGACGTTCCCGTGGACGTCGCGATGTCGTAGATGGTGGACTTCCGCCCCCGGTCCGACGCCATGCCGCGCTCTTCCTCCCCCGTGCTCCCGCTTGGTGGCCATTCCGGCCGCGGGTAACTCATGGGGAGCATGATAGAGCATCATGCCGCGCTTTGCTAAATGGATTTAGCGGTCAAGGGCGACGAACGCGGGAGGGTGCGCGCCCCGCGCACCCCGGGCGGCGGGACGCCGCCCCTCCGCCCGGCACCGTCCGGTCAGCGGACCAGCACCTCCGCGGCGTCCTTGGTCCGGGTCACGAGCTGGGCGGCCTGGTGGACCGCGGAGGAGATCTCGCGGATGTTGGCGGAGACGGTCGAGACGGCGGCCGAGGCGCTCTGCATGTTGGACGACATGCTCATGGTCACGGCGCTCTGCTCCTCCACCGCGGAGGCGGTGACGGTGACATGGTCGCGCACGGCCGAGATGGCGTGCCGGATCGTGTCGAGGGCGCCGACGACCTCGCCCGAGGTGCCCTGGATCCCGTCGATCTCCCGCGAGATCTGCTCGGTCGCCTTGGCCGCCTGGTTGGCCAGGTTCTTGACTTCGGAGGCGACCACGGCGAAGCCCTTGCCGGCTTCGCCGGCCCGTGCCGCCTCGATCGTGGCGTTCAGCGCCAGCAGGTTGATCTGCCCGGCGATGTTCTGGATCAGGCTGACGATGCCGTTCATCGCCTGGGCGGCGTTGGTCAGCTTCTCCGTGCTCCGGCCGGCGTTCACCGCGCGGTCGAACGCGTCGTCGGTGGCGGACCGGGACTTGGCCATGCTCTGGGATATCTCGGAGATGGAGGCGGCGAGCTGCTCCGCGCTGGCAGCGACCATCTGGACATTGTTGGAGGTCTCGTCGGCCGCCAGGGAGGCCGAGCGGGCCTCCGAGCTGGACCGTTCGACCGCTCCGTCGATCTCGCCGAAGTTCTCGTCGATCAGGACCTTGAAGTTCGCCAGCAGCTCGACCTGGGCCGTGATGTCGGTCGCGAACTTCACGACCTTGGTGACCTTGCCGTTGATGCCGAGGATCGGGTTGTAGGACCCCTCGATCCAGACGGGCTTGCCGTTCTTGCCGATCCGCTTGTACTGACCCGCCTGGTACTCGCCCTGCCGCAGGCGTTCCCAGAACTCCGCGTAGGCCTTGTTGCTCCTGTAGTCCGGCTCGACGAACGTGCCATGGTGGCGGCCCTGGATCTCCGCCAGCGTATAGCCCATCGCCTTCAGGAAATTGTCATTGGCCGTCAGGATTGTGCCGTCCGGCGAGAACTCGATCACCGCCTGAGCCTTGTTCACGGCGACGAACTGGGCCTCGTAATCCAGGTTCAGCAGGCGCTCCTTGGCGTCGGCCCATTCCACGACGAAGCCGATCCGCTGCCGTCCCTCGAACAGCGGGCTGACCTTCAGGTCGAACACGCGCTTGCCGACCCGGATGGTCGCGCTGTGCGGCTTTTCCAGGGCGGCCAGCATGGCGCGCTGGTGGCCGGGATTCTTGTGGAAGACGTCGATGTTGCTGCCGATCAGGGTGGCGACGCTGAAGCGCGGCAGTTCCTTCTTCAGGTCGTCCTCGGCTTCGCGCATCAGTTCGGCGACCGACGGGTTCATGTAGATGATGTTGAGGTCGCCATCGGCGATCATCACGTTGGAACGCAATGCGTCCAGGGCCGCGATCCTGGTGGTGAGCGCCTTGTCTTTCCTGAACAGGGTGAACATAGCCTTCAATCCTTTGATCAAACCGTATCTGTCTTGTCGATGGGAACGGAGCGGCAGGGTGCCGCCGCCGTCCGTGTCATGCGGCCTGGATGCCCGCGAGGAAGCGCTCGACTTCGGCGCGCAGCATCTCGGCCTGGTGCGCCAGTTCGCCGGCGGCTCCCAGCACCTGGCTGGCCGCGGCCCCGGTCTGCTGGGACGCCTGGTTGACCTGGGCCACGTTCCGCGACACCTCCCGGGTGCCCGCCGCGGCCTGGGTGACGCTGCGCGAGATTTCCGCCGTCGCCGCCGTCTGCTCCTCGACCGCCGCCGCTATGGTGGTCGAACTGTCGTTGATCTCGCGGATCGTGACGCCGATCCCCCGGATGGCCGTGACCACCGCGCCGGTGGCTCCCTGCATCGCGCCGATCTGGGCGGAGATCTCCTCGGTCGCCTTGCTCGTCTGGTTGGCCAGGCTCTTCACCTCGCTGGCGACGATGGCGAAGCCCTTGCCGGCCTCGCCGGCGCGGGCGGCCTCGATCGTCGCGTTCAGCGCCAGCAGGTTGGTCTGGCTGGCGATGTTGGCGATCAGGTCGACCACCTCGTTGATCTTCTGCGCGGCGTCGGCCAGGCCCTGCACCGTCGCGTCGGTCTGCGCCGCCTCCTCGACCGCCTGGTTGGCGATGCCGTTGGAGCGGGTAACCTGCCGGGCGATCTCCTGGAGCGAGCCGCTCATCTCCTCCGCCGCCGAGGCGACGGTCTGGACGTTGGTGGAGGTCTGCTCCGCCGCCGCGGCCGAAGCGGTCGCCTGGCGGTCCGTCTCCTCCGCGATCGCGGCCATGCACTGCGCCGTGCCGTCCAGTTCGGTCGCGGCCGAGGAGACGGTGCGCAGGATCGACGAGACGGAACTGTCGAACGCGCCGACCAGCCTCACGATCTCGGCGGCCCGCGCCTCCTTCCTCGCCTGCTCGGCCTTCTGCTCCTCGGCGAGCCGGTGGGCGGTGATGGCGTTCCGCTTGAAGACGTCGACCGCCTCGGCCATGGAACCGATCTCGTCCCGCCGCCCGACGCCGGGGATCTCGACCGCCCGGTCCCCGCCGGCAAGGCGACGCATCACCTCGGTCATCCGCACGATGGGTCCCGAGATCGCCCGGCCGCTCACCCAGGCGAGCGCCACCCCGAGCAGGAAGCCGGCGCAGGACAGGGCGATGATCAGCTGTTCAGTGAAGGAGATGAAGCCGGTCGTATCGGACTCCACCCGATGCTCCTCGTCGGCGGCGGTGTCGCGGACATGTGCGGCGGCGCCGGTCAGCGCGTTGCCGGCCTCGAACATCGGGCCGCTGATCTGGTGCTCGATCGCGCCGCTCAGCTCGACCACGCGGTCGAAGCTCCTGCGGTATTCCGCCGCCAGGTCGCGGGTCCGGGCCACGATGTTCCCGTAGGAGCGTCCGGCGGAGGCGGAAGACAGGGTGCTGAGCACCCGCTCCAGCCCGGCGAGCTGTTCCGCCGCCGCGTCGGCCGACGCCTTGTCATGGCGCGCCAGCATCTTGTTGGCGGCCAGCCGCGCCTTCAGCAGGGTTTCGAGCGCGGAACCGGTCAGCGTCACGGCGTCGCTGTTGCCGTCCTTGACCGCCAGGAGGCGCGTTTCCTCCAGGGCGCGCACGGCGGTGTTCCCGTCGGGATCCAGCACCTCGCGCACGAGCCTGTCCGCCTCGGTCTTCCAGGCGACGATGTCGTCGAAGCTCCGGGCGTAGGCGTCGAACTTCCGGAGGCTCTCCGTCAGGTCGTCCCTGAGGTCCTCCTCCGACACGAGGGTCAGGCCACGGTCGAGGCCGGCCCGCAGCCGCCCCATCGCGGCGCGCGCCGCTTCCGCCTGGTCGGCATGGCCGGTGATGGCGTATTCCCGGACGAACCGGCGGACCTCGCTCATGTCGCGCTCGACGGTCCGCGCCGTATCGACGATTTCGACCTTCCCGGCGTAAACGTGGAACGCATCGCCGACCATGACGAGCGAGCCGACGCTCTGGATGGACAGGGCGCCCAGGATGACCAGCACGGCGCCCGAGGCGATGCCGATCTTCGTTCCGACCTTGATGTTGTCGAAGGCCGCGCCGAAGCGGGATCCATGGACAGGCATGGTATTCTCTCCTTGGGAACGGCAGGGTCAGAAGGATTCGAGCAGGAAGCGCCGGTTGCGCCCCTGCACCGGCCGCGCGTTGTTCATGAACAGCGCCGCGAACTGGGCGATCTGGCTCGTCGAAGCCTCGATCGGGGTGGCGAACACGGTCCAGGTGACCCCCTCCGAGCAGGGGGGCGTCGTCAGCGACCCGGCATAGCGGAAGTAGGAGCGCGTCTCCGGCAGCAGGCCGGCGGGGTCGATCGCCCCGGCCGAAACGGCTTCGCCGCCGGCCTGCGTCGGCATCACGTCCCAGAGGGGCTTCAGCGCGGGGTTGGCCGACCCCGGAGTGATGAAGACCGCGACGACCGCGATGGCCCCGGCCGCCGACTTATGGACGAAATGGCACTCCATCTGGAACGGCTTGCCCGAGAGCAGATGCTCCGACGGGTGGTGGAAATGGAACTGCGCGAGGTCGTAGCGGGTGCCGCCGATGATGCTGTGGCAGCCCGGCCCGCAGTTCGCCTGGACCGTGTGGCCGTTGTTGACGACGGTGACGGGAACCTGGGAGAAGGAGATGTCGAGCTGTCCTACTTCGGCCCGGATCGCCCCGTCGATGTCGATCGGCGTCTGTTCCAGGCCCAGGGAGCAGGAGCGGAACTCGGGCGTCAGCTCGCCCCAGTGCTCAGGACCGTCGGCGCCGCCATAGGACCAGTGGGGCGAGGCGTTGCCGTGGGCCGGTTCACCGGCCCGGGCAACCGCGGCGCAGATCGGGCAGGCGGCGATCCCGCCGGCCGTCAGATGCCGCAACAGGGTACGGCGGTTCAAAGGGGCGGATCCAGGCATCATCTCCTCCAGGCAGCCAGGGCGTCGCCGGCGGACTGCGTCCGGGCCCCGTTGGACCCGGGTCTCCCCCGGCGTGTTCGGAGGGCGACGTCCGGGAAACCTTCCGCGGCGAAGCCCACGCCGCGCGGAGAAGCGAGATCGATACCAACCCGCGTTAGCTCTTTGGGGTTATGACCAAAGTGAAGAAACGGCTCTGGAGCGCCGTTCCGGCGTGATTCTTAAGATTAACGGGCATTCACCACACGGCCGATAAGGCATTTTGCGAAAACTTTTTTTTTCAATGCGCGAATCCGGGGCTTGGCGCGGGTTGAATTCTTCCCCGATCGGTAGATTTCCCTGCATTTTGCGAAACGAGGCCGGCCGCGGATCGTTACCCCGGGAGACTTTCCAGGGAGGCAGGCTCTTTGGAGGTGCCCTCAGAACTGCATTGACCGTTTTGCTGAATGGATTTAGCTTTCAGCCGCCAATGAATATCCGGCAACAGGCCGGAAGCCACAGGAGGAGGAAACATGACCCGCAGGATCGGTCGCCGGCTCGTGCTCGCCGGCGCCTTCGCGGCCACCCTGACCGCCACGGCCCTGACCTCGGCGGCCTTCGCCCCGGCGGCCCACGCCGCGGAGACCCGCATGGGCGTGGTCGTCAAGATCGGCGGCATTCCCTGGTTCAACGCCATGGAGGCAGGCATCAAGCAGCGCGCCAAGGAACTGGGAGTGGACGCCTTCATGGTCGGCCCGACCAGCGCCGACCCGGCGCTGCAGGTCCGCGCGGTCGAGGACCTGATCGCCCAGCGCGTCGACGTGATCGGCGTGGTGCCGAACGACGCCGAGGTGCTGGAACCGGTGCTTCAGCGCGCCCGCGACGCCGGCATCAAGGTGATCACCCATGAATCGCCCAAGCAGAAGAACGCCGACTGGAACTTCGAGCTGGCCTCGGTCGAGGGCTTCGGCGACGCCTATGGCAAGATGCTGGCCGACCGGCTGGGTGGAAAGGGCAAGTACGCCGTCTTCGTCGGCTCGCTGACCGTGCCGCTGCACAACGCCTGGGCCGATGCAGCCATCGCCTACATCAAGCAGAACCACCCGGAGATGGAGCTGGTCGGAGAGCGCTACGGCGTCGCCGAGAACGTGGACGAATCCCGGCGCACCGCGCTCGACCTGATGCGCGCCCATCCCGACCTGAAGGGCTTCCTCGCCTTCGGCAGCCAGGGTCCGATCGGCGCCGCCCGCGCCGTCAACGAGCGCCGCAAGGGCGGCGAGGTCGCGGTGCTCGGCCCGTTCTCGCCGGGGCAGGGGCGTCGGCTGGTCCATGACGACGTCCTGACCGGCGGCTTCATGTGGAACCCGATGGAGGCCGGCAAGGTCTTCGTGACCCTGGGCGACATGCTGGCCAAGGGGCAGGAGATCAAGGACGGGATGGAGATCCCCGGCCTGGGCGAGGTCAACCCCGACTTCGCCGAGCGCAACATCATCGTCGACCGGCTCGTCGAGCTGAACAAGGACACGGTGGACGAGCTGGCCGAGCTCGGCCTCTGACCCTTCCGGTACCGTTCTGGAAAGCACATGCTTCTTCGACTTGAGAACGTGTCGAAGGTGTTCGGCGGCGTGAAGGCGCTGCAGAACGTCTCCTTCGACGTGGCGGCCGGCGAGGTGCTTTGCCTCGCCGGGGAGAACGGGTGCGGCAAGAGCACGCTGATCAAGATCATCAGCGGCGTCTACCGCCCCGAGCCCGGCGCCACCCTGCTGTTCGACGGCAAGCCGATGGACGGGCTGACGCCGGGGCAGGCCCGCGCGCTCGGCATCCAGGTGATCTGGCAGGACCTGGCCCTGTTCCCCGAGATGTCGGTGGCGGAGAACATCGCCTTCGAACGCAATCTCGGCGGCGGGCCGCGGCTGGTGAACTACGCGGCGATGCGCGAGGCCGCGGCCGGCATCCTGGGCCGGCTGGGCGTGACGCTCGACCTGGACCGTCCCTTGCGCGAGCTGTCGATCGCCCAGCGCCAGGTGGTCGCCATCTGCCGCGCGCTGATCGCGGACGCCCGGCTGGTCTTCATGGACGAGCCGACCGCCTCGCTCAGCCAGGCGGAGACCGACGCCCTGCTGGCGATCGTCCGCCGGCTGTCTGCCGACGGCATCGCCGTCGTGTTCGTCAGCCACCGGCTGGCCGAGGTGCTCGACGTCTGCGGCCGGGTCACCGTGCTGCGCGACGGCCGCAACGTCGGCACCTTCCCGACCGAGGGCATGACCCAGACCCGCCTGACCGAGCTGATGACCGGCCAGACCTTCGACCAGGCGGTTCGGGCCGCCGACCGTTCCGGCAACCCGCCCGTGCTGGAGGTGGCGGGGCTGACCCGGCGCGGCGAGTACGAAGACGTCTCCCTGACGGTCCGCCGGGGCGAGGTCGTCGGCATCACCGGGCGGCTGGGCGCCGGCCGGACCGAGCTGGCGCTGTCTCTGTTCGGCATGACCCGTCCCGACGCCGGGGAGATCCGCCTGGACGGCAAGCCGCTCCGCCTGCGCTCCAACCGCGACGCCATCGCCGCCGGCATCGCCTACGTGTCGGAGGACCGGCTGTCTCTCGGCCTCGTCCAGCCGCAGTCGATCGCCGACAACACGGCGCTGCCGGTGCTCGACCGGCTGCTGGGGGCCGGCCGGCTGCTGTCGGATCGGAAGAAGTCGGCGCTGGTGTCCGAATGGGTCCGGCGGCTGGCGGTCAAGATCGGCCGGCCGGAGGACGCCGTCTCCACCCTGTCCGGCGGCAACCAGCAGCGCATCGTGCTCGCCAAGTGGCTGGCGACCGAACCCAAGGTGCTGATCCTGGACTCGCCGACGGTCGGCGTCGATGTCGGCGCCCGCGCCGGGATCTTCTCGATCGTCCACAAGCTCGCCGAGGAGGGCATGGCCATCCTCCTGATCTCCGACGAGATCCCCGAGGTCTATTTCAACTGCGACCGCATCCTGCACATGCGCGACGGCCGCCTGATCGACGAGTACCTGCCGGGAGCGGTCCCGATCGACCGGATCGAGAGCCATGTCCATGCATAGTTTTCCGTTGCCCCGGATCGGCACGACCGAACGCTGGCTGATGGCCGTGATCGCGCTGATGTGCCTGTTCCTGGCGCTCACCACCGACAGCTTCTTCACGCTGGTGAACCTGTTCGACCTGCTCAACATCAGCGCCGTCAACGTGATCTTCGCGGCCGGCCTGCTGGTGGTGCTGATCGCCGGCGGCATCGACATCTCCTTCGCGGTCGCGGCGTCCGTGGTGCAGTACCTGACCGCCATCACGGTGGAGCAGTTCGGCGGCGGCAACTGGGCCGTGGGGTTCCTGGTGGCGTCGTTCTACGGCTTCGCGCTGGGGGCGCTGAACGCCACGCTGATCTGGCGGTTCCGCATCATCTCGATCGTCGTGACCATCGCGACCTTCAACCTGTTCTTCGGCGCGCTGATGTTCTTCACCCAGGGCGTCTCGATCTACGACCTGCCGGACTGGTGGCTGGACCGCATCATCCTGGTCGAGTTCGATACCGCCATCGGCTTCGCCGAGCTGACCCTGCCGGTCGCCGTCATGATCGTGGTGGTCGCCGCCACCTGGTTCCTGATCCGAAGGACCACGCCGGGGCGACAGCTCTACGCCATGGGCGACAATCCGGAAGGCGCGAAGCGGGTCGGCATCAACATCGCCGGCATGCATTACCTGGCCTATGGCTGGCTGGGCGTCACCGCCGGCATCGCCGGGCTGATGCAGGCCCACTACGCGCAGGAGGTCGTGCCCAACGCCCTTTACGGCCGCGAGCTGGACGTGCTCGCCGCCGTGGTGCTGGGGGGAGCGCGGCTCGGCGGCGGGCGCGGGACGCTGCTGGGCGCCTTCCTGGGCGTGGCGCTGGTCGCCATCACCCAGAACGGCCTGAACCTGCTGGGCGTCTCGCCCTATGCCTTCAAGATGATCGTCGGCGCCGTGATCCTGGCCGCGATCACCCTGTCGGGCAGCGGCATGACCGCCCTGCTCGGCAGCTTCCGCACCCGGCCCGACAGGGCGCCGGAAAGGGCCGCATCATGAGCAGGACCACCACGAGCCCGTCCGCCCGCACCGCGTCGCTCGGCGGCCGCCTGGCGGCGCTGGTCCCGGTCGGCGAGATCGGCGGGCTGCTGCTGTTCCTGGCCCTCGTGGTCACGGGGTTCAGCCTGGCGACCGATCTCTTCCTGACCGGGCCGACCTTCGCCTCGATCGCTTTCCAGCTTCCGGAACTGGGGCTGCTGACCCTGGCGATGCTGATCCCGATCCTGTCCGGCGGCCTGAACCTGGCGATCACCTTCACGGCCAACATCTCCGGCCTGGTGCTGGCCTGGGTGCTCCAGGCGAACGGCGGGGCCGAGGCCGGCATGGCCGCCTTCCTCCTGGGAGCCGCCGCGGCGGTCGCGGCCGGGGCGCTGATCGGCTGGGTCATGGGCGCGATCATCGCCTATACCGGCGCGCACCCGATCCTGGTGTCGCTCAGCATGATGATCTTCCTGCGGGGGCTGGGCGAGTTCCTGACCCGCGGCGGCGACGTCTCGGGCTTCCCGGAATTCGTCCGGGAGATCGGCCACGGCTGGTTCCTGGGCATTCCGGTGCCGCTGTGGCTGCTGATCGGCTGTGTCGCCCTGTGGCACCTGCTGCTGAGCCGCACCCGCCTGGGCCTGACCATCTACATGGCCGGGTCCAACATCGAGGCGACCCGCTATTCCGGCATCGACACCCGCCGCACGCTGATGCTGGTCTATACCCTGTCCGGCGTGATGTGCGGCATCGCCGGCGTGCTGATGCTGGCCCGCTTCAACTCGGTCCGGGTCGGCCACGGCGAGGCTTATCTGCTGATCACGGTGCTGGCCTGCTTCCTGGGCCGGGTCGATCCGTTCGGCGGCTTTGGCCGGGCGCTGCCGGTGGCGCTGGCGCTCCTGATCCTCCAGGTGATCGCGTCCGGCCTGAACCTGCTGGGGGCCAACCAGCACCTGGCGACCGCCCTGTGGGGCGTCTTCCTGATCCTGGTCATGGTGATCCGCTACCTGTGGGCCGGCCGTTCGGCCCGGCGGACCTGACCCTTCCCACCCGATACGTTCCCAAGGAGACCGACATGCAAGGATTCGGCGTTCACACCAGCCTCTGGTCCCTCGACTGGACCCGCAAGGCCGCCGAACTGGCGATCCCCGAGGCCAAGCGCTACGGCTTGGCCTTCGTCGAGATCGCGCTGCTCGACCCGCCCGCCGTCGATGCCGAGCACACGCGCAAGCTGCTGGAGGAGCACGAGCTGACGGCGGTCTGCTCGCTGGGCCTGCCCGACGACAGCCGGCCGACCAACAATCCCGGCAAGGCGCTGGAATTCCTCACCATGGCGCTGGACAAGACCGCCGCCACGGGTGCCAAGGCGCTGAGCGGCGTGGTCTACGGCTCGATCGGCGAGCGCACCGGCAAGCCGCCGACCGATGCCGAGCTGGACGCGGTCGCCTCGGTGATGGAGAAGGCGGCGGCCCACGCCCGCAAGCTGGGCCTGGAGCTTGGCCTGGAGGCGGTCAACCGCTACGAGAACCACATGCTGAACACGGCGGACCAGACCGTCTCCCTGCTGGAGCGGATCGGCGCGCCCAACGTGTTCGTCCACCTCGACACCTACCACATGAACATCGAGGAGAAGGGCGTCGCCAACGGCATCCTGCGCGCCCGCGAACACCTGAAATACATCCATCTGTCCGAGAGCGACCGCGGCGTCCCCGGCACCGGCACGGTCGCCTGGGACGAGGTGTTCGGCGCGCTCGCCGCGATCGGCTTCAAGGGCGGCATGGCGATGGAGAGCTTCATCGAGCTGCCGCCGCAGATCGCCACCGCCCTGTCGGTCTGGCGCCCGGTCGCCCGCGACCGCGAGGAGGTGCTTGCCGACGGCCTGCCGTTCCTCCGCAACAAGGCCCGGCAGTACGGGCTGATCCAGTAGACGGGCTCGCCGGTCGTGACCGGTTCGCCGTAGGTCGGCCTCGGCCGAAGGCCGACGCCGACAGCTTGGCCGAAGCGTAGATCCAAGGCGTCGGCGTTCGCCCTGCGGGCGAAGGCCGACCTGCGGCGACAGCCTGCCGGGCGTGGTATGGATAGTCCATTCCCGCCCAGGCGAAGAAATCGTTCCATCGGCTCTCGAAGCCGGATGCCTGCCGTCATTCCCGCCTCCATCCTGTTTCGCATGGACAGATCGGTATAAACTGATCGGCAAAACAGGGAGGGAACCGTGGCCGACGCCAGGATGCATGTCGAACCCCCGACCGAGCCGTCCCCGCAGCAGCCGCCCAGGCCGGCCCCCTTCAGCGCCGCCGAGATCGGGGCGCTGGCGCATCTCTACCGGGGGGAGCTCTACCGCAGCACGGTCTGGCGGACGCGGCTGGACGCCACCACCAACTGGGCGGTGGTGACCACCGGGATCGCGCTGACCCTGACCTACAGCAGCGCCTCGGCGACGCCGCTGCCGCTGGTCCTGGTGGGGCTGCTGGTGGCGGTGTTCCTCTATATCGAGGCGCGGCGCTACCGTTTCTTCGACTTCTGGCGCATCCGTGCGCATGTGCTGGAGGTCAACTTTTTCGGGCCGATCCTGCGCGGGCAGGGGGTGCGGACCGACAACGGCTGGAACGAGATCCTGTACCAGGACTACCGCTCCCCCAACCTGCACATCACCTTCCTGGAGGCGGCCGGGCGGCGCCTGCGCCGGAACTACGGCTGGATTTTCATGATCCAGGTCGTGGCCTATGTCGGCAAGCTGCTGATCCACCCCATGCCGATCACCCGGCTGGACGAGCTGTTCGTCCGCGCCACCATCGGCCCGGTTCCCGGCCAGCTCGTCCTGCTCGCCGGCGTCATCTTCCATGCCGGCTGGATCGCCATCGCCATCCATACCTCCCGGAGCCGGCGCGGAGCCGACCGGGTCCACCCGCCCCGCCCGCCGGTCGACCGTATCCTCCAGCTCGCGCGCGGCACGGAGTGATCAGGCACGTCCGGCGACTCCGAGTCAGAACCGGCCGGAACGCAGATATACGAACCAGTAGACCAGCGCCACGAGCATTCCGCCGCCGACGATGTTGCCGGCCGTCACCGAGGCCAGGACGCGCAAGAAGCTCGATAGCGTGATGTCGGCGGGCTGCCGGTCTATCAGGATCCAGAAGTCCGGTTGCGCAAAGAGGTCGATCAGCACCGCGGATGGCAGATAGAACATGACCGCGATCGCATGTTCGAAATCGAGCACGTAGAACGCGGTGACAGGCAGCATCAGCGCCATGATGCGATCCGTGGTGGTGCGGGCGCTGTAGGTGAGCCACACGCCCAGGCAAAGCAGGGTATTGCCCAGGATGCCCAGCACGAACCCGTCCGATGGGCTCAATCCGCCGATCTGCGCGGCCGTGCCCAGCAGCCCGGCGCCGACGCTGCCCTCCATCTGCGCGTGCTGGCCGGCCAGGATCAGGAGCGTCGCGGTCGATACGGTGCCGATGAAGTTGCCGACGAACACGATGCCCCAGGCCCGCAGCAGCCGGACGGTCGTCAGGCGTCCGTGCGCCCAGGCCATGACCATGAGGTTGTTCGTGGTGAACAACTCCGCTCCGCCGACGATCGCGAGCACATAGGCCAGCGAGAACGTCACGCCGCCGGCCAGCTTCACGAGCCCCGGGGAGGATGCGGCATCGGCGCCCGCGGTCACCGCCGCGGCGAACGTGGCGCCGAATGCGACGAAGGCACCGGCCAGGATACCCAGCACGAGAAGGCTGAGGGAGTCCTGCTCCGCCTTCTCCGCGCCGATCCGCTCGGCCCGTTTCGCCATCTCCTTCGGCAAGAGGGCGTCGATCCGACGCGGCTCGGCGCGTCCGTCCCGGTGCCCGAATTCCATGGGAAGAATCTCCGGATCATCGCTTCTCGGGGCGCCCCAACGGCGCATCGGGCTGCGGGCCGCCGGCTCAGTGGGCCATCAGGACCGGAACTTTCATATGGCTCAGGATATGCCGCGTGGCGCCGCCCAGGATCCATTCCCTCAGCCATGATCGTCCATAGGCCCCCATGACGACCAGATCGGCCCCCTCGCGGGCCGCCGCGGCCAGGATGGCGCTTCCCGCATCGGTATCCTCGACCCCGATCGGCTCGATGGATGCCGGAGCCCCGTGCGACGAGATCGCCCGCTTCAGATCCAGTGCCGGCCACCGCGTGACGGAAGGGTAGGAGGCGCGCCCCCGGCCCTGGAGAACCAGGACCCGCTCCGCACGATCGATGAAGGGCAAGGCGCCGTGCAGGGCGGCGGCGGCCTGCCGGCTTCCGTTCCAGGCGACGACGATCGACCGGCCAACCGTGTCGAACCTGCCGGCATTGGGGACGATCAGGACGGGGCGGCCGCTCGACAGGACGCAGGTTTCGGGAACGTCGAAACCCACTTCGTCGGAGACCAGGTCCGTCTGCTCGACGATGGTGAGGTCGTGATACCGGGCGGCCACGCTCAGCACCTCCGCCGCGTCGCCTTCGGCCACCTGCCAGTCGCAGGGCACTTCCGCCGCCTCCGCCAATGCGCGGAACCGCCGCTCGGCCTCGGCGGCGAGCGCGTAGGACCGCTCGATCCGGGCGGCGGATGCGCCGCCCTCGCCGGGGAACAGGAGCTTCAGCATCGACACGTCCCGCAGCGTCGAGATGCCGGTCAGGCGGGCGCCATGGGCCTTCGCGATGGCAACGGCGGTCGCCTCGTGCGGGGACGACGTCTCCAGCGGCTTCACATGCACGAGAATGTTCCGGAACATCTTCTCCTCCTTTTTTGGATTTTATCAGGCCGGGCGACAGGGTCCCCCCGGCGATGCGCGGATCAGCCCGCCAGGGAGGCCGCGCCGGCATCCTCCAGCGGCGTCGTGCTTTTCAGCGGAACCGTGAGCACGCCTTCCAGGATCGCACGGCGATGCGGTCGCGGGTAAGAGCGTCCAGCCCCGCCGCGGTGCTCTCCAAGTTCCGCAGGACCAGGCGGGCATCCATGCGGGCCGCCAGGGGGGGCGGCCTGAGCGACGGCCCGGTCGCTTCGGGGCGACAGATCTGATGCGACGAGAAAGACCTTCATGAAGAACGGCTCCGGCTGACGGTATCGGGCGGCGCGACACGCCCCCAAGACATCAGCTTCCAGTTCTGTCGGCTTTGACCTGGATCAAGGCATTTCAAACCGGCTCTGTCACCATCAACCGCCATGATCCAACCTGAACCCGCCCCGAACCATGCTTACGAAACCCCTTCTGACCGTGCAGGAGGTTGCCGACCTTCTGAAGATTTCCGATGACACCGTGCGCGAGTGGATCCACGACAAGTCCCTTCGCGCCATCAAGTTCGGCCGGGAATGGCGCATCGTCGTCCGGGATCTGGAAAGCTTCCTGAACGCCCGCGCCAACCGCCCGGAAACCGACGGCTGATACGCTTAACCGTCAGCAACGGCCGCCGTACGGCAAGCCCGTCTCGAAGGGGCTGGCCGGGAGGGGCATGTCCGTGCTCGGCGTCGACTTCTATCCCGAGGCCATGGTTCGATGGCGCGGCCTGCCGGGCCGGGCCGGTACGGCGATGCGAGCGACCCGGATTTGCGGTCGAGCGCATCGCCGACGCCCCGCCTAAACGAGCCGGCGGCGCATACGTACCGGCCGGGCGCTCTACGCCGCCACCATCGGCCGCCCGCGGGTGATCCGCTCCACGGAATTCGCGAAGTCCCCGGCCGCCGATCCTTCGTCGAACTCGACATGCATTCCGCCCTCGTCGGTGTCCCGCACCGTGATGCCGATGCCGGTGCCGTCGCGGAGGTCCAGGCGGCCGATGGTTCCGACCGCGGCAGTGCCGCCGGCCGACAGCAGGGCGCCGGCGGCGGAAAGGTCGAGGATGCGGGCCTGCCGCGCCGAGCCTCCCAGGGTCACCGTGCAGGGCTCGTCCACCCGGAAGCGGATCATGCGGCGGCGATCGGTCACGGCGGTCGAGGTGCGGACCACGCGGACCAGCGCGGCGCGCAGGTCGGCGGTGGCGTGGGCGACCTCGCCCATGCCGGCCTTGACCTGCACCGCCTGCCGCCCGGTCTCGGACGCCTCGTGCGAGACGTCGGCGATACGGGCCGAGACCTCCTGGGCCGCGACCGAGGTCTGGGCGACGCTCCGGCTGATCTCCCGCGTGGCGGCCGACTGCTCCTCCATCGCGGCGGCGATTCCCCCGGAGATCTGGTCGATCTCCGCGATGGTGGCGCCGATCCGCTCCACCGCGTCCACGGCCGTCCCGGTCGCCGCCTGGATCTCGGCGATCTGGCGGGTGATCTCCTCGGTGGAGCGGGCGGTCTGGTTGGCCAGGTTCTTGACCTCGCTCGCGACCACGGCGAATCCCTTGCCCGCCTCCCCGGCACGGGCGGCCTCGATGGTGGCGTTCAGGGCCAGCAGGTTGGTCTGCCCCGCGATGTCCTGGATCAGGTTGACCACGTCGCTGATCGACGCCACCGCGTCGGACAGCGAGCGGATCGTCTCCTGGGTGTGGCGTCCGTCCTCGACGGCGCGGCGGGTCACGGCGCCGGCGGCGGCGACCTGGGTCGTGATCTCCTGGATCGAGGCCGAGAGCTGCTCGGTGGCGGCGGCCACCGTCTGAGCATTCGCCAGGGCCGCGTCGGCGGCCGACGACACGCTTCCCGCGTTGAGGCTGACCCGCTCCGCCGATGCCGCCATGCCGTCCGCATCAGCCGCCATGGAGCCGGTGCGCACCGCGACCTGCTCGACCGCGTGCCCGGCCTCGCGCTCGACCGTCTCGGCCATGGCGAGCAGGGCGGCGACCCGGTCGGCCTCCGCCTTGCGGTCCAGCTCCGCCCGCGCCTGGACGCCGTAGAGCAGGTGCGCCCACATGGTCCGGAGCTGGGCGGTGACCCGCCGGAACTCGCGCGTGCGGGGCAGGTCGATGCGATGGCCGGCGTCGCCCGCCGCGATCGCCTGGAAATGGACCTCCAGCCGGCCGACCGGCCGCTGGATCGCGCGGACGAGGCCGAAGGCGAAGAGGGCGGTGATCGCGATGCACAGGGCGACCAGTCCGACGACCGCCTGGAAGCGGATCCTGAAGCTTTCCTGCGCGCTCCGGGTCTCCGCCTCGGACACGCGGAGCTGGAGGTTGATCAGTTCCGCGAGCTTCTCCGTCACGGGATCGATCGTCTGGTACAGGCGCGACCTGACGAACTCGTCCAGCCCGGCCGCTTCGCGCGCCGCCAGCAGCCGGGCGAGTTCCTCGACCGCCGTGTCGGCGACCGCCATCAGGCGCCGCGCCTGCTCGACCAGGGCCGCTTCCTCGGCGGTCAGCGACGTGTCGAGGTAGGTCTGCCAGAGGCTCCTGATCTCGCTCCGGGCGGTCGCGACGGAGGCGGCTGCCTCGTCCCATCCGAAGTTGCCGTTATTCACCTTGTGCGAGGCATCGACCACCGAGACCGCATAGGCGTCGGAGATCCGCTTGAGGTCGCGGAGCGGCACGACCCGGTCGGCATAGACGGTCTGGAGCCTGCCGTTCGATCCCTCCATCCCGCCCAGGCCGAGCCAGCCGACCGCGATCATCATGGCGATGATCAGCGCGAAGGATGCCGTCAGGCGCACGCGCAGGCCATGCCACGCGGAGGCGGCGCGGGCCGCCATGCCGGTCCCGACGATCTCGCCCTCCTGCACCGCGATGGTGCCGGCGCCGTCGCGCAGGGCCGCGTAATCCGCCTCGGCCCGTGCGACCTCTTCGCGGGTCGGCCTCGACCGGATCGACACGTAACCCGTGACCGCGCCGCCCTCGACCACGGGCGTGACATTGGCTCGCACCCAGTAATGGTCGCCGGATCGGGTCCGGTTCTTGACCATCCCTTCCCAGGATCGCCCGGCCTTGATGGTCCGCCAAAGATCGGCGAAGGCGTCGGCAGGCATGTCGGGATGCCGGATGATGTTGTGGGGAGCTCCCAGCAACTCCTCCTCGGAGAAGCCGCTTATCTCCGAAAAGGCGCGGTTCACGAAAGTTATCGTGCCGGCAAGATCGGTGCGGGACACGAGGAGCTGTCCATCCGGCAAATCGACTTCCCGACCCGTCACATTTGCTTGCAGGGGCAATCCACTTCACTCCCTGGAGTTCAGATATGACGTAATTATGGCTAAATTTCTTAATAATGAATGTAGCCGTAATGCCTGACCCGATGTATTTTTCAGGTTTAACGATGAGTCGAAAATGAGTAGCCTGAACCTGAGGGACCACGAACCCGTCACACGACCGGCAACATGATGCACGAGGCTTCCAGTCCATGATTTCGAAAGGCATGTTTTCCTGATGACGGAAATCCTTGGAAGACGCGCGGAACTGCTGAGCGACGCCCAGGTCCGGGATTGCCTGCGCTGGTGCGGCGAGCGCCGGCGCTATCCCCACCGCGACCGCGTCGTGGTGCTGCTGAGCGTCCGCGCCGGCCTGCGCGCGATGGAGATCGCCAGGCTCCGCCGCGCCCATGCCATGACCGCCGGCGGCGATATCGGCGACGAGATCGTGCTGGAGGACGGGATCTGCCGGAAGGGTGCCGGCCGGGTGATCCCGATGCACCGCGACCTGCGGGCCCATGTCGTCACGCTGTTCGGCACGGTGCCCGGCAGCCCGCCCGATCCGCTGATCCTGTCCGAGCGGGCGATGCGCCGGAACCCGGAGGACCCGGACGACACCCGCCCGGTCTGCATGGCGCCGAATTCGATCGTGCTGATGTTCCGCCAGATGTATGGTGAACTCGGCCTGACCGGCTTCTCCAGCCATTCCGGCCGCCGAACCTTCATCACGTCGGCCGCCCGCCTGATCACCAGGGCGGGAGGCTCCCTGCGCGATGTCCAGCAACTGGCCGGCCACACCAGCCTGGCCTCCACCCAGACCTATGTGGACGGCAGCGATGAAGCCAAGCGCCGGGTCATCAAGCTCCTGTGACTTCTCCGGAACAGCGGTCCGGACCTTGGACGCCGACGCGGCGCGGGCCGCCGTCCCGGACCTGTGCGACGTCCTGCTGGACTGCGTCCATGGCGGCGCCTCGGTCAGCTTCATGGCGCCGCTGCCGCGGGAGAAGGCCGAAGCCTTCTGGAACGGCGTCGCCGCCGGAGTCGCCCGCGGCGACCGCGCGCTCGTGGTCGCCGAGACCGAAAGCGAAACGGGATCGCGGCGGATCGTCGGCACCGTACAGATGATTCCGGCGCCCCAGGACAATCAGCCGCACCGGGCCGACATCGCCAAGCTGCTGGTCCACAGCGCCGCGCGGGGCAGGGGGGTCGCCGCCGCCCTGATGGCCGAGGCGGAGAACGCCGCCCGTCGGGCCGGCCGGACGCTGCTGGTGCTCGACACCGTCAGCGACAGCGCGGCGGCGCGGCTCTACGCCCGCCTTGGCTGGACCGCCGCCGGCAGCGTGCCGGACTATGCGCTCTATCCCGATGGCCGTCCCTGCCCGACGACCTTCTTCTACAAGCGGGTCTGAGGCGCCGCCCATCGGGCCGCTCGCCGGGGAGAGGCGATGCAGACGGGCCACCGCACCAGATGTAGGATAAGAGCCGGCCCGATCGTCCTATGGCCGTGTCCAACGAGAGGAGGCAGGCATGCCCTATGTTGACGGATTCGTGCTCGCGGTGCCCAGGCAGAACATCGAGGCCTATCAGGCCATGGCCCGACACGCCGGCGCGATCTGGATGGAGCACGGCGCGCTGTCGTTCGTCGAATGCATCGCCGACGACACGCCCTATGGCGAGTTGACCTCGTTCCCCCGCGCCGTGCAGGCGAAGGACGACGAGGTCGTCGTGTTCTCCTGGATCACCTACGAATCCCGCGAGCAGCGCGACGCGGTCAACGCCAAGGTAATGGCGGACCCGCGGCTGAAGGACAGCATGAAAGACATGCCGTTCGACGGCAAACGCATGATCTACGGCGGCTTCCAAAGCTTCCTGGAACTTTGACCGCGGGCGCCCCGCCGCTTCCCGGCATCAGGCCGGCTCCGCGACACGGCTCTCCTCCGGTACGAGACCCGCGGGTGCGCCCGCCGGCCCCCCGGCGTGTCGCGCCATCTGGTGCTCGATGGCCGCCAGCATCTCGGCCCCGGTGACCGGCTTGTGGGCGACGCCGAAGCCCATGGCGACGATCGCGGAGACGATGTCCTGGCCGGTCTCCCCGGTCAGGACGACGCCGGGCACCTTGCCGCCCAGGTGCTCCTGGATCCGCACCAGGCAGTCGGTGCCGACCTTTCCGTTGCGCAGCCGGTAGTCCGTGACGACGATGTCCGGGCGCAGGCCGCTCCGCTCCAGGGCGGCGATCGCCTCGTCGCCCGACGCCGCCGCCAGCACTTCGTAGCCCCAGTCCTCCAGCATGGACCGGATGCCCATCAGCACGATGGCGTCGTCGTCTATGGCGAGGGCGACGCGGCCCACGCCGGAGGTGCCGCCGTTCCTGCGCGCCGCCGGCCCGGCCCGGCGGGTCTCCTCGACCTCCGGCCGGGACGCCGCCGGCAGCAGGACGGAGAAGACCGACCCGGTGCCGGGTACGGAGTGGACCTCCACCGGGTGGCCGAGCAGCCGCGACAGGCGCTGGACGATGGCCAGGCCAAGGCCTAGCCCCTGGCTGCGGTCGCGCTCCTGGTTGCCGATCTGGTGGAACTCCTCCCAGATCCGCTCCAGGTGTTCGGGCGGAATGCCGATGCCGGTGTCCGCGATCTCGACGCGGACGCCGTCCGCCGCCGGACGGCATCGGATCCTGACCTCGCCCGCTTCCGTATAACGGATCGCGTTCTCCATCAGGTTGCGGATGATCCGGCCGAGCAGGGTGCGGTCGCTGCGCACCGCGACGTCGCAGGCCACGTCCCGTGACAGACGGAGCCCCTTTGCGGCGGCGGCGGGGGCGAAGCAGGAGGCGGTCTCGTCGATCAGCGCACCGATCGGCAGGTCGGCCATCACCGGCACGACCGCGCCGGCATCCAGCTTGGACACGTCCAGCAGGCTGTCCAGCAGGTCCTTCAGGGCTCCCAGGCCCTGGCCCAGCCGTTCCAGCAGGGCGCGCCCGGCATCGGTCGAGACATGGCGTTCCAGGGCCGTGGAGACGAAGAACAGCGACTGGATCGGCTGGCGCAGGTCGTGACTCGCGGCGGCCAGGAACTTGGATTTCGCCAGGTTGGCCCGCTCGGCCTGCTCCTTCGCCAGCGCCAGCCGGCCCTCCCAGGCCTTGGAGGCGCCGATATCCTTGAAGGCGACCAGCGCGCCGGTGATCCGCCCGCCGGCCGTCCGGATCGGTGCCGCGCTGACGCTGATCCAGGTGGTCGAACCGTCGCCGCGGCGATAGCGGATCTCCTCCGCCTGTACCTCCTCGCCGTGCAGCGCCCGGGCCAGCGGATGGGCCTCGGGGGCCAGCGGCGTGCCGTCGGGATTGCAGGCGCCCCAGGCGCCGTAGGACTCGACGTCGGGCGTCGGCAGGACCGGATGGCCCAGGATCCGCTCGACCTCGGGATTGCCCAGGACGATCCTGCCGGACGGCGCGTCGGCCATCAGGAGGCCGACCGGCATCGTGTCGATGACGGCGCGCAGGTGGAGCCGCTTGGTCTCCAGCCGGGCGATCATCTCCTCGCGCTCCCGCTCGGCTTCCCGGCGCTCGGTGATGTCGCGCATGATCCCGGTGAAGAAATGGCGGCCGTCGGCCTGCCACTCCGCGATCGACAGTTCCAGCGGAAACATCGAACCGTCCTTGCGCCGCCCCTCGACCGCGCGGTCGGTGCCGATGATCCGGCGTTCGCCGGTCCGCCGGAAATGGGTGAGATGATCATCGTGGCGGCCGGCGTCGGGGATCAGCGCCGTGACCTTGCCGCCGACGATCTCCCCGGCGGCATGGCCGAAGATCCGCTCGGCCGCCCGGTTGAACGACTGTACCGTGCCCCGCTCGTCGATCACCACGATGGCATCGACGGCGCTGTCCACGATCGAGCGGTACTGCGCCTCGGCCTGCTTCGTCGCCCGCCCGGCGCTGAGGATGCTGTAGTCGGCGTCGGCGAGCGTCCGCCACAGGCGCTCGACCTCGATGATCGGGCTGGGGACGACCGGGACGGGCCTGCGCGGCGAGGCGCCGGGACCGTCGGCGGGGGTCGGGTCCGCGAGCGCCCGGCCCGCTTCGGCGAGGGCCTCGATCGGACCCAGGATCCGCTGGCACAGCGTGCGGCCCAGGGCCAGCGACGTGACGAGAAGGAGCGCCGCCAGGCCGCCGGCGATCCACAGGGTCCGGACCAGCGGGCGGTCGATGTCGTCCGTCGGGGCGCCGACGAACAGGGTCCAGCCGGTCAGGGGGGACGCCCGGTAGGCGCTGACCAGTTCCGTCCCTTCCAGCGACACGCCCTGCGCCATGCCGTTGGGGACGCGGCCACGGGCCTCCGTCAGCCAGTCCGGCATCGTCCTGCCGACGAAGGATGCGGAATCCCGGTTCCGGGCGACGAACCGGCCCCGGCGGTCGAAGGCGGCCACCACCATGCCGTCGTGCGGGCTGAACTGGGCGAGCAGCGATGCCCAGGCGTGCGGGCGCACGAAGGCGGTGAGCAGGTACCTGACGGCCCCGTCGCGCATCACCGGCACCACATGGGCGATGCCGGCTTCGCCGGACAGGCTGCCGGTGAACAGGTCCGACACCACCGGGCGCCGAGCCTGCGTCGCGAAGCTCAGCAGGTCCGGGTTGGAACTCCGCGGCGGCGGGACGCCGAACGGGAGCCCGGTATGGACCAGCGGGGTCCCGGCGGGGTCCAGCAGGACGATGTTCTGCCAGTTCGAATGCAGGTGACGCGCCAGCAGGGCGCGCTCGTGGAAGCCCTCCAGGTCGTCCTCGTTCAGCGCTTCCGAGACGGAAAGCCCCCGCAGCGCCTCGATGTTGGCGGTCACCTCGCGGTCGACGGTCAGCGCCAGCGCCTGGGCGGTTTCCCGCAGCCCCTGCTCGACGCTTGCCTGCCGCTCGGTCGCCAGCCAGGCGGTCAGGGTCACGCCCAGGATCAGCATGGGCAGCAGGGTGACGAGCACCAGGGCCAGCAGGTGCCGGCGGAGAGGCATGGCGGGGGGACGGCGAAGCGAGGGCGTGACAGGCATGGTGCGACTTGGTTCCGGAAGAAGCGACCTTGGAGTCAACTGGTTAATAATTCGTGACCAAAACAAATCGGCGGGCGGCGGCGCTTGAGGGAACCGATATATCCTTCCGGGAGTTGAAACCTGTGAGTGTCAGGCCCGCGCCGGGTTCTGGTTGAGGATCAAGCGGAAGGAGGCCGGCAGATGCGGGTATCCCATATCGCGGGAGGAGTGCTGCTGGCGGTCGCGGCGGGCGGAGCCGGCTTCGCGGCGCTCGCCTGGCGGTCGGAAATCGACCCGGTCGATCCGCCCGGGCGCGCCGCCTTCGAGCCCGCCGTCGTCGCCGATGGGGCGAGGCTGGTGGCGTTGGGCAACTGCCTGCAGTGCCACACCGCGCCGGGCGGCAAGCCGTTCGCCGGCGGCTATCCGCTGGACACGCCGTTCGGCACGATCCACGGCACCAACATCACGCCCGATCCGGAGACCGGCATCGGGACCTGGTCGGAAGAGGCGTTCCGCCGCGCCATGGCCGAAGGAGTCGGCCGCACCGGCGAGCACCTGTATCCGGGGTTTCCCTATGATCACTTCACCAAGGTGACCGAGCGGGACAACCGGGCGCTCTACGCCTACCTGATGACCCGCGAGCCGGTCCGGGCCGAGGCGCCGCCGAACCAGCTGCCCTGGCCGCTGACCTTCCGGCCGCTGCTGGCGGGGTGGAAGCTGCTGTTCCTGGAAACCGGGGAGTACCGGCCCGACCCGCAGCGATCGGAGGAATGGAACCGCGGCGCCTATCTGGCCCAGGGGCTGGCCCATTGCGGCGCCTGCCACACGCCGCGCAACGCGCTCGGCGCCCGCGAGGCCGGCGAGGAATTCGCCGGCGGGTTCTCCGAAGGCTGGCACGCCCCGGCCCTGAACCGGGAGTCGACCGCGCCGGTCCCCTGGACCCGGGACGCCCTGTTCGATTACCTGCGCACCGGTGTCAGCGAGGATCATGCCGTGGCTTCCGGGCCGATGGCGCCCGTGGTGCGCAATCTCTCCGATGTGCCGGATTCCGATATCCGGGCTATCGCCACCTACGTCGCCGACCGCATGGGCGCACCGGACGGGCCTTCCGCCGAGCCTGTCGCCCAGGCGGGCGGGAATCAAGCGACCGGGCAGGAGCAGGGCAGGGCCGCCACGATCTATGCCGGAGCCTGCGCCACCTGCCACGAACCGGGCGGACCGCTCCAGTTCCAGGCGCCGGTCGCCCTGGACCGGGCGACCTCGCTGGCGCAGCCGAACCCCAGCAACGCCATCCGGGCCATCCTGCACGGCGTCGAGACGCCGGACGCGGCGGCCCAACCCCTGATGCCGGGGTTCGCCAACGCGCTGACCGACGGGCAGGTGGCCGAACTGACGGCCTGGCTGCGCGGCCGCTTTTCCGGCGGGCCAGCCTGGGACGACCTGGAGTCCAAGGTCGCAGAGGCCCGCTCGGGCCGATCCGCGGAATAGGAGGAACACCCATGATCACCCTGTCCGTGAACGGCCGGGATCACAGCGTGGACGCCGATCCGGCGACGCCGCTGCTCTACGTGCTGCGCGACGACCTGCACCTCAACGCCGCGAAGTTCGGCTGCGGGCTGGGGCAGTGCGGCTCGTGCATGGTGCTGGTGGACGGCGCGCCGGTGATTTCCTGCGTCACGCCGGTGGCGGCGCTGGAGGGCAGGCGCATCCGGACGGTCGAGGGGCTGGGCACCGTCGAGGACCCGGGGCCGGTGCAGCGCGCCTTCATCGAGGAGCAGGCGGCCCAGTGCGGCTACTGCATTCCCGGCTTCATGATCAGCGCCCAGGCGCTGCTGGAACGGACCGCCGCCCCGTCCGACGCGGAGATCCGCGACGCGCTGCACCCCAACCTGTGCCGCTGCGGCACCCACATGCGGATCTTCAAGGCGGTGCGTCGGGCCGCCCGGGCGATGCAGACGGCCGAAGTGGGCGATACCGGACCGGAGGACGCGAGATGAACGACGTTGCCGGTTTTCCCCGGGCGCTGTCGCGCCGCGCCTTCCTCGGCGGCGGCGCGCTGCTGGTGGGCTTCACCCTGCTGCCCGGCCGCCTGCTGGCCCAGGCGCCGCAGGAGGCCGACGGCGGAGGCGGCGTCGGGCTGCCCAAGGCGCTCGGGGCCGACCCGTCCCTGGATTCCTGGATCCGGATCGACGCCGAGGGCGCCATCACGGTGTTCACCGGCAAGGCCGAGCTGGGGCAGGGGATCCGGACGGCGCTGACCCAGGTCGCGGCGGAGGAGCTGGGAGTCGAACCCGCCGCCATCGCCCTGGTCACGGCCGACACCGGCCGGACCCCGAACGAGAGCTTCACCGCCGGCAGCCAGTCCATGCAGGACAGCGGGACGGCGATCCTGCACGCGGCGGCCCAGGTCAGGGCGATTCTGCTGGACCTGGCGGCGCGGCGGCTGGATGTCCCGGCCGACCGGCTGGGCCTGGAAGGCGGCGCGGTCGCGGCGCCGGACGGCAGGACCGTGGGCTATGGCGAGCTGGTGGGCGGAGACGGCCTCGACGGGATCCGGGCGGAGGCGGGCGCCGCCCTGAAGGCGCCGGAGGATTACAAGGTGATCGGCCGCGACGTCCCGCGGATCGATATCCCGGCGAAGGTGACCGGCGGCCCGGCCTATGTGCATGATCTCCGCCTTCCCGGCATGGTGCATGCCCGCGTCGTCCGCCCGCCGGGCTACGGCGCCCGCCTGCGCGAGGTCGATACCGGCGCGGTCGAAGGGATGCCCGGCGTCGTCGGCATCCACCGCGACGGCAGTTATCTGGCCGTCGTGGCGGAGCGGGAGTGGCAGGCGGTGACCGCGGGCCGGGCGCTCGCCCGCGCGGCGGTCTGGGACGATGCGACGGCCCTGCCCGAGCAATCCGGCATCTTCTCCACCCTGCTGGCATTTCCGTCCGAGGACACGGTGATCCACGACAGGCGGGACGGCCTGGCGGCGGCCGCCGGCGCGACGCGGCGCCTGGAGGCGGAGTACCGGCGCGAGTACCATGTCCATGCCTCCATCGGCCCGTCCTGCGCGGTCGGGCTGTTCGAGGACGGCATGATGACGGTGTGGTCCCACGCCCAGGGCATGTACCCGCTGCGGGCCGCCCTGGTCGAGATGCTGGGACTGCCGGAGGACCGGGTCCGCTGCATCCACACCGAGGGGGCCGGCTGCTACGGCCACAACGGGGCCGACGACGCCGGCGCCGACGCCGCCCTGCTCGCCCGGGCGTTCCCCGGCCGGCCGGTGCGGGTGCAGTGGATGCGCGAGGACGAGCATTCCTGGGAACCGTTCGGCCCGGCCATGCTGTCCCGCGCGGCGGGCGCGCTCGACGCCGACGGCCGCATCGTGGACTGGACCTACGAGGTCTGGAGCAACGCCCACTCGACCCGGCCGGGCGGGGCGGGAGCCCTGATGCCGGCCTGGCACCTGGCCCGGCCGTTCCAGCCGGACCCGCCCAAGCCGATCCCCCAGCCGGCCGGCGGCGGCGACCGCAACGCGATCCCGCTCTACGCCCTGCCCAACGCCCGCGTCACCCACCATTTCATCCCGGAAATGCCGCTCCGCGTCTCGGCCCTGCGCGCGCTCGGCGGCTACATGAACGTGTTCGCGCTGGAAAGCTTCATGGACGAGCTGGCGCGCGAGGCCGGGGCCGACCCGGTCGAGTTCCGGCTGCGCCACCTGGAGGACCCGCGGGCGCGCGACGTGGTGACCCTTGCCGCCGAACGCTTCGGCTGGCCCGCCGCCGCCGATCTGCCCAGCGGCCGCGGACGGGGCTTCGGCTTCGCCCGCTACAAGAACCTGGCGGCCTATTGCGCGGTCGCGGTGGAGGTCGCGGTCGAGCGGGAGACCGGCGCCGCCCGCCTGGTCCGCGCCGTCGCCGCGATCGACAGCGGGCAGGCCGTGAACCCCGACGGCATGCGCAACCAGACCGAGGGAGGCATCATCCAATCCGCCAGCTGGACCCTGCTGGAGCGCGCCACCTTCGACCGGACCCGCATCACCAGCCGGGACTGGAGCAGCTATCCGGTTCTTCGCTTCGACCAAGTGCCCGACAGCGTCGACGTCCACGTGATCGACCGCCCGGGGATGCCCTACCTGGGCACCGGCGAGGCCGCCCAGGGACCGGCCGCCGCCGCCATCGCCAACGCGGTCGCCGACGCCGCCGGCATCCGTCTGCGCGACCTGCCGCTGACCCGCGACCGCATCAAGGCGGCGGTCGGGGTCTAGGAACCGGCACGCCGGGGCCTTTGCACAGCGGTTCCGAACGATCCGCGGTAGGTCGGCCTTCGCCCGCCAGGGCGAACGCCGACGCCGAGCTCATCGAAGTTATCGAGCAGGACCATAGGGGGACCGATCCAAGCAGTTACCGGGTTTCAAACAGAAAGGAAAAATTCCATGAGTGTGCCTATTTCGACCGAGAAGCGATTGCTGACCGCAGGTGAATTCGAAGTCGTGAGCCAGACACACTATCCCGCGATTTGCGGTCTGTCCGAAGATGCGTTGGCGGACAATTTGAAGCTGCTGCGCGAGTACCGTCAGAAGGCGAGGGACCGCTCCCGCCAGCAGCGGCGGGAAATGCGCGGCAAGGCCGAGCCCCGCGGCGCGGAGGCTGCCCGCGACAATACCGGGACTGAAGCGAAAGCGGCGATCTTCGCCGGCGCGGTGAAGAGGCTCAACCGCGAGCTGGCGCGGATCCGGAAGGCCGGATCGGGCGGCAGCCAGACCGACCATGCCCGGCGCGCCCTGGAGCTGAAGCGCCGCAATCGCGTCCGGCATCATCCCAACTCGGGCAGGACGGCGAACGGTTCGATGTCCCTGATCGAGAATCCCAACCCGACGGTCGACACGGACCCGCGGGAAATCGGGCGCGTTTCGCAGGCGGTCAAGGTCGGCCAGGCCCGCCGCGATTCCAACTGACCTTCGGGAAAGCGAGCCCGCTGGCCGCAAAAGAAAAACGCCGCTGCCTTTCGGCAGCGGCGCAAGTTTCGATCCCGAACGGTTAGGTCTGGGTTCGAGGGGGGATCAGGTGGTGGCCGAGCCGACCGGCTGGGCCTGACCGACGTTGGCGAGGCGGTATTCCTGCTCGTTCCGGGCGTGGTGGCGGGCCAGCATCGGCCGCAGGATCACGATGGCGCAGGTGGCGGACATGAGGTCCATGATCGCGACGGTGTAGAGCACGGTGGACCAGGTGCCGGTGGCTTCCATCAGGATGTTGCCGAGCGGGACCATCAGGGCCGCGATACCCTTGGCGCAGTACAGGAGGCCGTAGATCTTGCCCACATGCTTGGTGCCGAAGGCGTCGCCGGCGGTGGCGCTGAAGAGGCTGTAGACTTCGCCCCAGGCCAGGAACACGACGCCGCTGAGGATCAGGAAGGCGTAGGGGTTGTGGCCGAAGTAACCCAGCGCGATGATGCCGATGCCTTCCATGGTGAAGGCGATGAACATGGTCTTCTCACGGCCGATATGGTCCGAGATCCAGCCGAAGAGGGGACGCGACAGGCCGTTCATGACCCGGTCGAGCATCAGCGCGAAGGGCAGGGCGGCCATGGTGAAGAAGTAGAGGTTGACCGGGAATTCCTTGACGCCCAGGTCGTGGGCGATCAGGCCGAGCTGGGCCACCGCCATAAGGCCGCCGGTGACCGTCAGGGTGAACATGACCAGCATCGTCCAGAACACCGGGGTGCGCAGGGCTTCGCTGAGCGTGTAGTCGCGGCGGGACTGGGACAACTTCGTGGAGTACTTGACCTCGCCCTTCTGCGGCGACCGCAGGAACCAGGCCACGGCGAAGATGACGATGCCCTGGATGGCGCCGAAGTAGAAGAAGGCGGTCTGGTAGCCGCTCGCCGCGATCACGGCGGCGATCGGCAGGATGGTCAGGGCCGAGCCGGCACCGTAGCCGCCGGCGGTCAGGCCGACCGCCAGGCCGCGGCGATCCGGGAACCACTTCAGCGCGTTGTTGATGCAGGTCGAATAGACGCAGCCGACGCCCATGCCGCCGACCGCGGCGCCGACATAGAAGCCGGTCAGGGTGGTGGCGTAGGAGTTGATGATCCAGGAGAGGCCGACCAGCACGCCGCCGATGGCGACCATCACGCGCGGGCCGTATTTATCGATGAAATAACCCTCGATGGGGGTCAGCCAGGTCTGGACGACGACGAAGATCGTGAAGGCGGCCTGGATCGAGGCGCGAGTCCATCCATAGGTCGCCTGGATTTCCGGCACGAACAGCGTCCAGGCATATTGGATGTTAGCCGTCGCCACCATACAGATCACGCCGACGGCGAGTTGGATCCAGCGCATGCGGGCGGAATCCGGAGCCCGGGTCCTTCCCTGTTGATCTACCGATGTATGCATCGGACATTTCCTCCGTGTGGATGGACGACAATTGGTCCGGTGTTTTTTGTTCTTCCGGAGGGCTTTGATCCCGCTTCGGCAGCCCTTGGACCTTCCGGTTCCCGGCTGCGACAACGTGACGCCCTCTGGTGTCTGGTATATTGAATGCCAAACACCAGCTGGGATGCAAATGGTTTTCTGATTTTTCCACGATGTGGAACGATTATTTTCTGCCGGTCGGGACAATCGGTTGAAATAGAAACCAATTCCCCGGCATCAGGGAGTATGCCGGACGACTATGCCGCGATTCCAGCGGCTGCCGGCTGGGCGGATCCGAGAGGCGCCAGGATTTGAAGAGGCCGGTCGAATACCGCGCGGAAGGGGATCGGGACCGGAGTTTTACTTGCGGGCACGGCAAAGCCAGCCCTGCCGTGGATGCAAAGCTGACCTCTGGTATTCTGTATTCCAGGTCACTTGATGTCCGCTTGCCCCGTCGTTATGTTGCTATGCAGCAAACGACACCGGTGCACCGCCTCAGACCAAGGGAACCTGGAAAATGCTTAAGAACTCCGACTTCCTCCTCACCCTCATGGCTTTCGCCGGCCTCGTGACTCACGCCCTGACTTCCGGTTCCGCCTGGCCGTTCTCCGCTTCCGCCGACGAGGACGAGGAAGACGGCATCTTCTGGACATCCGACCGGCTGTCCCAGAGCGGCGAAGGTCACCAGCGACCGTTCTGGATCGAGTGATCCGTCAAAAGCTGGTCCATACCATTCGGGTCAGGTCGGGTCCGGGCGATCCGGCCAGCAGCAGGACGGCCCCGTGGCACAGCCCGCTCAGCACACCGAACCACAGGGTGGTGACCAGCACCTTCCGGTGTGTGCCGCCGGCCGGGGCGTCCTGTAATTTTCTGATATGCACGCTCCCTCCCACTTCCTTCTTATTATCTGTTTCATCTTCAACGGACCTGATTGCAAACGCAACCGGCTCCTTTACTTACCCGCCCCCTTTCCCGACCAGCGGAATGGGGTTCTGAGGCGCGGCATCGCCGCCGGCTTTTTCGTCTCCTAGGCCATGTCCGCAGGGACGGCCGGCACGACGCAGGGGCAGTACCCGGCACCCTCGGGTATGCGAAGCTCCGCGCCGGCGGATGTTTCGATCCATTCCGGCACGATCCTGACCAGCGGCTGCCGCATCGCCGTCTCGACCGCCTCCGCGACGGTTCGGCTGGTGGCGAGACGCATCAGGTTCATCCGGGTGGCGAAGATCAGGCGCACCGCGCCGGCATCAGCAGCCTCGATGATTTCCGCCGGACGTCCCCATCGGCAACTCACGATCTCGGACCCGTCGGGTTCCGCCTGCTGGCCGGGTGGTACCGCCGCGATGAAGAAGACCGTATCGAAGCGCCTGGGGCGCACGGCCGGCGTCACCCAGTGTCCGAAAGCGACGAGGCGGTCGTCCGCGGGAACCAGTCCCTCCGCCTCGATCACGGAGCCGAAGGTGATGTCTCCGGACAGGAGCCGGGCGCGGTAGCGCGCCACAAGATCGGCGCAGCGGGCGGGGTCGGGCAGGGCGCCGTCATGCCGCCGCGCCAGCAGGATACCGCATTCCTCGAAAGTCTCCCGGATTGCCGCCAGCCGGGCGGGATGCAGGCCGCCGCCGGGAATTCCGGTGGGGTGGCGATCCTCCGCGGCAAGGCATCCTCCCGGAAAGACCAGTGCGCCCGGTGCGAAACCGAGCCCGGCGTGGCGTTCGATCATCAGGGTTTCGAGCCCGCCCGGCGCGTCGCGCAGCAGGATCAGGGTCGCCGCCGGGCGCGGGGCCGCAGACGCCTTGGGGCCATCGTCGGGTGTCTTGCGTATTGTTTGCATACCGTACACCACATGCCAGAAGGAAAGGGTAGTACGATGCACGGACTTTGTGCAAGGTTGATTATTGAAGCAGCAAATCAGTACCGTTCAGGGTGAACGGGGGACAGGGAGAAGACTGGATGGATCCGGACACCTTCAACATGGAAGTTCGCAAGTTTCTCAAGGTCGTCGGGGTGACTTCCCAGCGCGAGATCGAGGCCGCGGTGGATCGGGCGATCAGGTCGGGCCGGATCAAGGGCGGCGACACCCTGTCCGCCAAGGTCGTGCTGACCATCGACGGCATCGACCTGCGCCACGAGATCGACGGTGAGATCGAACTCGGCTGACGCCGTTTGAAAGGACCCGGGCCGGCAGGTTCCGAGCCGCGCCTGAGTGCGGCCCGGAACCTGCCGGCCCTAGCGGGTGCCGACGGTTACCAGCCCACGAATCCTTCCGCGACCGGATCGACCACGTCGATATGGTCCACGACGTCCCGGACGCCCGGGATCGTCCGCGCGCCGACCACGAGCGCCTGCCGCTGGGATTCGGTCCGCACGGCGCCCCAGAGATGGACGACGCCGTCCTTCACCACGACGTTCTCGCCGAAGTCCGGCGCCCAGGGCTGGTCGGCATAGGCTTTCAGCACCCGCTCCCGGATCGTCTTGTCGTCCGCCGACGGGGCGGCCGTTCCGGGTTCCAGGGTCGTCAACATGCGCATCAGGTTCGCGCGGCTGATGATGCCGACCACCTGATGGTCGCGGGTGACCGGAACCCGCTTGATCCGGCGGCTCTCCATCAGCTCGACCACCTCGTTGAGGGCGGCGTCCTCGTCGACGCTGATCACGTTGGCGCTCATCACGTCGCGGACGGTCCGGCCGTGCTGCTTGGTGAACGCGTCCGCCTGCGACGAGGCGCTCGCGACGAGGCCGAGCCACCAGGAGCCGCCGCCTTTGCCCTGGGTCTCGGTCCCGGTTTCGGCCCGCCGCAGCAGGTCGCCCTCGCTGATGACGCCGATGACGCGGCCCTGACCGTCGACGACGGGCATGCCGCTGATCCGGTGCTCGAGCATCCGCTTCGCCGCTTCCGCGACGGTACTGTCCGCATCGATCGTGATGACGCTGCGGGTCATGATGTCGCCGGCCTTCATCGTTTCCTCCATTCGCGTTTCTTGGGTTCGATGCAGATCGTCCGGCCAGCCACCCGGTGACGGCGGAAATCTGGCATACGTTATACCAACTACCAGAAATGCGCGGTGACAGTAAGGGGGCATCGAGAGACAAGGGGGCGAAGTCCCTGGGACCGATCCTCTCTTCTCATTCAGTCGTGCCGCCGTGTCGGTCCGGCCAGTTTTCGATCTCGACCGGGTCGATCGCGTCGGCCGGCTCGAAGCCGAAGATCCGGCCATAGAACCACAGTTCGGCTTCCAGGGTGCGCCGTATGGTCGAGCCCTGCCGGAACCCGTGGCCCTCGCCCTCGAAGGTGAGCAGGGCTACGGGCAACCCCTTGGCTCGGAGCGCGTCGGCCATCATGGCGGCCTGGTTGGGCGGCACGACCTTGTCGTCCAGCCCCTGGAACAGGATGACCGGGCAATCGATCTGGTCCAGGTGATGGATCGGCGACCGTGCCTCGATGATCGCGCCCGAGGTTTCCAGCGGTCCGATCAGCCGGTCCAGGTAGCGGGATTCGAACTTGTGGGTGTCGTGGTAGAGCGCCTCCAGGTCCGAGATGCCGTAATGGCTTGCCCCCGCCCGGAACCGGTCGGTGAAGGTCAGGGCGCACAGGGTGGTGTATCCGCCGGCGCTGCCCCCCGTGATCGCGATCCGCTCGGGATCTGCGAGGCCCTGGTCGACCAGGTACGTCGCGGCGGCGACGCAGTCCTCCACGTCGGCAACTCCCCAGGCGCCGTCGAGCGCGCGGCGGTACGGGGTTCCGAATCCGCTCGACCCGGCATAGTTCACGTCGACGACCGCGAAGCCGCGGCTCGTCCAGTACTGGATCGACAGGTTCAGCTGGGGCGACGCCGCCGAGGTCGGCCCGCCATGGCTCTTGACCAGCAGCGGGGGCAGGGTGCCCTCGGGCGCCCGGTGGTCGGCGTTGGTCGGAGGGTAATGGAAGGCATAGGCGGTCCGCCCGCCGGCGCTCTGGAACTCGATCGGCCGGGCGACCGAGATCGTCCCGTCCGGAAGGTCGATGGGCGCCGAGCGGCGCAGGACCCGGGCGCCTTCCGAGGTCAGCAGGGCGACCGACCCCGGCTCCCTGCCGCTCCCCGCCAGCAGCGCGATGCCGCCGCCGGCCATCGGCCTGACCGTGCCGATCTGGTCGTAGGGAATCTCCGCGGCCGCGGGCGTCGGCCCGCCGCCGATGCCGGTAGCCAAGGACCAGAACCCGTTGCGGGTGAAGGCCGCGGCGATCAGGTCGCCGGTGAAGCCGTAGGTCGCCTGCCCGAAGTTCCAGTAGGGCCGGGCGAATTCCGCCGTCATGGGGAGGAGCGGGACCCCGGCATCGGCGCCGCTTCCCGTGCCGTTCCAGCGGACCAGGTTCCACCAGCCGCTCCGGTCCGAGACATAGTGCAGCGTGCCGGCGGGCGACCAGGACGGCTGCACGACCGCGACATCGTCCCCGCCGTCCACCCCCAGGGGCTCGGCCAGGGTCCCGTCGTCCAGCACGTCGGCCACCATCAGCCTGGTCCCGTCCCATGGCATGTTGGGGTGGTTCCACTCGATCCAGGCCAGCCGGCCGCCATCCGGGGAGAGGCGGGGCGCCCCGTAGAAGTCGGCTCCGGTCGCGATGGTTTCCGGAATGGCCGGTTCGGGCGGCCGGGCCGGGACCGACACCAGGACATTGAGCGGCTCCCCGTTCCCGGACTCACCGTGCAGTTCGCCGACCGCGATCAGCCGCCCGCGCGGCGCGTCGAGCACCAGGTCGGCGAAGCGCCAGCCGGCGTCCCCGACGGTGACGGGAACCGGTTCCGCCCCCGCGTCCAGCCGCCAGATCCGCTGGTCGGCGAAGTTCACGAACCAGACCGTGCCGCCGGCCGCCACGTAGCTGGCGCCGCCATACTCGTGGACGCGGCTGCGGGAGGAGAACGGCGGCGGCAGCAGATCGCGGATGACACCGTCGGCGCTCGCCTTCACAATGACGCTCCGGCCCTTCTCCGCGGGCCGCCCCTCGACCCAGCAGATATCGCCGCCATCCACGCAAAGCTCGCTCAGCCCCACCGCCTCGCCGATGATCAGGTCCGTCGTGATGGGCGACTTCCAGGCTCCGTAAGGGGCAATGCGCATCTCTGTGTTCCTCGCTTGTGGGGTGCGGAGTCCCTGTCTAACCCGCCTTGACCGGCCCGCGCCATACTCCGCGCCGTTCCGGGACGCCGGTCCGACGACCCAATCCAGGAAGCCGACATTCCCCATGATGATCTTCATCAACATCATTCTGCCGGTGTTCGGCCTGATCCTGGTCGGCTACGTCGCGGGCCGGACATCCATCCTGCCTCCGGCCGCCGTCCGCGGCGTCGCCAACGCGGCGACCTGGCTGATGATCCCCGTGCTGCTGTTCCGTTCCACGGCGGGGGAGGGGACCGCCCGGAACATGGAGCCGGCCATAGCGCTGGCCTATTTCGGCGGCTGCCTCGTGATCCTGGCCCTGGCGTTCGCCTGCGGCCGGACGCTGTTCCGGCTGCGGCTCGATCAGCTCGGCGTGTTCGGCATGGCGGCGATGTATTCCAACGCGGTTCTGCTCGGCCTTCCGCTGATACAGACCGCCTTCGGCCCGGAGGGCGTCGTCCTCCAGACCAAGATCATCGCCTTCCACTCCCTCATCCTGCTGCCGGTGACGACGGTCCTGATAGCCCTTGGGCGGGGGCACTCCGGCGGGTTGACGAAGCTCGTCCTGCCCGCGGTGAGGGAGACCCTGTCCAACCCGATCATCATCGGCCTGCTCAGCGGCCTCGCCTGGAGTTTCACCGGCCTGGGCATCTGGGAGCCGCTGGACAGGATGACCGCCATGCTGGCCGCCGCGGCGGCGCCGACCGCCCTGATCGCGCTCGGCGCCGCCCAGGCCCAGAGCGCGCTGCGCATCGGCGGCGAACTGGTGGAAGCCCTCACCGTGGCCGTGCTGAAGCTGGTGCTGCATCCCCTGGTCGTCTGGCTGCTCGCGGCCAAGGTCGCGGGCCTGTCGCCCGAGGCCGTCGCCGTGGCGACCGTCACCGCCGCCTTGCCGGCGGGAGCGAACGTGTACCTGCAAGCCCACCAGTTCGGCTGCTATGTCGCCGGCGCGGTGAATGCCGTGATGCTGACGACGCTGCTGTCGGTGGTCAGCATCACCGTGGTCCTGGCGCTGCTTCATCCCGCCTGACGGCGGGCTCGACTGGAGACGGGAGAGATCATAAGGCAACTAATATTTTGATATTGCGCCGCTCGAACCATGATCAAAGCCTAATTTGAATTCACGAGTGAACAAGATGTAGCCTGGTGACATTGTTAAGATGCCTGTCTGCAGAAGAAGAAGGTCAGTAAAGTCGCCAGCGCCGTGCCCCCGACAAGAGCATCGCCGCAGAAAATTTCGTTAGGTTTTACGGAACGTTGCATGTTACGCACGCCTTTGGTCCGGATAACGGCCTTCGCTTCGAAGAATCTCGTGAACGAGGCGGTAACCCAAGTCCCGGGAGTGGTCGACCATCCTCCGTCCGAGCGGGTGTCCTGATGGCGCCCGCCCTGGGATACGGAGTCGCGGCGGCGGCGTTCCTCGTCGGTCTCCTGACGCGCTTCGTGCTCGATCCCGTGCTGCCGCCCGGCTTCCCCTACGTCACCTTCTTCCCGGCAGTCATCCTGACCTGCTTCGTCGCCGGGACGCGCGCGGGCACGCTGTGCGCCGTGGCGAGCGGCCTGGCCGCCTGGTACTGGTTCATACCGCCGGTCGATTCATTCGGCCTTACGGCGGAAACGGCGCTCGCCCTGGCCTTCTACGTCTTCGTCGTCGGCATCGACATAGCCATCATCCACGCCATGAGGCGTGCGGGCGAACGTCTCAAGGCCGCGCAGCAGGTTTCCGCGGAACTCGCAAGGCGGCAGAGCACCCTGTTCGTCGAGTTGCAGCACCGCGTCGCCAACAATCTGTCCTTCGTCAGCTCGCTGCTCATGCTTCAGAAAGCGTCCGTCGCCGCCGATCCGGCGTCGGCCGAGAACGCGTTCGACGACGCCATGCACCGGCTGGAGATGATGTCCAGGCTGCACCGCCGCCTGCACGAGCCGGCCGCCCTGGACCAGCCGCTCGGCGATTATCTCGGAGGCCTCTGCGACGACCTTCTGAAAGCCACCGGCGCCAAGAACATCGCCTGCCGGGTGCAGGCAGACGACGTCCGCATGGACCTGCGCGGGCTCACGGCGCTGTCCCTGATCCTGACCGAACTGATGACCAATTCGGTCAAGCACGCCTTCAAGGGGCGCGACCATGGGGTGATACAGGTCGACCTGAAGCGCCTCGACCCGCACCGCGCCGCGCTCACCGTGGCCGACGACGGGCCGGGAATGCCGCGGAAGGTCGTGCCGAGCCTCGGCCTCCAGATCATTGAGGGCCTGGTATCCCAGCTCGACGGGGAACTGGTCCTGCCGGAACCGGGCACCAGCCTGACCCGGGTCGTCTTTCCCGCATGAGGATCGCGGGGCGGGGCTCGGCATGTCGCCCGGCACTCCGGGGACGATCGACAATCCGGAGCAAGGACAGTATCCTTCCAAGGCTGACTGCCCGTTTCGACAGTACGGCGTCGGCAGGTTGGCTCCGGCGATGGAGTCGCGAAAGGGCGCTCTGCCAACTGGATAAGCCCGACCATGCAACAATATGACAGGGGTAATGGCGATCGCCCCGAAGGTCCCTGGAATCCAGGCATCCAGTCAGGGTTTACACGCGAACTCCTGGCACTCTCCACCATCTTCCGGCCGGGGAACTCCTTCAACGACATCACGCAAGCGATGGAACTCCGGGACGTCACAGGATTGTCCCTGGAGGATCTCGCGATCTTCCGGCCGGAACGGCTGGCCCTGCATGAGGTGCTGGTGCGGGTCACGGCGGACTATGAGATTCCCGATCCCGAAGACGCCAGCGTCAGCAGCCTGGGCATGAATCTGCGGCGTATGGCGCAGACGCTCATGACGCTCGTCGTCGAACCAAACCGATCCAAGCTCGATGACATTTACCGCGAGGCGAGATCGGAGCTTGAAACCTTCATCGGGCGCGAACTGTCGGGCTCGTTCCGCCGTTCCCCGGCCGGTCCCGGCAGGGAGCGGGACGCGGCTCCGCGTGGTCTCTGGACCTGGTTTCGCAGGTCGCCCGGCGCAGCGGCGGCGCCTGCCGCGGAAAGCGAATGGGACCGCGACGAACGGCTCGTTCGCGAGTGGAGCATGCGGGCGCACACGAGCGAGGCGGCGCTGGACAAGGCTGCTTTCCGGTCGCTCGTAAGGGTCGCTTCGGCCACTCGCCTGAAGCACGGCCGGATCCTGGGGGAACACACGTTTCTTCCGTCTCTCGCTTTGGGCCTCGCCTGCAACGACTATGGCGGCGGGGCTATCGGCCAGTTCCTTGAGCCGAAAATCCGCGACGTGGCGCAACGGGAGGGGTTTCGGCAGGTCCCCGCCCAGGGTCGGCCGGTCACCATGTTGACCAAAGGCGCTTCCGCCTCGGGAAAGAGTACGATGCGGCCGCTACAAAGGAAGCTGGCCGCGAAGATGGGAATCCAATGGAACGACTTCGCGCTGATAAGCCCCGATACCTGGAGAAAGGCGCTGCTCGATTTTGACTCGCTAGGTCCTTTGTACAAGTACGCGGGGATGCTTACCAGCCAGGAAGTCACGATCATCGATCGGAAGCTTGATGCTCATCTCGTGCGCAAGGGCGACAAGCGGCAAACGTCCCACCTCCTGATCGATCGCTTCCGCTTCGACAGCTTCGCGCTCCATTCGGACGAAAGCAAACACCTGCCGTCCCGTTTCGGCAATCTGCTGTGCTATCTGCTCATGGTGACTCCGCCCGAGGAGACGGTCGAGCGCGCCTGGCAGCGCGGCCTGGAAGTCGGGCGATACAAGTCCGTGGATGATCTGCTCGCGCATAACGTGGAGGCATACACGGGAATGCAGAACATCCTGTTCGGGCGCGCCCTGGACCCGAACATATCCGTTCATTTCGAGTTCCTCGACAACAGCGTCCCGCGGGGAGAGGTGCCTCTCACGGCCGCGTTCGGTTGGAGCGGCGAGATGAACATCCTGGACGTCCGGTGCATACTCAACCTGGAGCGATACCGGAAGATCAACGTCGATGCCCGGCAACCGGATGAGGTCTATCCTGACCAGGGGACCATGGCCGCGGAAAACAACGCAGGATATCTGGTCCGCTGCATACGGAAGTTTTCGCGGGTGAACTTCGCCGACCGAGGCACCGGGCGCATCTATGCCCGCTTCGAGGCGGGGCAACTCCGTTGGATCGATCCGGAAGCCCTTGCGAGCGCGGGTGCGGACCCTGAAGTGCAGGCCGCCCTTCACGCGGTCGCCCCGGATATGGCGAAGATGGCGCCTTGCCCCGCCACGACGCCGGAGTTTCTTCAGCCCGACCGCTTTCATACGATCGGCCGGTGGGGCGAGAGGGCCTCCGGGGCGGCATCGGGACCGAAGTAGCCGGATCGTCCGATGGGGCCGCGGCGGGAAGATCCTTGCCGATGCATCGTTCCGGAAACGTCATAATCTATCTTATGGAAATTAAATCGTTCCGAACGGTCCCGCCCGATTCCTGTTGCGTTCCCAGAGGCTCGGAAAACAGATTGGGAAGACACATGATGCGGAGAGATGCGGATTGGCTATCCATGCGCGGCGTCCTGGCCTTCGCCGGAGGCGCCGCGGCGGCCCTGATCGCCAGCCGGCTGCTGCCGCCGGTGGTGGCGCAGGCGGCGGGAACGGCGCGGGCTTCCGCCGGGCGGGACCCCTTCGACGCGCTCGCCCGGGACCACCGGGTCATCCTGTCGCTGCTGGACCGGATGGAGCATAGTTCCGACGGCGCGGCATTCGACCGGACGCAGCTGCTGCTCCGCCTGAAGCACCGTCTGGCCGCCCATGCCATGGCGGAGGAGGACGTGGTCTACCCGCTGCTCCACGACCGCGCCCAGGCCGTCGAGCACACCCGGCAGCTCTACAGCGAGCATGCCGAGATGAAGATGCACCTTTATGCCCTGGAGCAGATTCCCAAGGACGACCCGCGCTGGCGGACCCGCGCCGGGGAACTGAGGCGGCTGATCGAGCACCATGTCGACCAGGAGGAGCTGGTGGATTTCCCGAAGCTGCGCCAGGTCATGGACCAGCGGGAAACGGCCAGGATGTCCGGCGAGGTCCAGCGCGAGAAGGCCCTGCTTCTTTAGCGCGACTTGATCAGCCAGGCCGCTCCCGTGCCGAGGCCGACGGTCAGCAGTCCGGAGAGGACGAACAGGGTGCCGAAGCCGTAGGCGTGGGAGATCGGGCCGCCGAGGATCGGCCCGAGCCCCTGGCCCAGGAAGAAGGACGAGGCGAACAGCGCCAGGGCCGAGCCGCGGGCGCCGGGCGCCAGTTCGGTCGCCTGGGTCTGCATGGTGTTGTGCAGCATGTAGAAGCCGAAGCCCGCCACCACGAACAGGCCGGCGACGGCGGTCCAGGGCAGCGGCGCGGCGACCAGCAGGTAGGCGAGGCCGGCCACCGCCCCGCCGATCCTCATCATGCCCCACTGGCCCAGCCCGGCGACCAGCCGGCGCACCACCAGGCTGTAGAGGATTCCGCCGACCGCGAAACCGGAGATCGCGATCCCCGCCTCCAGCGAGCCGGTGGCGCCGTGGGGCGCCAGCATGGGGGCGACGAAGGGGAAGACGCCGAAGATCAGGATCCCCTCCCCCGCCACCGTCGCGAAGACCAGCAGCGAGGCCGGGTTCGCCAGCACCGTCCGGTAGCGCGCGATGGAGCCGCCCAGCGACAGCTCGCTCCGGGTCCGCTCGCCATGGAGGAACAGCAGGGAGGCCGCCAGCGCCAGCCCGGCCACCACCGAGGACAGGGCGAACACCGCGCGCCAGCCCGCCACCTCGGCCAGTGCGCCCGAGATGGCGGAGCCGGAGAGCTGGCCGAAGATCACCGCGACCAGGAAGCGGCTGATCGAAAACTGGCGTTCCGCATAGGCGACGCGGTCGCCGATCAGCGCCATGGAGGCCGGGATCACCCCGCCCGCGAAGCCGCCGGCCAGCGCGCGCGCCGCCAGCACGCTGCCGTAGCCGGGCGCCAGCGCCGAGAGCGCCAATCCGACCGTGAGCACCGCCAGCGAGATCCGGATCAGCCGGATCTTGCCGATCGCGTCGCCGACCGGGCCGAGCACGAGCTGCATGATCGCGTAGGGCAGCGTGTAGGCCGAGGCGAGCAGCGCCGCCTCCCGCAGGGTGACGCCCAGGTCGTCCGCCAGCACCGGCAGCAGCGGGTCGGTGGCCCGCAGGGACAGGGCGCTGGCGAAGCCGGCCAGGCCGAGGATCAGGATGAAAGGCATGGAGGGCGCTTCAGGAGGTTGGCCGGGACGGCAGGACATGGCGGTCGCGCCCGGCGGCGATGCCGAACGCGGCCGCGACCAGGCAGACGCCGGCGAACAGCAGTCCGACCGATTGCCAGCCGCCGGACCAGTCGTGCAGCAGCCCGACGCCCAGCGGCCCGCAGGCCGCCAGGGTATAGCCGACGCTCTGCGCCATCCCCGAAAGGTATGCCGCGACGTGGCTGTCCTTCGAGCGCAGGACGATGATGGTCAGGGCCAGGGCGAAGTTGCCGCCCTGCCCGATCCCCAGCAGCACCGCCCATATCCAGACCGAGCCGAGCGGCGCATGGAAGAATCCCAGCACCCCCGCCAGGGTGGAGCCCATCAGGACAGCCGCCGCCAGGCTCTGCGACGGGCGGCGGGTCGCCAGCAGCGGGGCGGCCAGCGCCGCCGGGATCTGCACCATGATCGAGCAGGAGACCACGAACCCGGCCATGACCGGGTCGAGCCCGCGGTCCCGCAGGATCGGGGCCAGCCAGCCGAACACCATGTAGGCGACCGCCGATTGCAGGCCCATGTAGAAGGTGACCTGCCAGGCCAGCGGGTCGCGCCACAGCCCGAACACCGGCAGCGTCGGCGGCCGTGCCGAGCCGCGCCCGCTCCGGTCCGCCAGCGGGAACCAGACCAGCGCCGCGACCAGCGCCGGCAGGCCCCAGGCGGCCAGCGCCGCCGCCCAGCTTCCGTCGAACGCCGCCTGGAGCGGGACCGTCAACCCGGCGGCGCCGGCGGCGCCGGCGCACAGCGCCATGGTGTAGACGCCGGTCATCAGGCTGGCATGGGCCGGGAAGTCGCGCTTGACCAAGCCCGGCAGCAGCACGCCGATCACCCCGATGCCGAGGCCGGCGACGATCGATCCGGTCAGCAATCCCGGGAAGCCGGCGACGCCGCGCAGCGCGGTTCCCGCCGCCAGGACCAGCAGGAACAGCGCGATGGCGCGCTCCGTGCCGAACCGCCGGGCGAGCCTCGGCGCCAGGAAGCCGGACAGGCCCAGGCACAGCACCGGCGCGGTCGTCAGGATGCTGGCGCCGAACGCCGAGACGCCGGTGTCGCGGATCACCTCCGGCAGGATCGGCCCGAGGCTGGACAGCGCCGGGCGCAGGTTCAGCGCCACCAGCATCAGAGCGGCACCCAGCAGCAGGGCCCGGGACGGCAATTTCGTTTCGGAGGCGGAAGTATCCTCGGCGTCGATCAGGAGATCATCGGCCAGCGTCGGCTTCCGGTCCTCCGCGGCCACTCTGTTCATCAGGAGGCGACCCACGGTTACGGAGAATTCCCGACGTGGGTAACATTCCTGGCCCGCCAACCCGCCATGTTATTTCCGCAGACTGGTCAGTCTCCGGGCGATCGACCCGCGGGACCTCAGTGCCGGGTGGCGGAGATCCCGTCCAGGACGGTGGTCGGCAGGCCCATGAACAGGTCGGCCTCCTCGTCGTCGACCAGGGCGGTGTAGTCGGAAAGCGGCAGCAGGCGCAGCACCGACGCGGTGCCCTGGGGGTCGAGGTCGCAGACCGCGACCCAGGAGCCGAAGCCGATCGCGAGGGCCGCCACCTCCGCCATGCCCATGTCGAGCAGTTCGCGGGTAATGGCCTCCTCCAGCCCCGAGATTTCGGCGCAGTTCAGGCGGGCGTCCCGGAACGAGGCCGGGCCGGACGGCCAGACGACGCGGTTCACCGCCGCCGGCTCCGCGCCCGGACCTGCCTTGGCGCCCTCGTCCCACAATTTTTCATCAACCAACAGCAAGACCTGTATACCTTCAAGATACGTGTCGGTCTGGCAGACCGCCACCTGCCCCGCCGCCCGGGCAACCGCGAATCCAGCATCCGTGGTCGTCGTCGCACCGCCCGCCGCCAGCTTTCGCACGGCCGCCAGGATCTCGTTGCGGGCGCTTTCCGGCAGTGCCTCGAACTCCCGATCGGCCGGGGAGAGGAATTCAACGTCGAACATGCTGGTATCACCGATACTAGGCTATTTGCAGGGATATATCGCGCAATAAGTTTGCGCATTCGTTGGTTAACGATCCCTGAACCTCCCGCCGACCATACCGGGTTATACCTAATGGGTAGCCGATGCCTGGGCGCTTCGCAAGCGCTGGGCGTAGATGTTGATGACCAGGGCCGCCAGCAGGATCAGGCCGCGGATCAGTATCTTGAGGAAACTGTCGATGTTGATGTGGTCCAGCCCGTTGTTGAGCACGCCCAGCACCAGCAGCCCGACCACGGTGTTGCCGATGCCGCCCCGCCCGCCGAACAGGCTGGTGCCGCCGACCACAACGGCGGAGATCGAATCGAGCAGGTAGCTGTCGAACTCGTTCTGCTGGGCGCTGCCGAAATAGGCCACGCCGACCATGCCCGCAACGCCGGAGCAGACGGCGGAGATGATCATGACCGAGGCGATCACCAGCTTGACGTTGACGCCGGAATATTCCGCTGCCTCCCGGTTGCCGCCGACCATGTAGACGTACCGGCCGAACCGCGTGTATGTCAGCACCAGGTGCCCGACCAGCAGGAACGCCGCCGCGACGATCACCACGTAGGGCACCGGCCCCAGCGCCTTCTGCCCCAGGGTCTGGACCAGCGGCGGCACGTTGTAGGCGATCTGGCCGCGCACCAGCATGGCGCAGATTCCCGCCCCGATCTGGAGCATCGCGAGCGTCATGATGAAGGACGGGATGCCGATACGCGTCACGCCGAAGGCGTTGACCGCCCCCAGCGCGAAGCAGGCGCCGAACGCGAACAGGATCGCGACCCAGCCCGGCATCGGCACGTGGGCGATGTTGGCGTAGGTGTCCTGGAGCGTGAAATAGGCCAGCACGATGCCGGTCGCGTTGGCGACGCTGGCGACGCTCAGGTCGATCTCGGCGCACAGGATGACGTAGGTCAGGCCCACCGCCATGATCGCCGTGATGGAGATCTGGTTGAGGATGTTGCCGACATTGTCCAGCGTCGCGAAGGACGGGCTGGCGATGGAGAAGAAGGCGACCAGGAACAGCAGGGTGATGAAGGGCGCTATGTTGCTCAGCCGCCCGCGCAGCCAGTTCATCACGGCCGAACGGTTCCCGCTGCCGGCCCGGTCGGTTTCGGTCACGCGTGCGCTCATGTGGGTTCCTCGAAAATGACTCTGTTCAGGCGGCGTCCAGCAGGCGGTCCTTGCTCACCGTCTCGCCGGCGAATTCGCGGGCGACCTCGCCCTTTTTCATCACCAGGATGCGGTCAGCCAGGGACAGCACGGTCTCGGGCTCGCTCGACACCACGACGATGCCGACGCCCTGCTCGCGGAGCGACCGCACGATCCTGACCACGTCCTCCTTGGCGCCCACGTCCATGCCGCGGGTCGGCTCGCTCAGCACCAGCACCTTGGGCAGGTATGTCAGCCACTTGGCCAGCCCGACCTTCTGCTGGTTGCCTCCGGACAGGGTGCCCAGCGGCTGGTCCACCCGCGTCGGCCGGATGCCCAGGCTGGCGACGTGCCGCCCCGCGATCTCCCGCTCGGCCGCCGGCCGCAGCAGCACCGGATGCAGCCGCTCCAGGATAGAGATCGACATGTTCCGGTACACGGGTTCGTGGGCGAACAGCATGGACCGCCGGCTTTCCGGCACGAAGGCGACCCCTGCCCGCTTCGCCGCCGCCGTGCCGTTCAGCACGACCCGCCGCCCGCCGATGGTCAGCGTTCCCGTGTCCGGCCGCAGCTTGCCGAACAGCGTCCGGGCCAGCTCCAGCTGGCCGGAGCCCATGAAGCCGTAGATGCCCAGCACCTCCCCCGCCCGCACGTCGAGCGTCACGTCGCGGAACGCCCGCCCGTGGCCCAGGCCCGACGCCGTCAGCACCACCTCGGCGTCGGGCTTGCTGTGGAGCATCAGCTCCGAGGTGTAGCTTTCCTCCAGGTCCTCGTGGCCGGCGCCGATCATGTTCTCGATCACCCAGCCCTTGGAGGCGCCCGCCGCCGGCGCCGTGACGATCTTCCGGCCGTTGCGGAAGATCGTCACCGTGTCCGACACGCCCAGGATGTCGTCCAGGAAGTGGGAGATGAAGATCATGCTCTTCCCGGACGCCCGCAGCCCGCGCAGCAGGCCGAACAGCCGCTCGATCTCCGGCGGGGAGAGGGCGGAGGTCGGCTCGTCCAGGATGATGATCCGGGCGCCCGAGAACAGCACGCGGCTGATCTCGATCAGCTGCTGGAGCCCGATCGGCAGCGCGCCGATGGGCGTCCGGGGATCGACGTCGATGCCCAGGCTGCGCAGGTGCTCCGCCGCCAGGATGTTCATCCGCCGCCAGTCGACCACGCCGAAGCGGCGGACCGGCTGGCTGCCCAGGAACACGTTCTCCGCGACCGACAGGTCGGGCACGATGCTGAGCTCCTGGTGGACCATGCCGATGCCGGCCTTCAGCGCGTCGCGGGCGGAGCGGAACCGGCGCTCCCGCCCGTCGATCCGGAACGTGCCGCCATAGTCGGCATGCACGCCCGCGATGATCTTCATCAGGGTGCTCTTTCCGGCCCCGTTCTCGCCGACGAGGCCGTGGATCTCGCCGGCCCGCAGGGTGAAGTCCACCTCGCGCAGCGCCGCGACGCCGCCGAACGACTTGGAAATGCCGGTCAGCTCCAGGAGCGGCGGCGCTGCCGCCGCCGGGTCGGTTTCCATGCTGGTGCTCCAAGGAGGATTATCACGACGCGTCGGCCGCCCGGGAGGAGGGGCGGCGTCCCGCCGCCCGCGGTGCGCGGGACGCGCACCTTCCGGCCGAGATGCGCGGGACGCGCACCCTCTGCCCCCCTCAGATCAGGTAATGGTCCTGCATCCACTGCATGCCGGGCGCGTTCGCCTTGGTCACCACGGGGCCGTCGGTGATGATGTGCTTGGGAATGCCCTCCCCGCTCTTCTCGCCGTTGACCACCGCCGCGACGCCCGCCAGCACGGCGCCGCCATGGATGCGGCATGACGGGTTGCGCACCGTCGCGTGCATGCGGCCCTCGCTGACCGCCTGGATCGCGGGAGGCATGGCGTCCACCCCGCCGATCTTGATGTCGGTGCGGCCCCGGGCCTTCATGACGTTCCAGGCGGCGAGCGCCATGTCGTCGTTATGGAAGAAGGCGGCGTCGATCTTGGGATACTTGGTCAGGTGGGTTTCCCAGATCCGCACCGCCTTGGTCACGTCCCAGTCGGCCGGCGTGGTGTCCAGCACCTCGACCTTGGGGAACTTCTTGACTACCGACTCGAAACCCCGGGCCCGCCCCTGGGCGCCGGTATGGCCCAGCGCGCCCTGGGTCATGATGATCGTCCCGGCGCCGCCGATCTCGTCCAGCAGCGCCTGGGTCACCGAGGCGCCCATGAACTCGTTGTCGGGGGCGAGGAAGCTGTGGACCTTGATCTGCTCCAGCGGGGCGATCAGCGTGTCCATGTCCAGCACCGGGATGCCGGCATCGATCATCTTGTTGACCGGCGCGGTCAGGGTGCCGATGCCGAACGCCTGGATCGCGACGAAGTCCCACTTCTGGGACGCCATGTTGTCGATCGCGGCGCGCTGCTTGGTGGCGCTCAGCTCGCCGTCGAACCAGGTGATCTCGACGTTGAGAAGCTTGCCCCACCATTCGGCGGCCCGCTTGCCCTGGGCGCACCAGGTCGCCTGGAGCCCGGCGTTGGAGAAGGCGGCCCGGAGCGGCTTTTCCGACCGCGCGGTCTCCTTGGCCATCTCGGCGGCGAAGGCGGGGCTGAAGCCGAGATCGAAGCCGAAGCCGCCGGCCAGGGCGGCGCCCGCCCCGGCGGAAGCGCCGGCGGCACGGATGAAGTCACGCCGCGACGGCTGCCGCGGTCCCTTGGTGCTGGACATCGTTGTTCCTCCCGAACCGGTTCGGATCGTTGGACCCGTTACGTTATCCTTGTCCTTGCGGAACCGCTCATTCCCGACCGTCAAGACGGACGGGGCGCCGGTCCCGATGCGGCGGCGGGACCTTGGCGGCCCGTCCGACGCACCGGTGAGTGTGACATAGTGCCGTGCGGCTGCAACGGATTCTTCCGGAGGATCGCGGCGGGCCGGTCACGGGAAGCCGGTCACGCCTTGGCGATGAATTCGTCGGTCGTGGCGAGGGTCGCGTAGGCGAATCCCAGCGCGCCCATGAAGGCGGCGTGGGCCTGGGCGGCCGGGACTCGGACGCCGTCGAATTCCAGGTCGCGCGACGCGCAGGCGTCGTGGACGACGGTGCAGGCATAGCCCAGGTCCTTGGCGGCCCGGGTGGCGGCGTCCACGCACATGTGGCTCATGGCGCCGCAGATCACCAGGTCGGTGATGCCGTCGCGGCCGAGGATGTCCTTCAGCCCGGTCTCGCGGAAGGCGTTGGGATAGTGCTTCAGCACCACGGTCTCGCCGTCGGCCGGCGCCACGGCGGGGTGGATGCGGGCGCCGTCGGAGCCGGGCGCGAAGAACGGCGCGTCGGCCGACTGGAACTCGTGCCGGACATGCACGACCGGTTCGCCGGCGGCGCGGGCCGACTCGATCAGCCGGGCGGCGTTGGCGGCGGCCTTGTCCATCCCGGTCAGCTCCCATTTGCCGCCGGGGAAATAGTCGTTCTGGATGTCGATGACGAGCAGCGCGCGCTTGGTGGTCATGGTGCCGTTTCCTTGTTCGTGGGATTCAGAGAGTTTGAGGGGCCGGAGGGGTGCCGGGCGCCCCTCCTCCGCTGGAAGATGTAGATTGTAAAGGATCGCCGCCCGGTTCACCCCCCGGCTCATGTCAGCATCCGTATACATCCGTGGTGACGGGCGACGGCCGGGGGGCGGATTCCGCGGCTCGCGCCCCGCCCTGCCCCGGCTCCCGCCGAGGCAGGATGATGACATCCCCCTCCCCCCTTATGTCAGCATTTGTGATGATTGCGGTCGAAAAGGTGGGGAGCGGCATGACGGGACCTTTTCCGGGTGGTGGCCCGGGCATGGTAGCGTTTACGTCGTAGGAACACAATCCTTTACACGGGACCGGCGCGCAATCCCGGCCCGGCGCGACCGGGAACCGGGCGATACCCCGGCGGTTGACAGGGCATTCCCCGAACCACTCCGGTGCAGTCATGACTTCCCGTCCGGCCGTCGTCGCCTTCGATATCATCGGCACCGTCTTCTCGCTCGAACCGCTGCGAGACCCCCTCGCGGGCCTGGGACTGCCGCCCGGCGCGCTGGAACTGTGGTTCGCCGAGGGCCTGCGCGACGCCTTCGCCCTGGCCGCGACGGGAAGCTTCCAGCCGTTCCGGAGCGTCCTGGACGCGGCCCTGGAGCAGGTGCTGGCGGAACACGGCCGGAGCGCCACGGCGGCGCAGCGGTCGGACGTGCTGGACGGCATGAAGCGGCTTTCGCCCCATGCGGACGCCGGGGAAGCTTTCCGGACCCTGGGCGATGCCGGTATCCGCATCGTGGCGCTGAGCAACGGCGCGGCGGCGTCCACCCGGTCCCTGCTGGAAGCGGCCGGCCTGATCCGGCATGTGGAGGTGGTCCTGTCGGTGGAGGATGTCGGCCTGTCCAAGCCAAGGCGGGAGGTTTACGAGCACGCGGCGCGACAGGCCGGGGTGGAGCCCGGCGCGCTTGCGCTGATCGCGTGCCATCCCTGGGACATCCACGGCGCCAGGACCGCCGGGCTGTCCGCCGGCTATGTCGCCCGGGGCCGCCCCTTCCCCGCCGTCATGCAGGCGCCCGACGTGTCGGGGGAAAGCCTGTCCGAGGTGGCGCAGGCTTTCGCGGCGATGTGATCGACAATGCTTACCGGGCCGGCCGGGGCGAAGACATCACAATCATCCTTGATGAGGCCAACGCCGAGGGGTGACTGTCACGAGGAAGCAGATTGAGGCGGCGATCACTGCCGCCGCGGTTAACAGGAACGACAGGATGGAAAAGCAGATCAGCCAGATCGTCCGGCCGGAGGTCGCGCGGCGTAATGATCTGGTGGAGGGCTTTTATGGGGGCGGTGACATTCCGTAGGGCCAACAACGCAGCTTTCCGGTTGCGAGATCGCAGACATCCATTTGCCCCGTCCAAATGTCGATCTTCATCGGGGTCCCGGAACGTCCTAAGCCAACGTATTGATACCTTGTATTGGAAATGAATACTGCCATGGCCGACACGATAAGGCAGGCAAAAATCAACATGGCCTTCGTGGACATGATCAAGCCTGTACCATCACGAGCGTTCGTTTGACGCGACATACTTCTCCAGTTCCTTTGCCGCGCCCCATTTCCCGCCGAAGGACACCAGCTCGTAGAAACCGGCATCTGTCATCATCCGAGCTATCGCAATAGCGTCGTCGCCGAAGGTCCAGACGATGGCGGTATACGAGGCCGGCTTGACGGCCGACCGGGGAGAAGTGGACTTCGGCCCCGCCTTGCCGGCAGTGTCGAAGAATTGAATGCTCTCGGTGCGCTGATCGCCCGCCATCGCAAAAGCTGGCGCAAACCCTGCTGGGGTCTGGATGAAGGCGGCGATCTGATCCGGGTCCTTGGTAGCCCGGAACGAGCGGTACCGCTTCTGGTAGGATAGCGAAAGCCCGAGAGCGCTGACCCTCTCCATCATGGCAGGTTCCTGCCGGCCAGGCGGATAGCCCTTGACCGTCTGCTCGTGCAGGCAGTTGGTCGCCGGGCAGTCGAACGCGCTCCGGTGCGACTGAGGCAGGGCGCACGCGCCCAGCATCGCCGCCAGGGCGATCATGAGTTTCCGCATCGTTGCTCCCCTATGCGGCTTGTATTTATTTAAAAATATTTCCCCTAAATTCCATCCCGTTCCACGCCCGCGCGCCATTTGGCTGCGGGCTTTTTCGTGAGGAGATCGATCTTGACCGCCACGTCGACTGCGACTCGCCTACGCACGGGATCGGAGCGTTCTGTAAAAGGGGTCAGAGTAAATTCAGCTTTCAATCTCCCCCCTTCCTCCGGATGATCGCTTCGGCCGGACTCCTGGGGCCGCCCCTGGTCCAGGCGGCCCCGGTTGGCGATCAGGAGGTCGGCACCGCCGGGGCCTTGCCATCCTGCGGAGGGGTGGCCGGAGGCTGGGGGCTCTTGTCGGCGGCGGGCTTGAACTCCAGGTGGACGGAGCCGTCATACTTGTTATCGGCACCGGTCGCGCTGTCGATCGCCCATCCGATGGCGCCGCCGGCGATCAGGTTGCCGACGGTCATGCCCGCCACGTCGGACTTGTTGAAATAGCTCGCCTTCTCGAAGCCGTCCTTCGTGCATTCGACGTTGATGTCGTGCTTGGTCTTGTCGATCTTGACCTGGCCCGGCGTGGGGTTGACCCGGCCGATGACGATGCCCTGCCGGACAAGGGCGCAGTCGGCGCCGGCCGGGTTGGTGCTGACGGAGATCACCTGGGAGGTGCCCTCCGTGATGCTCGAACAGGCGGAAACCGCCACCGCCGACAGCAGCAGGGCGGCAAAGCGTGCTTTCATTTATCGACTTCCCTTTTTCGAGGCTCCGCGGAAAGGCGGGCGGCCGACAGTCGGCACTTATCGGGACGGGAATATACCTCGAAGGATAGGCTGTTTCCGGTTTAAGTGGTTCCGAAAGGGGGCGCCGATTGCCGCAGTGCCGCGCCCGAGGGGGACCGGATGGCTCAGCGGAACGACCACAGCATCGACAGCGGCAGGCACACCCTCCCCGCCCCTATCGGCATCAGCTTGTCGCCGAGACAGAGGACGAAGCCGGCCGACCCGGCGGCCTGGTCCTTCGAGCACCAATGGAAGAGGTTCCAGGCGCTCCGCGTCAGGTCGCGCGTCTTTTCCAGATCCATGTAGACAATGATCCCGCCTATGGCTGGTCCAGGCCGTTCTCCGGAAGGGAGTCGCGGGAAAATCTGCTATTAGATAGCGGCAAAATCTCCTATTAGACTTGCTGAGTGACTCTGGCCGGGAAGCCGGGATCGTGCCGCCAGGATCCCTCACCGGCCGGGCGCTGCTTCGCCGCCCCGAAGCTTCCTCCGGGCGGGGCTGCGGCTCCCGACATGCTCGGAGTAGGACCGCGTGATCTCGGCCCCGAACAGGAAGATGGTGGCGGAGTAATAGACCCAGAGCAGGATCACCACGAAGGACCCGGCGGCGCCGTAGGCCGAGGTGACGCCGCTGGTGCCGAGATACAAGGCGATCAGGGACTTGCCGATGGTGAACAGGACGGCCGTGACGGCGGCGCCGAGCCAGAGATCCTTCCAGGGTATCCTGGTGTCCGGGAGGGCGCGGTAGACCAGCGCGAACAGCACCGTGAAGACGACCAGGGAACTGATCAGGTTGGCGGTCCAGACCAGCCCGTAGGCATCCGGCATCAGGCTCTCGTACCACCGGCCGAAGGCGGCCAGGATCGCGCTGACGATCAGCGACACGATCAGCAGGAAGCCGATCACGCCGATCAGGGCAAGCCCTTTCAGCCGCACCTTGACCAGCCAGGTGATGGTGGAGTTTCCGGGCGGCTCGGCCTTCCAGATGCGGTTGAGCGAGGTCTGGAGCTCGGCGAAGACGGTGGTCGCCCCGACCAGGATCGTCGCGATGCCGAGGATGCCGGCGAAGGTCCCGGCCTGGGCATCGCCGGCCCGGGCGGCCAGCCCTTGCAGGGTCGTCACGGCGTCCTCTCCGATCATCCGGCCGATCTCGTCCATCAGGGCGCCCTGCGCGGCCTCCCGGCCGATCACCAGCCCCGCGACCGCGGTGACCAGGAGCACGAACGGGGCGAGCGCGAAGATGGTGTAGAAGGCGATCGCCGCTCCCCGCGTCATGGCCTCGTTGTCGATCCAGCCCATCGCCGCATCGTACAGGATCTTCCAAACCAGCCCGATGAAGCCCATGCCCGCACCTCCCCGATGATCCCTCCCCGATGATCCCTCCCCGAAGATCCCGGGGCCGGATCAGTCGCCGCTCTCCAGCATGGCGCGCACCTTGGCGAGCAGCGACTTGACGGCGAAGGGCTTGCTGAGAAGCTGGGTGCGGGGACCCAGCGGCTCGTCGCCCAGCGCCGCGTTGTGGGCGTAGCCGGTCAGGAACAGGACGGCTAGGCCGGGCCTGATCCGTCTGGCGATCTCGGCGAGCTGGCGGCCGTTCAGGCCCGGCAGGCCGACGTCGGTCGCCAGCAGGTCGATCTTGGCGTCGGACTCCAGCACCCTGACCGCGGCCTGGGGCTCGGCCGCCTCGATCACCCGATAGCCGCGGTCCTCCAGCGACTGGACCAGGAGCATCCGGACCAGCGCCTCGTCCTCGACCACCAGGATCGTCTCGCCCTCCTCGGTGTCCTCGGGCTCGGGCAGGACCGGCGCGGCCTCCTCGGGGACGGGGCCGTGGTGGCGCGGCAGGTAGAGCTTGACCGTGGTCCCCTTGCCCTCCTCCGAATAGATCGCGACATGCCCGCCGGACTGGCGCGCGAAGCCGTAGAGCTGGCTGAGGCCCAGGCCGGTCCCCTGCCCGATCGGCTTGGTGGTGAAGAACGGCTCGAACGCCCGGGCCCGCACCTCGGCCGACATGCCGGTGCCCGTGTCGGTCACGCACAGGACGACATATTGTCCGGGCTGAAGCTCCATCTCCGCGGCGACATAGACGTCGTCCAGGTGGCCGTTCGCGGTCTCGATCGTCAGTCGCCCGCCATTCGGCATGGCGTCGCGGGCGTTGATCGCGAGGTTCAGCAGCGCGTTCTCGACCTGGTTGGCGTCGGCCCAGGTCCGCCACAGGCCGCCCGCCAGGACCGCCTCGACCTGGATCGCCTCGCCGACCGACCGCTGGAGCAGTTCCTGCATGCCGCCGACCAGCGCGTTCAGGTTGAGGCTGCCGGGCTGGAGCGGCTGGCGCCGCGCGAAGGCGAGCAGCCGCCGGGTCAGGGTCGCCGCGCGCTCGCCCGCCTGGGTCGCGGCCCGGACGTGCCGCAGCAGCCGTTCCTGTCCCGCCAGCCCCTCCTGGAGCATGTCCAGGTTGCCCAGGATCGCCTGGAGCAGGTTGTTGAAGTCGTGGGCCACGCCGCCGGTGAGCTGGCCGACCGCCTCCATCTTCTGGGCCTGGCGAAGCGCCTCCTCGACCCGCTCGCGCTGGGCCGTCTCGGTCTCCAGGTCGCGGGACTGCTCCTCGACGCGGCGTTCGAGCTGCCCCGCGGCCTGCTCGATCTGCTGGAGGTGCGAGCGGGTGCGGTACTGCCGGAGCCGGGCGCGCTCCGCCGCCCGGGCGGCACTCTTGAGCGTGTCGGCATGGATCGGACGGTCCAGGAGCGTGACGTTGCCGAGCTGACTGTAGAGATCCCAGCGCGCCCGGCGGCCCCTGCCGTCCCCCCGGGAGGTCAGCAGGATCACCGGGATGTCCGACCAGGGAGGCTGCGCGTCGAGGCACTCCAGCAGCTCGCCATAGCCCGGAAGAAGCGCCTCCTCCGTCATCAGCAGCGCGGTCGCGTCCCCGCCCAGGTCGCGGCACATCTCCGGCAGGTCGGCGCAGATGCGCGAGGCGATGCCGGCCTCGTCCATCACCAGCCGGATCACCTCGGCGTCCCGGCCTCCCGGGGCCAGGACCAGGATCGGAGCCGATGGGAAGGGATCGTTCAGCCGCCCTCTCCCTCTCGGCGGGGCAGGGAATCGAGCTTGCCCTCCAGGCTCGGCACGCCGGTCAGGACGCCCCGGAAGTTCAGCAGCTGCGGCCCGACGCGCATGCCATTGGGGAAAAGCTGGAACTCGCGGATCGCGAGCTCGTGGATGCCGGACCGTTTCTTGACCACCGAGATCGCCTTGCGGACCTCGCCGCCCGCCTCGAAGAACCGCAGGAGCACGACGGTGTCGCTGATGAAGGACAGGTCCACCGGGTTCTCGACGTTGCCGACGATGCCCTGCTGGGCCAGGATCAGGATGGTCACGACGCCGCGGTTGTTCAGATAGTTCAGCAGCTCGTGCAGCTGGAGGATCAGCGCGGTCTCCTCCGGCATGGTGTTGATGTAGGAGTTGAGGCTGTCGATCACGACGACGCGCGCGTCGAAGTCCTCCACCTCCCGGCGGACCTGCCAGACGAACTCGCCGGGCGAAACGCGCGATGGGCTGGCCCGATGCCAGCCGAGCTGCCCGGAGTCGACAGGCCCCGCGATATCGATCTCCAGGGAGGCGCTGCGGTCGGACAGGGTGTCGAACGTCTCGTCGAAGGAGAAATAGGAGGCGTGCTCCCCGGCCCTGACGGCCGACATCGCGTATTTCAGCGCCAGCGAGGATTTGCCGACGCCCGAAGGGCCGACCAGCATGGTGGTGGTGCCGCGGGTCAGCCCGCCGCCGAGCAGGTCGTCCAGTTCCTTGAGGCCGCTCGACATGTTGGAAGCCTCGAACCTGACGCCGTGTTCCTGGGATATCAGGCTGGGGAAAACCATCACGTTGCCCGACGTGATCGCGAAGTCGTGCCAGCCGCTCTGGTAGTCGGCGCCGCGCATCTTGGCGACGCGCAGCCGGCGGCGGGACGCGCCGTAGGTCCGTTCGATCATCTCCAGGGCGATGACGCCGTGCATCAGGCTGTGCAGCTCCTTGCTTCCGAGATGGCTGGTCAGGTCGTCCAGCACCAGCGTGGTGCAGCGGCGGCCCTGCAGCGCCTGCTTCAGCGCCAGGATCTGCCGGCGATAGCGGAGCTGGTCCTGGGCGATCAGCCGGAGCTCGGACAGGCTGTCGATCACCACGCGGTCGGGCTTGTCGGCGGCGATGCGGTCGGTGATCAGCCGCATCGTCTCGCCCAGCTCGACCTCGGCCGGGTAGAGCACGGATTGCTGGCGGTCCAGTTCCGCCTCGATCGGGATCAGGTCGAACAGGTCGATGCCCTCCAGCGACCAGCCGTGGCTGGCGGCGGAGGCGACAAGCTCCTCGGTGGATTCGGACAGGGTGATGTAGAGCCCCCGCTCCCCCTTCTCGCGCCCTTCCAGCAGGAACTGGAGGGCGATGGTGGTCTTGCCCGCACCGGGAGCACCCTCCAGCAGGTGCAGCCTGTGGCACGGCAGGCCACCCCGCAGGATCAGGTCCAGCTCCGGGATACCGGTCTGCAGCTTACTCAACGATACCGGCTCGGGCACGCATGACTCCCTGTTCGATCGAACGGCCGGGAGGCGCCGTTGCACGGCACGACACCTCCGGATGGATGCAACGGATTGGAAGCTCGATCGGTTCACCGCGGCCGCCGAATTCGGGAAGGCGCTTCCCGGAGACCTGCAGGCGCCCTGCCCTTTCCGCATTCCAGGACCGCGGTCCCAGGAAAGCCCCGTTTCGGAGAGCAAGGGTTTGTCGTCTTATGTTCCTGTCGGTTTCAGTATTTCGACATATCCAGCCGACTCATCGTGAAACAACTGATTTACGATGAGTCGGCTCGGGAAAGCCCCGCACCGATGCGTGCGGGGAGGGGATGATCAGCGGCGGGAAGTGTTCAGCGCCGCGTGGGCCAGGAATCCCAGCCCGCCGACCAATGCCACGCCGGCGGCGAAAGCCGTGGCCCGCGCGGCTCCGCCGCTGGAGGTCAGGCGCAGATGGTGGCGCGGCAGGCCGAAGCGGCCGCGCATGCGGTGCCGGCCGGGCACCGTCCCGAACAGGTTGTCGGGACGGCCGGGTGCGTCCGGCTCGGCCGTGAGCTGACCCTCGACCGCGTTGTCGGCCAGATAGTGGTCGGCGAAACCGGGCAGCGCGTAGTTGCCCAGGATCGCCTGCATGGCGGATGCGCCCAGCCAGACCTCCCGCTCCGGCCGGTCCGCGACCCGGACGACGGCGCGGCCGATGTCCTCCGGCTGGAAGATCTTGCCCATGGGCCGCGCGCGGCGGGGCATGTGGCTGCGCGCCCAGTCGAACTGCGGCGTGTTGACCGCCGGAAGCTGGACCATCGAGACCCTGACGCCGCTGCCGTCATGGATCAGCTCCGAGCGGAGCCCGTCGATGAAGCCGCGGATCGCGGCCTTGGCGCCGCAATAGGCCGCCTGGAGCGGGATCGAGCGGTATGCCAGGGCCGACCCGATCTGGATGATCGTCCCGCGATTTCGCCTGGACATGTGGCGCAGCGCCGCCTGGATGCCGAAGGCCGAGCCGAGATACGTCACCTCCGTCACCCGGCGCAGCTCCTCCGGCGTCAGGTCGCGGACCCGCCCGAACACGGTGACCATGGCGTTGTTGACCCACACGTCGATCGGCCCCAGCGCGCGCTCGACCCGGTCGGCGGCGTCGGCTACCGCCGCCTCGTCCGCGACGTCCAGGGGCAGGACCAGCGCCCGTCCGCCCAGCCGCTCGACCTCGCGGGCGACCTCGTCGAGCGCCTCCTTCGACCGGGCGATCAGGCCGATCGAGGCGCCCCGTTCGGCGGCGAAGGCGAGGGCGATGGCACGGCCGATGCCGGCGGACGCGCCGGTCACGCAGACGACGGGGGCGGTTTCCATGATGGACCTCTTTCGGCGGCAGGATGAACGTTATCCAGCCAACCCCCGGCGGGTCGCCGAGTTCCAACGGACTTCCCCGGCCGGCCGGCCGGCGCCGCTCAGCCGCTCCCCGCGTCCGCGCCGGCGGTCAGCAGCGACGCGACGGAGTCCTTCAGGACGGCGGCGCTGACCGGCTTGACCAGGACCGGCGCCTTGGACCAGCGTTCGCCCGGCCCGCTGACGGAGTCGTATCCAGTGCAGAACAGGAACGGCACCCCCATGCCGTCCAGGATGGAGGCGACGGGGAACGAGGGCTGGCCGAACAGGTTGACGTCCAGGACGGCGGCATCGGGCCGGGTGGTCCGCGCCAGGTCGATGGCCTCCTGCAGGCGTCCGACCGGCCCGAGCACGCGATAGCCCGCGGCTTCCAGTTCCCGGGCGATCGCCGCGGCGGTCAGCGCCTCGTCCTCCACGACCATCACGGCGGCGTTCCTCACGGCCTTCCGGAGCTGGTCGTTGGCCGGCCGGGGAACCGGAGCGGTCGGCGCCCGCACGCCGCTCGTCTGGAAACAGTCCGGCGGAAGCACCATGCGCAGGCAAAGGCCGGTCCGGCGCCAGTCGCGGAACAGTTCTCCCCGGAGCTGGCCCTTGACCGTCCGGTCGGTCACGAAGGTCCCGAAGCTCGACCGCGTCGGAGCGGACACCGGCGGTCCCCCCTCCTCCCGCCAATCGACGACGAGCCTGCGGCTTGCCGGTTCGATGGACCAGGATATCGTGACCCGCCCGCCGGGAGCGGAGAGCGCGCCGTGCTTGGCGGCGTTGGTCACCAGCTCGTGAAGCACGATCGATACCGCCTGCGCGGCCTCCGCCACGATGGAGACCGGCGTTCCCGACAGGCTGGTGCGCCTGTCGCCGGCGAGCGCCTCCACTTCGGCCTGCACCATCGCCTCCAGGTCGGCGCCCGACCAGCGGGTCGTGGCAAGCAGGTTATGGACGCGCGCCGTCGCCGCGATGCGGCCCTGGACGGCCTCGACGAACTGGGCCGGATCGTCGGACCGGCTCAGCTGCATGATGGACTGGACGACGGCCAGGGCGTTCTTGGCGCGGTGATCCACTTCGCGCATCAGCAGATGCAGGCTCGCCTCGGCCTCCTTGCGCTCCGTCAGGTCGGCGGCCATGGTGACCACCAGCCGCCGGTTCAGGCTGTCACGGCCGATCTTGGCGGAGCGGAACGACCATACCCGCGTGCGGCCGTCCGCCGTGCGGACCTGGAACTCCCCCTCGTCGATCGGCCGGCCGAGCGTCAGCATCCGTTCGATGCCGAAGGTCCTGCCCCGCCCTTCCGAGCCGAAGGCGCGTTCCTCCCAGTCGCCCAGGGTGGCGATCTCTTCGCGCGAGTAGCCGGTCGCCTCGAGCAGCGTCCGGCTCACATGCACGATGTCCCCGCCTTCCGCATGCACGATGATCGGAAAGGGAGCCCCCTCCACCACGCGCCGCAGGCGGGCCTCGCTCTCGATCAGGGCGGCCTCGCGCTTGCCGATCAGATCGGCCGCGTCCCGCAGCGCGTCGCCCATCGCCTCGACCTCCACGACGCCCCGGCCCGGGACGACGACCGGGCGGCCGGCGCCGAGCGCCATGGCGGCCTGGCCGAGCTCGACGATCTGGCGTGCCAACCGGCGGCCCACGAACAGGGCGGTGCCGAGCCCGATGAGGAAGAAGAGCGCGCCGCCGCCCGCGAACAGCGCCAGGGTCCGGCGCCAGGGCGCCGCCACCACGGATTCGGGGACGCTGACCCCGACCATCCAGCCGGATACGCGGGTCCGCTGGTAGGCTTGCAGCGACGAGACGCCGTCCAGGTTCTGCGCGGACTGGATGGCCCCCGGCATGTTCCTCATCCTGGCCCACAGGTCGTCCCGGAGAGGGGTTCCGACGAACTCCTCGGCCCGGTGCGAGCGGCCGATGAGGATGCCGTCGCGGTCGACCAGGCCCGCAACCCAGCCCTCGGGCAGGCGCTCGGGGGCCAGGATTGCCTGGAGCCGGTCCAGCCCGATGGTCAGGCTGAGGAGATAGCGCGGTTCGCCGCCGCGGGGCACGGGCACGACGACGATCAGCACCGGCGACCGGGCGACCGCGCCCATGAGGTGCCCGGAGACCTGCGGCTTCCCGGTCTCGATCGCCCGCCGGTCCACCTCGAAGCTGTCGTTGCGCGGCAGGGGCGTTCCCCAGGGAACGCGCGTATTGACGAGCTGCTGGCTGGTGAGGTCGCGGACCAGCACATTGGTGCCGAGCAGGTCGCGCACCTGGGCGGCGCGCGGGTAGAAAGCCTCGAAATCGCCCTCCAGGAGGGTTCCCGACGTCGCCAGGACCTCGGCGCCAGCGATCAGCCGGCCGACTTCGCGGTCGATGTCCTCCGCGAGGAGTCTCGCCCTGTCCTGGACCTGCCGGCCGGTCATCTCGGCCTGGTCGTTCGCGTCGCGATAGAGCAGAAGCATGCTGAACAGCGCGAGCGGCAGGACGCAGGCGGTCACCAGCAGCACCAGCCATGTCCGGACACGGAAAGAAGGCGAAGGACCGGAGGAACGCGGTTGGAAAGACCGGGCGGTTTCCCCGTCCGAAGTATCAGACATCAGCCCTCGAATTCCGCATCAGCTCTCACCGCCGATCTATTTCGCCATGCCATGTCACGGCACAGATTTCAGGTGGCCATTATACTCGCGGAGGCTACTATAAAGCCCGACGCAAAGGGGTAAATAGTTAATCTGCAAAAACAAGGCCCGCCGCCGGAGAACTCCGCGCGGCGGGCCCCGGTTCAGCTTCCGACCGGGCCGCCGTCCTGCTTGGTGACGACCACCACCGACGGCCGCGGCGGCATGCCGGGCTGGAAGTCGGGCCAGCGGGTCAGCGGGTTCGCCAAGGTGGAGTTCTCGCCCTCCGCGGGGTGCTGCACGGCCAGGAACAGCGTCTTCCCGTCGGGCGTGAACTCCGGCCCGCACATTTCCGCCCCGGCCGGGCAGCCGAAGAAGAACTTCACCAGCGCCCGCCCCGGCCCTTCCAGGTCGCAGGCGTACATGCCGTCCGGGATGCCGTTCTTGGCCTGCGCCTCGCCCTGGTCGGTCGAGATCCACAGCCGCCCCTGCGGATCGAAGGCGCAGTTGTCCGGCGAGGACAGCCACACGTCCGTGGCCGGATGATAGGCCGCCTTGTCCTTTTCCGAGGCGGGATTGCCGGCCAGAAGCACATGGTCCCAGCGGAAGGTTTCGGCCGCGTGGTCGGCCTCCCGGCCGGCGCCGCCGGGCGGGATCAACTCGACGATCTGGCCGTGGCGGTTCTCGGGGCGCGGGTTGACGGCGTCGACCTGGCTCCCCTTGCGGCGCGTGTTGTTGGTGCACATGACGTAGACGCGGCCGTTGACCGGGTTGGGCTCGACGTCCTCCGGGCGGTCCATGGGCGTGGCGCCGAGCAGGTCGGCGGCGCGGCGGGTCTCGATCAGCACCTCGGCCTGGCTCTCGAAGCCGTTGGCCGGGGTCAGCGGTCCCTGCCCGTGGACCAGCGGAAGCCATCTCACGGTGCCGTCGTCGTCGAACTTGGCGACCGACAGGGTCCCCTCGTCGAGCAGGTCGCGGTTGGCGGCCCGGTCGTCCGGGTCATAGGTGCCCTTGGTGACGAAGCGGTAGAGATAGTCGAACCGCTCGTCGTCGCCCGAGTACAGCACGACGCGGCCGTCCTTGTTGAGGATGCTGGTCGCGCCTTCGTGCTTGAACCGGCCGAGCGCCGTGCGCTTCACCGGCACGGACGCGGCGTCGTAGGGGTCGTACTCGGTCATCCAGCCGAACCGGTTGGACTCGTTGGGTTCCTTGCCCAGGTCGAAGCGGTCGGCGGTCTCGTGCCACCAGTAGCGCGACTCCGCCGAGATCCCGTAGCGTTTGTAGTGCTTGGCCTGCGGCGACGAGTCCGGATCGCCGCCCCCGAAGTAGCCGTTGAAGTTCTCCTCGGAGATCAGGACCGTGCCCCACGGCGTCTTGCCGCCGGCGCAGTTGTTGAGCACGCCATGGACCGTGGTCCCGTCCGGGTCGGCGTTGGTCCGCATGCGCGGGTGCCCGGCGGCGGGGCCGGAGATGCGGCAGGCCGTGTCCATGGTGATCCGGCGGGCATAGGGGCTGCCGTCGACCACGGACCAGCGCCCGTTCTCCTTCCTGACCTCGATCACGGTATGGCCGTGGGCGGCCATCTCGACCTTGGTTTCCTCCGCCGTGGTGCCGCGCTCCTTCAACTTTCCGTCCGCGCCGGCTTGGAACCAGTCGGCGAACATCAGCTCCGGCGCCGTGTATTCGTGATTGATGCCGAGAAGCCCGTGTTCGGAACTGTCCGAGCCATGGGGCAGCGGCAGATAGCCGATGTAATCGCAGTTGTAGCCGAACTGCTTCTCCTGGGCGGCGCCGGTCAGGTTCTTCGGGTCGAACGCCGGCGCGTCCGGCATCACCTTGTCGCCCCAGCGGATCAGCAGGTCCACGTCGTAGCCGGGAGCCACCTGGTGGGAGTCGAGGATGACATGCCTGGGCTGCGTGAAAGTGAGGGTCGAGGCCCCTTGCGCCGCCGCGTCGGACGGCCGCAGCACGCTGCCGGCGGCTCCCGCCGCGAAGGCGGCGCCCAGGGCGGTGGTGGTGCCGAGCAGACCTTTCAGCAGGTCGCGCCGGCCGGTCCGCATCCCGGAGACTTCCAGGAACGGGGTATTGGTGGAATCATTGCTGCCGATATCGTCGGAGTCCTCGACGACGATGGGTCCGAAACGCTGGTCCAGGCTTTTCGCCATGGTCTCCCTTTCTCTTTTTTTGTCCGGCCATTCTTGCGGGCCGGCACGGACAGGCTAGCCCTGGCCGGGCCGGCTGTCATCCGTTCAGGCGGATCAAGCACTTAAGGACAGCGGGTTTCGCCGGGGCGAAGCATGCCCATATGTACGGGGCGGCACGCGCAGGGCGGCCCCAAGGCGTGCCGTCCGGGAGAAAGCATGGGACTGATCTTCGATGCCGGTTCGGACCCTCAGCGCCGCGCCTTCGCGGAGCGGGCCGTCCTGCGCCAATGGCTCCGGCATCCCGAGATGGCGCAACGGTACGGCGACGAGGGCCGCAAGCGCTGCGTCGAGGACATGCAGTACACGCTTCTGTACCTGGAAGCCGCCACCAGCACCGGCAGCCTGGAGCTGTTCCGGAACTACACGGAATGGCTTCGCTCGATCTTCATCTGCCACAACCTCGACGTCGCGGACCTGGCCGGGACGCTGGAATCGCTTCTGGAGATCTTCACCGAGCGCGGCGACGTGCTGCAGGCCGAGTACCTGACCGATTCCCTGCGGCTGATGGACAGCATGGAGGACGTTCCGGCGAGCCGGATCGCGGAGAACAATCCCCACAAGGCCCTGGCGACCGGGTACCTGAAGCTGCTGCTCGACCAGGACCGGCAGGGCGCCACCGACCTGATCATCAACGCCGCCGACACCGGCATTCCCCTGACCGACCTCTACCTGAACGTCCTCCAGCCCTGCCTGCACGAGGTTGGCCGGCTGTGGACGACCGGGCAGCTCACCATCCCGCAGGAGCATTACGTCACGACGGCCACCCAGGCGATCCTGGCCCAGCTGCAACCCTATGCCGCGTGCCGGCCTGGCAACGGATCTGGCAACGGTCGGCGCCTCCTGGCCGTCAGCATCGACGGGGACCTGCATCAGATCGGCATCCAGGTGGTCGGCGACGTCTTCACCCTGAACGGCTGGGAAACCACCCATCTCGGCGCCAGCGTCCCGGTCGGCGACATCGTCAGGGTCGTGCGGGCTCAGAAGCCGGAGCTGCTGGCCCTGTCCGTCACCATCGCCCCGAACCTGCCCAAGGCCGCCGCCCTGATCCAGGCCCTGCGGGCCGATCCGGAATGCGGCGGCACCCGGATCATCGTCGGCGGCTATCCCTTCAACCGCTGCCCCGACCTGTGGAAGCGGATCGGCGCCGACGGTTATGCCCGCGACGCCGCCGCGGCGGTCGCCTGGGCCGACAAGCGGTTCGCGCTGCCTGGGCAGGACCCGGCATAGGGCGCCCTGCCCTTCAGCGACGCCCCTCAGTGACGCGCCGCCTCCTCCAGCATCAGCGTGCGGACGTCGGCCAGCACCAGCCGGGGGTCCAGGAAGTCCAGGCTGTAGATGTTGCGGACGCGCCGCTCGCCGTCGATCAGGTAGACCCGGAGCTGATGGGCCAGCGGCCCGTTGGGGTCGTCCGGGTCGGCCTTGCGCAGCACCCGCTGGTCGTAGGCGGCCAGGATCTTCTCCAGCTCCCCCTTGTCGCGGGCGGTCAGGAACCGCCAGTCGGCGCCCCGGGGGACCCGCAGCGCCCGGGCTTCGGCGGCCATGACCTCCGGCGTGTCGTGGTCGGGGTCGAAGCTCATGGTGACCAGCCGCACCCCGGCGGACAGGGCCGAGTCGGCGGCCGTGGCCTCGTGCAGGTCGCGCATCATCGCGGTGCCGAGCGGGCAGACGTCGCCGCACCGGGTATAGATGAAGCTCAGGACCATGACCTTGCCGGCCATCAGGTCGTGCAGGCCGCGCACCGCCCCCGTCTCGTCCAGGGCGGTGCCGTCCGCCGCCGGGGCGAGCGGCGGCAGGCGGTAGGTTCCCGGCTTCGGCGGATCGTAGTCGAACCCGCCGGGATGGTGCCCGGGATCGGCCGACGCCGACGCCGCGAACAGGAAGAGGGCGAGACCCAGGGGAAGGACCGGCGCGCGCACGGCGCTCCCCGCTCAGTTCGCGTAGAGGCTGGCGGCACCCAGCCGCATGATGTGCGGCCGGCCCAGCTTCTCGGCGTTGAAGTCGATGGTGAAGCGGTGGTGCAGGCGCTTTCCGTCCCAGTCGTAGCCCTTGATGAACTGGTCGTTGTCGGCGCCCTTCTTGTCCCAATTCGCCAGCAGCGAGGTGGTGAAATAGACCCGCCTTCCGTCCCAGGACTGGGAGACCATGTTGACCTGCCTGCCGATCGTCTCCTCGTAGATCTGCTTCGGCGCATGCGGGTCGCTGACGTCGAACACCCGCACCTTGCCGTCCATGAAGGTGTCCACGAACAAGGTCTTGTCGTCGGCGCTGAGGCTGATGTCCACCGGCAGCGGGATGTCTGACGGATTGCCGATGTCGGCGACCGCCTTGGCCTTCCACTCGCCGTCGGCGTCCAGATGGATCAGCCAGATCTTGGAGGTCAGCGCCGTGGTGGTGAAGGCATAGTCGTGGGTCGGCCCCCAGGCCCAGCGGATCTCCAGCGGCGCGCCCGGCACGTGGAACACCTTGCGCGGCTTGCGCTCGTGGAAGTCCCACAGCACGACGGTCTGGCCGAAGCGCTTCATGGCCTCCGGGTCCTTCAGCATCTCGCCGAAGTCCATCATGTAGTTGGACTTGCCGGTGAAGGACGAGGTCAGCAGCGCGTTCCTGCGCGGCAGGACCCGCTGGTCGTAGCCGTAGCCGTCGGCGACACTCTCGACCTCGGCCCCGCGGGGGTCCTCGGCGGTCGGCATCCAGTGCGCGGCCAGGAACCGGCCGTCGTTGGTGTATTCGACCAGCGCCGTGCGCCCGCCCCCGTCCTTGGCGTTGGACAGCCCCGACATCAGCATGCGTCCGGGCAGGGCATAGGCGCCGTGCGGCCCGACCACGCCGCCGCTGGCTTGGACGAAGTCCTCGATCGTGCGTTCCAGCTTCGGGCGGGCCGGATCGGTGTGGATGTCGAAGACGAAGATCCGGCTGGTGTCCAATCCGCTGGTCCAGAAATAGCGGCGGTCGTCGGTGAAGCCGCCATGGTGCGCCTCGTTGCGGCTGCCGACCGGGGCGCTGGCGATCACCTTGCCATAGGTCGCCGAGCCCGGCCGGACGTCAACCGTCACCAGCTTGTCCGACCCGTCGCCCATCCCCTCGACGCCCAGGGTCCAGACATAGACGTAATCCTCCTGCCCGGTGATCTTGGGCATGAAAGGCGACATGCAGGTCTCGTCCGCCACGGCCGGCGCCACGGCCGTGGCGAGCAGCAAGCCCGCCGCCCCGATGAACCGACGCAGGACTCCCCCGACCGTTCCCATCGCTCACCTCGCGCGTTCGCTACCCGAGGCCGCATTATTTACCATAATTCCCCAAGCCGGGGAGAGGCGCATCGGGACATCCGGGACTCATCCGGAGATGCACGCAAGTAAACATCGACGAAACCGAAGGTGACGGCACGCCGGCGGGCGGCCGCGTTCCGGGGGACCGGACCGGGCCAGAAGGTCGCGGCGGCCGCCCGACCCTTGCCGATGGTTGCGGGAGTATGATGCTGTTCGCGCGACCACTACCCGACCGGCGCCCGCGACGATGCAAGCCTCCGATTCCCTGTACCACCGCCTGTTCTCCGACCCGGTGATGATCGAGCAGCTCGTGGCGCTGCTGTTCCGGATCGAGATCTGCGACCGGCCGGACGACCTGCCCGGCCTGGTCGCCCAGGCGGTGGCCTGGTTCAAGGACCATCCGGGCCACGCGACGCTGCGGCTGGCGTTCGGCGATCTGGTGGCGCACGCGGTCGCGGGCTTGGTCGGCGCCCCGCCGGCCGCGACGGTGCCGATGGATATCGAGGAGGTTCAGGGCTGCTGGCGGAACCCATCAAGAAATGGGAACAGGAACTGGCCGCCAATGTCGGCGGGGCCGAGGCCGCGCGCCGGGCCGGCTATTCGGCCAAGGGCGCCAAGCAGCGCGGCGCGTGCCTGATGGCCCGGCCGGAGATCCGCATCCGCGTCGATCAGCTCCGGGCGGCCCGCTCCGCCGGGATCGAGGTCGAGTTGAAGGAGGCGGCGGAGACGGTCAAGGCGATCATCGCCGACGCGATGGAGAAGAAGCAATGCGCCCTGGCGCTGCGCGCCGTCGAGCTGCGCCGGAAGCTGTGCGGCATCATGCTGGACAAGCGCATCCCCCATCTGTTCACGGCCGCCCCGCACCCCGACGCCGACCTGGAGGCGCACGACCCCGACCCGGCCGAGGAGAACGACGGCCGCCTTGCCGGCGCCGCCGTCGAAATAGTGACCTCGGATAGTGACCCGGCGCCAGGATCGAAGACAGCCGGCGGGCCGTCGCCCAAGCCGGCGCCCTTCGCCCCGCGCCGGGCGCCCGCCCTGATGACCTCGACCTCGCTGACTCCGCCGCTCCCGATGCCCCAGCCCCTGCCGATGCCGCTCAGCGCCGCCGGGTGACCCGGTCCACCAGATAGACGATCGAGCGATAGGGCACGCCGGCATGTTCCGACAGGCCGATCTCGCAGGTCCGGTTGGAGGAATAGCCGCCCTCGGCGTCCCACGGCACCGCCTCCGGCAGGCGGCGCAGCGCATGGTCGTTCAGCTCCGGCGTGGCGAAACCCTTGTCGCCGGCGAAGCCGCAGCAGCCGACGCCCTCGGGAACCACGACGGTCTCCGCGCAGGCCGCAGCCAAGGCGGTGATCCGGTCGCCCAGGCCCATCCGCTGGGCCGAGCAATTGACATGGACCAGCACGGGCGCCGTCTCCTTCGCGACGACGTCCAGGCGCGGCATCACGTGGTCGTGCAGGAACTCGATGCTGTCCAGCACGGTCAGCCGGCCGGCCAGGGTCCGCTTCAGCCGCAGGGTGCAGGCGGAAGCATCCATCACGATCGGGATCCGCCCGCCGTCGCTGGCCTGGGCGAGGGCCGCCGCCATCGCCTCGGTCATGGCGTCCGCCGTCTCCGCCAGCCCCTTGCTCTCGAACGCCTGGCCGCAGCACAGGCCGCCGAGGCCCTCGGGAAAGACGACGCGGAAGCCGGCCTTGCCGAGCAGGGCCGAGAACCGCTCGGGCACCCCGTCCCGCTCCGGCGCGTCGGGCGAGGCGCCGAAGGTCCGGGTGGCGCAGCTCGGCACATAGACCACCGGCGTGCCGGCCGCATCGCCGCCGGCGGACGGAACGGCGCCGGGGGCCGGGAGCGACGGCCCGACCTTGGGGACGCGCCCGCCGGACAGCCGCCGCAGCGATCCCGCCAGGGAGACGGTGGCGGTCCGGCCGATCACCCGGCGCGACAGCGCCGCCGCCCCCAGCCCCAGGCGGGCCGCGGCCAGGGCGCCGCCGAAATGCCGCGCCGCGAGGCTGCCGATCCGGCGGCGCAGCGGCGACTGGGACCGGCCGCGCAGCGCCTTGGTCAGCAGCCCGGTCTCGATCCCGACCGGGCAGGCGGTGGCGCACAGCCCGCAGGCGGCGCAGGTATCCAGCCCCTGGTAATCGTACAGGCTGCGCAGCCCGGCCTCGCGTTCCGGGTCCGCCCCGGTGTCGGCCAGGCTGGAAATCTCGCGCCAGCCGACGATGCGCTGGCGCGGCGTCAGGGTCAGCCCGGCCGACGGGCACATGCGCTCGCAGAACCCGCATTCGATGCAGGTATCGACCAGCGGGTCCGCCTTGGGCATCGGCTTCAGGTCGCGCAGGTGCGCCTTGGGATCGTCGTTCAGGATCACGCCGGGGTTCAGGATGCCGAGCGGGTCCAGCAGCGCCTTGATCTCGCGCATCAGAAGATAGGCGTCGCGCCCCCACTCCATCTCGACGAAGGGCGCCATGTTGCGGCCGGTGCCGTGCTCCGCCTTGAGCGAGCCGTCATAGGTCTCGACAACCAGCTTGCAGACATCGTCCATGAAGGCGGCGTAGCGCTCCACCTCGGAATCGATCGCGAAATCCTGGGTGAAGACGAAGTGCAGGTTGCCGTCCAGGGCGTGGCCGAAGATGATCGCCTCGTGGTAGCCGTGCTTGGCGAACAGCGCCTGGAGGTCCAGGGTGGCGGCGGCCAGGTCCTTGATGGGAAAGGCCACGTCCTCGATGATCACCGTGGTGCCGGCCCGGCGCACCGCGCCGACCGCGGGGAACAGGCCCTTGCGGATCTTCCACAGCTTGCCGTACTCGTCCGCGGCCGAGGTGAAGGCGGCCGGCCCCAGGGTTGCGACGCCGGCCAGGACGGAGGCGATGTCGCGGATATTGGCGTCCAGGCCGGCGCCGTCCTCGGCGCGGGTCTCGACCAGCAGCGCGGTGACGCCGTCGGCCAGCCCGCGGATCTCCGCCGGCATGCCGGGCTTGTCCTCGACCGAGCGGAGCGCCGGCCGGTCCATCAGCTCGACGGCGGAGACGGGGGCCGGCTTCAGCAGCGCCACGGCGCGGCAGGCCTCGCCGATGTCGGGGAACAGCAGCAGCGCGCTCGCCTTGTGGGCATGGTCGGGCACCGTGCGGTAGGTCACCTCCGCGATGAAGCCCAGCGTTCCTTCCGATCCGATCATCAGGTGCTGGAGGATCTCGACCGGGTCCTCGAAATCGACCAGTGCGTTGATGCTGTAGCCGGTGGTGTTCTTGATCGCGAACTTGGCGTGGATGCGGGCCGACAGGTCGGCGTCGGCCCGGGTCGCGGCGCCCAGACCGGCCAGCCGGTCCAGCAACCCGCCGTGGCTCTGCCGGAACCGCGCCAGGCTGTCGGCGTCCCCCGTATCGACCAGGGTGCCGTCGGCCAGCAGCAGCCGCATGGAGACCAGCGTCTTGTAGCTGTTGTCCGACGTGCCGCAGCACATGCCCGACGAGTTGTTGGCGGCGATGCCGCCGATCTTGGCGCTGTCGATGGAGGCCGGGTCCGGGCCGATCTTGCGGGCATAGGCGGCAAGGCGCCAGTTGGCGTCCGCCCCGAGCACGCCCGGCTGAAGCCGGACCAGCCCGCCGCCCTGCTCCACCACGATCCCGTTCCAGCGGTCGCCCAGCACGACCAGCACGCCGTCGGTCACCGCCTGCCCGGACAGGCTGGTGCCGGCCGCGCGGAAAGTGACCGGCAGCCGGTCGCGGCGGCAGGCGGCCAGGATGGCGGCCACCTCCTCCTCGCTCTCCACCTTGACCACCACCCGGGGGACCAGCCGGTAGAAGCTGGCGTCGGTGCCGTAGGCCAGCAGCCGCAGCGGGTCGCGGATCACCCGCTCGTTCCCGAGCAGGGCGGTGAATTCGGCGATCGCGCCGGCGAAGGCATCGGCGGCTGGGTCGGCCGCCCGCGAGGGTCCGGGGAGGGAGGTTCCGTCTGGCATTCCGCACGCCTTCCTGTCGCCGGCGGGATGGCGCCGGTCGGCTGTCGAGAAACAGGGAAGCCTTCGGGAGACGCCCGGCATGGCGGGAACGGTGGCGCCCGGCGCGGCAGACATGCGCGCGGCCCGGCGGTTTCCGGCGTTCCTCCGTCATGCGGCCGTCTCCTCCGGGCCGCTGCGATCACGGATACGCGAACTTACCGGTGTCGTAAAGCGGTAAAATGTTTTTGCCAAATACCGGAAGCAAGGCGAACAGGCTATTTTCCCTTGCCCGTCACGAGGTTGACGCCCTGCTGGCGGCGCAGTGCGACCTCTAGCCGCGCATCCGCCCGCTGGGCCTCGCGCAGGGCCTCGGTGGTCGAGGCGATATGGGCGTCCGCGGTGGCGCGCGCCGCCTCCGGGTTGCCGGCGGCTATGGCGTGGAAGATCGCCTGATGCTGGCGCAGGAAGCTGTCCCGGACGCCGCGGCGCAGATACAGGCTGGTGCGGTCGTAGAACACGTTCTCGCTCATCATGCGGATGAACTGCCGCATGATGCCGATCATCACCTGGTTGTGCGCGGCCTCGTATATGGCCAGGTGGAACTCCGCGTCGGCCGCCGCCTCGCGCGAGGGATCGTCCAGGCCGTGGGCCTCCTCCATGGCGGTCAGGCAGGCCCGCAGCCGCTCGATGTCCGCCGGGGTGGCCCGCTCCGCCGCGAAGGCGGCCGACGGCCCCGCCATCATCCGGCGGAACTCCAGGTAGTCGAAGGCGGTCTCCGGATGGCACTGGAGCAGGCGGGTCAGCGGGTCGGCCTCGGCTGCGGCGTCCGCGGCATCCCCTGGATCGGTCGCGTCGGATGTGTCGGTCATGGGCCGATGATACCGAACGGCCCTGCGGCACTTCAACGCCTGCGACATCCGCGACACCCTTGAAACGCATTTTTCCATGTACAAGGCGCCGGTTTTTGATTTATCCACCATGATCACAGCCGGTACATTAATTTTACCAATGTAGTCCAGGCTGGCAGAAAATAAACCGCAATCCGCCGCGACGCGCCCCGACAGGCCCGGGCGCGGCAATCTAGAGTGGAAACAATATGCAGCCCTGGATGCAAATCTATGACCCGGCAGGCAATCTGTGGGTCTCCGCGCTGGTCGCGGCGCTTCCGATCATCTTCTTTTTCATGGCGCTGGCCGTCTTCCGGATGAAGGGCCACGTCGCGGCCACCATCACCGTCGCCCTCGCCCTCGCCGTGGCGATCCTGTTCTACGGCATGCCGGTCGGACAGGCGCTGGCCTCCGCCGGGTACGGCTTCGTCTACGGCCTGTGGCCGATCGCCTGGATCATCCTGACCGCCGTCTTCCTGTACAAGGTGACGGTGAAGACGGGCCAGTTCGACATCATCCGCGCGTCGGTCGTGTCGATCACCGAGGACCAGCGCCTCCAGATGCTGCTGGTCGGCTTCTCCTTCGGCGCCTTCCTGGAAGGGGCCGCCGGCTTCGGAGCACCGGTCGCGATCACCGCGGCCCTCCTGGTCGGGCTGGGCTTCAACCCGCTCTACGCCGCCGGCCTGTGCCTGATCGCCAACACCGCCCCGGTCGCCTTCGGCGCCATGGGCATCCCGATGATCGTCGCCGGCCAGGTGACGGGGCTGGAAGCCTTCAAGATCGGCCAGATGGCCGGCCGCCAGCTGCCGCTGCTCGCCGTGTTCGTGCCGTTCTGGATCGTCTTCATCATGGACGGCGTCCGCGGCGTGCGCGAGACGTGGCCGGCCGTGCTGGTCGCCGGCTCGACCTTCGCCTTCGGCGTCTATTTCACCTCCAACTTCATCGGGCCGGAGCTTCCGGACATCACCTCCGCCCTGATCAGCCTGGTCAGCCTGACCCTGTTCCTGAAGGTGTGGAAGCCCAAGCGCATCTTCCGCTTCTCCGACCGGGAAGCCGGCGCCCCCGTTCCCCGCGCCGTCGGGGCCGCGGTCACGCCCACCGCGGACTATGCCACCTATGGCGCCGCCGCCACCTACACGACCGGGCAGGTCATCAAGGCGTGGTCGCCCTTCCTGGTGCTGACCGTGATCGTGACGATCTGGAGCCTGGCGCCGTTCAAGGCGGCCTTCGCCAAGGCCGGCGCCTTCGCCTCCACCGTGTTCTATTTCCCGATCGAGGGACTGGACAAGCTGGTCACCAAGGTCGCCCCGATCGTCACCTCGCCCAAGCCCTACGACGCCGTCTACAAGCTGGACCTGATCTCCGCGACCGGCACCGCGATCCTGCTGACCGCGCTGATCTCGATCTTCTTCCTGCGCATGCGGCCGGCGGCGGCCGTCGCCACCTTCGGCGAGACGCTGATGGAGCTGCGCCGCCCGATCTACTCGATCGGCATGGTGCTGGCGTTCGCCTTCATCGCCAACTACTCGGGCCTGTCCTCGACGCTGGCCCTGCTGCTGGCCGGGACCGGCAAGGCCTTCCCGTTCTTCTCGCCGGTGCTGGGCTGGCTGGGCGTGTTCCTGACCGGGTCGGACACCTCGTCCAACGCCCTGTTCGGGGCGCTCCAGGCGACCACGGCCCAGCAGCTCGGGCTGTCCGAGATCCTGATGGTCACCGCCAACACCACCGGCGGCGTCACCGGCAAGATGATCTCGCCGCAGTCGATCGCCGTGGCCTGCGCCGCGGTCGGGCTGGTCGGCCGGGAATCGGACCTGTTCCGCTTCACGCTCAAGCACAGCCTGTTCTTCGTCACGATCATCGGCGTGATCACCGTCCTCCAGGCCTATGTCTTCACCTGGATGATCCCCTGACGGCACGGCATCGGAGGCGGGGAGGCCGCGCCTGACGGCGCGCGGCCTCCCCGTCCGCCGTTCCGCCCGGTTCGGCGACATCGGGGCGTGGGGAGTGTTGGGCTGGGGCGGATCCGGTCAACCCGACCGATCGAATGTCCGGAAAGATCGAACCATGCCCCTGCTGACCTACCACGCCTCCCACGAGCAGTTCCCCCCGAGCCGGCTGGTGGAACTCGTCCGCCGAGCCGAGGCCGCCGGCTTCCAGGGCGTCTTCTCGTCGGACCACTACCACCCCTGGGCTCCCTCCCAGGGACATTCCGGGTTCGTCTGGTCCTGGCTGGGCGCCGCCATGCAGGCGACGTCCCTGTCCTTCGGGCTGATCACCGTGCCCGGCGGCTGGCGCTACCACCCCGCCGTCCTGGCCCAGGCGGTCGCGACCCTGGGGGAGATGTTCCCGGACCGCCTGCCCTGGATCGCGGTCGGCAGCGGCGAACTGGTCAACGAGCACATCACCGGCGGCGAGTGGCCGGAGAAACCCGAGCGGAACGAGAGACTGAGGGAAGGCGCGGAGGTGATGCAGGCCCTGCTGCGCGGCGAGGAGGTGACCCGGCGCGGCCGGATCACGGTCTCCGAGGCGAAGCTCTACTCGCTTCCCCGGCGGCAGACCAGGCTGGTCGGCGCCGCGGTCAGCGAGGCCACGGCCGAGTGGCTGGGCGGCTGGGCCGACGGCCTGCTGACCGTGGGGCACGGGCCGGACTCCGTGCGCAAGGTGGTCGAGGCGTTCCGGCGCGGCGGCGGCGAAGGCAAGCCGGTCTATTTCAAGATGGATCTTTGCTGGGCGAGGAGCGAGGAGGAGGCCCTGCGCCAGGCCCACGAGCAGTGGCGCTTCAACATCCTGGGCGGCAGCGTCAATTGGGACCTGCGCACGCCGGAGGAGTTCGAGGCCGCCGCCCGCTTCGTCCGGCCTGAGGATTGCCGGGACGCCATCCACGTCTCCTCCGACCTGGGCCGGCTGGCCGGGTTGCTCGCCGAATACGCCGAGATCGGCTTCGCCGGCATCGACCTGCACAATGTCGGGACGGACCAGGAAGCCTTCATCGACGCCTTCGGCGAGCGGGTCCTGCCCCAGTTCGGCTAGCCCCTCAGCTTCGCCACGGCCGGCATGGCGACGTTGTGGACCAGGGGGATCAGCACGGCGCCCACGGCGATCCCCAGCAGGCCCGCCGCGGCGGCGGCCACGAGCCATTCGAGCACCGCGGAGACCGCGGGAACCGCGTGGCCGACCGCCGCCGCGAAATCATGGACCGCGTGCCCGATCGCCGTGAACCCGAACTCCTCCAGCCCGTGGATGATGATGCCGCCGCCGACCCAGAGCATCGCGGCCGTCCCGATGATGCTCAGCGCCTTCAGGAAATAGGGCATGCCGATGACGAGGCCGCGCCCAATCCCCTTGGTCACGGGACGAAGCGCGCGGTCGGCGCCGCCCGGCGGGTTGCCGCCGGCGCGCAGCCCCAGGATGCTGGAGACGGGGGTTTCGTTCTGGGCGAGGGACAGGCCGACGTCATCCGCCTTCACGATCAGCGCCACCGCCCCGTAGACGACCAGGGTGATGCCGGTGCCGACGATCGCCAGGACCAGCGCCTGGGTCCAGAACGAGGAGGTTGTCGCCGCGACCGTGGACAGGGTGATCGCCATGATCTCCGCCGACAGGATCAGGTCGGTCTGGATGGCGCCGCTGACCCGCTGCTCCTCGACCTCGGCCGGGGTTCCGGCCGGCACCACGCCGTCCCCGCCGTGGCCGTGGCCCGGGGCGTGGGGCCATATGGCCTCGTACAGCTTCTCGGCGCCCTCGTAGCACAGGAAGGCTCCCCCCAGCATCAGCAGCGGGGTGATCGCCCACGGCGCCACCAGGCTGAGGAACAGCGCCGCCGGCAGCAGGTAGAGCAGCTTGTTCTTCAGGGAGCCCATCGCGATTCGGCCGACGATCGGCAGTTCCCGCTCCGCGGCGAGGCCGACCACGTAGCGGGGCGTGACCGCAGCGTCGTCCACCACCACGCCGGCGGCCTTGGCACCCGCCCGCGTGGCCTGCGCGGCGGCATCGTCCAACGACGCGGCGGCGACCTTCGCCAGCCCGACGACGTCGTCGATGAGTGCGATCAATCCTGTGCTCAACCTTGAAACTCCCGTAAATCCGCGACGAAGCCGCCGGCAGAGTACCTGCCTCCCGCATCCAACACCGTTCGAGCCGATCGGTTTCGGACAGGGACCGCGGACGGGGCCGGCTGCCGCGCGGCACCGATCATATACAGGATAAAGATCGCCTTTTGGATCAGGAACAGGGATGCTCCACCCCTGTTGCGAAATGGGTATCCGCGAAAGGAGTGCGATGACCGCCGTTACGGTCGATGAAGCGTTGAGCCGGATCGGCACCGGTTCCTTCCATTACCGCCTGCTGGCGATCTTCGGCCTGGTCTGGGCGGCGGACGCCATGCAGGTCCTGTCGATCGGCTTCGCCGCCCCGTCGCTCGCGGCCGGCTTCGGGCTGTCAATTCCGCAGGCGGTGCAGGCCGGGACGGCCCTGTTCCTGGGCATGCTGATCGGGGCCTGGGGGTTCGGCCGGCTGGCCGACCGGATCGGGCGAAGGCGCGTGCTGATCGTCACGGTCCTGATCGACGCGGTGTTCGGGCTCGCCTCCGCCTTCTCCACCAGCTTCGAGATGCTGCTGGTCCTGCGCCTGCTGACCGGGATCGGCGTCGGCGGCACCCTGCCGGTCGATTATGCCATGATGGCGGAATTCCTGCCGCCCGAGCGGCGCGGCCGCTGGCTGGTGGCGCTCGAAGGCTTCTGGGCGATCGGCACCATCATGGTGGCCCTGGCGGCCTGGGGCGCCAGCCTGTGGGCCGGGCCGGACGCCTGGCGCTGGCTGTTCGTCCTGACCGCCCTGCCCGCGGCGGTCGGTATCTGGCTGCGGCTGTGGCTGCCGGAATCCCCCCATTACCTGCTGCGTCGGGGCGGGCCGGACCAGGCCCGCGCCGTGCTGGACCGGATCGCGCTCGCCAACGGCGCGGAGCCGGTCCGGGGCGACCTGACGGCGGTGGAGCGGCGGCGATCCCGCATGTCGGACCTGTTCTCGGGAGCGCTGCGGCGGCGCAGCCTGCTGATCCTGGCGACGTGGCTGTTCGTCTCGGCCGCCTATTACGGGGTCTTCGTCTGGCTGCCGAGCCGGCTGGTGACGGAAGGCTACGGATTCGTGCGCGGCTACGGCTTCCTGGTGCTGCTGGCCCTGGCCCAGGTGCCGGGCTACGCGCTGGCGGCGGTCGGGCTGGAGACGATCGGCCGGCGGCGCACGCTGATCCTGTTCCTGGTCGCCAGCGCCGCCGGCTGCTTCACCTTCATCATCGCCGGCGACCCGCTGCTGATCGCGGCGGCGCTGCTCGCCATGAGTTTCGCCCTGCTGGGCACCTGGGGCGCCCTCTACGCCTATACGCCGGAGCTCTACCCGACCGAGCTGCGGGCGACCGGCATGGGCATGGCCGGGGCCATGGCCCGTTTCGGCGGGTTGCTGGCCCCCTCGGCGGTGGCCCTGGTGGTCGGGGCCGGCTTCGAGGCGGCGATCGGGCTGTTCGCGGCGCTGCTGCTGGTGGCGGCGGTAGCGGTCGGCCGGATCGACCTGGAAACCAGGGGACGGCCGCTGGACCCGGGAGCATCGGCATGATCGATTTCGCCGCGCGGGCATACAATCAGAGCTTCAACATCGACCCCGTCATCCGGTCGCTGCTGGACACCGACGTCTACAAGCTGCTGATGCTCCAGTTCGTCTGGAAATGGTATCCGCGCATCCCGGTGACCTTCTCCCTGATCAATCGGTCGCGCAACGTCCGGCTGGCCGACATCATCGACGAAGCCGAACTGCGGGACCAGCTCGACCATGCCCGGTCGCTGCGCTTCACCGAGAGCGAGACGGTCTGGCTGGCCGGCAACAAGCTGTATGGCAGGCGCGACCTGTTCGAACCCGACTTCATCGAGTTCCTGCGCGGCTTCCGGCTGCCGGAATACCGGTTCGAGACGAAGGGCGGTCAGTACGAGCTGACCTTCTCCGGCCCCTGGGTGGACGTGACCCTGTGGGAAATCTACGCGCTGACCATCGTCAACGAGCTGCGCAACCGCGGGCGCCGGTCCCGGGACCGCGGCGCCCGCACGGGGCTGAACCGGCTGAGCAAGTACGAGCTGGACAAGCTCTACGCCCATGCCAAGACGAAGCTGTGGGCCAAGCTGGACCGGCTGCGCGGCGCCGGCGGGCTGAGGATCTCCGACTTCGGGACGCGGCGGCGCCACAGCCACCTGTGGCAGGAATGGGCGATCCTGGCCGCCGCCGAGGAGCTGGGTCCCGCCTTCACCGGCACGTCAAACGCCTTCTTCGCCCACAAGCATGGGTTCGAGGCGATCGGCACCAACGCCCACGAGCTGCCGATGGTGCTGGCCACCCTGGCGCAGGACGACGTCGGGCTGAAGCAGTCGCAGTACACGGTGCTGGACCGCTGGCAGCAGACCTACGCCGGGGCGCTGCTGGTGATGCTGCCGGACACCTACGGCTCGACCCAGTTCCTGCGGGACGCGCCGGACTGGGCCAAGAAGTGGACCGGCATCCGGATCGACAGTAAGGACCCCTTCGTCGCCGCGGAGGAGGCGATCGCCTGGTGGACGGACCATGGCTGCGATCCCCGCGACAAGCGCATCCTGTTCTCGGACGGGCTCGACGTCGGCCAGATCCTGGCGCTGCACGGGCGGTTCCGGGACAGGGTCCGCGACGGCTACGGCTGGGGAACCCTGCTGACCAACGATTTCCGGGGGTGCCACCCGTCGGGGCGGGACGACCTGGACCCGATCTCCCTGGTCTGCAAGATCACCGCCGCCAACGGCCGCCCGGCGGTCAAGCTGAGCGACAACTACCTGAAGGCGTCGGGGCCGCCGGACGAGATCGCCCGCTACCGCGCCGTCTTCGGCACCGCCGGCGTGGAGAATGCCCCGCTGGTGGTGTGACCGCCGGCGTCACCCTGGCTTGAATGGTCCCGGGGCTTGAACGACCAGGACATGCGTTCAACGATGCCGTAGTAGAAGGGCTTCTGCTCCTTCGGGAAATTGATCTGGAAGGTGCCCACCGTCCGCCCCCGGTGGGCCAGCACGGTCTTGCGATAGAAGATGTTGTCGCCGATGAAGCCGGACAGGACGAACCAGTCCGCCTTCCGGCGCCGGTAGGTGATCCGGGCACTCTCCTCGGCAAGCGCCGCCTCCGCCGCTTCCGACAGGTCGGCGACGCTCTGCTCCGGGTCGTTCTCCCGGCCGACGACGTAGAGGGTGGACAGGCGGTCGGTGGAAACGAACTTCGCGAACCGGCCGGTCCCGTCGTCCGCCCTCGTGAAGACGGACGCGGGATAGGTCAGGACGGTGCCGGACCCGGGATCCCGGAAGGTGGCATAGCGGTGGTCCTGCGGGGCCGCGCCGGGCGACGGCAGCGGCGCCGCCACGATGCTCGCGGCGAGCGCGCCCTGCCGGAGGATGGCGAGAAGGCCCATGGCACCGCCCGGGGGTCTGCCGCCGGCCTACCGGACCGCCGATTCCAGCTGGCTGCGGATTTCCGGGTCGTCCTGCCTGCCCGGGTCCGCCTCGACCGTGACGGGGGCCACGCCGGCCTCCTCCATGCCCAGGTCGCGGGCCGCCTGTTCGGACACGTCGATGATGCGGTCCGGCCGGGTCGGCCCGCGATCGTTGATCCTGACGTCGACCGACTTGCCGGTCTCCCGGTTGGTCACCGTCACGACGGTGCCGAGCGGCAGGTCCCGCGACGCCGCTGTATAGCCCTGCGGGTTCACGGGTTCGCCGCTCTTGGTCAGCGTGTTCCCGCCTTCGCCGGCCTGGAAGTAGGATGCCTGTCCCTCCTGCCGGATGACCTTCGAGGACTCCTGCGCGGCGAGCGGCTGGGTCGTGAGCAGGATCGCCGCGATGGGCAGCATGAGCTTACGCATCGGTGTGTTTCCCCTGAAATGGCGTGAGCTCAACAGGGCCCTTCAGAAAAAGGCACGGAGAGGTCGCCTCTGCCTGGATCCGGAAGACCGACCCCTTTCCCGGAACCGAGGAGACCTCGATGCGATGCCCCAGGAGGTTGGTCAGCCGGTCCACGACCGCCAGTCCGATGCCGAAGCCGTCCACCGCCTCGTGGTTCGTGCCCCGGCTGCGATGGAACTCGCGGAAGATCTCGCCGAACTGGTCCTTGGGGATGCCGATGCCGGTGTCCCAGACCTCGATGCTGACCTGGCCGCCCCGGCGCCGGCACCCGACCAGGACGCGCCCGCATTCCGTGTAGCGGATGGCGTTGGAGATCAGGTTGCGCAGGATCCTCTCCAGCAGCAGCGGGTCGCTCTGCACCACCATGTCCGTGTTGACGGCGCGGAAATCGAGGCCTTTCCCGTCCGCCTGGTGGCTGAATTCCCCGACCAGCCGGCCGATCAGGTCGCCCAGCCGGGTCGGCCCGATGTTGGGCTCGACCTCCCCCGCTTCCAGCCGGGACAGGTGGATTACGGCCTCCAGCAGGTCGGACAGCGACCTCGCCGACTGCTGGATCAGCCCGACGAGGTTCTTGGACGCCTGTCCGGTCACCCGCTTCTCCAGCAGCCTGGCGAACAGGGCGAGCGCCTGGATCGGCTGGCGCAGGTCATGGCTCGCGGCGGCGAGGAAGCTCGTCTTCGCCCGGCTCGCCTGTTCGGCGGCGAGCTTGTCCGTGACCAGCTTCTCCTCGGCCTTCTTCCGCTGCGTGACGTCCTGGGCGATGCACAGGATGCCGATGATTTCGCCGTCGGCGGCGCGAAGCGGCGCCTTGAGCTTCTCGATGCACCTGCCGCCCACCGCCAGTTCGAGCACCTGCTCGATGCTGACGAGGCTCTCGCCGGTCCGCATCACCTGCTCGTCTTCCCGGCGGACGGTCTCCGCGTCCGAGGATGCCATGATGTCGTCATCGGTGATGCCGGGAACGGCCTGCGACGAGCCGAGGCCGACGACCTCGGCGAACATCCGGTTGCCGCCGAGATACCTGGAATGGCTGTCCTTCCAGTAGACGGCGCAGGGCAGCTGGTCGAGCACCAGGGACAGCATGTCGCGGTCCGGGAAGGTACCGTGATTCTCGGTGGCGTGGATCACGGCCCCGGACACGGTGCCGGCTTCCGCGCGCAAGGGTTCGACCATGATGTCGAAGCGGCGGCCCCTGACCCGGATCTCCAGTTCGACCGGTCGCCCCGACCCGACGGCGGACGCCGCGGCGTCCTGCAGGAGCGAGGAACGGCCGCCGATGTCGCGGAGGCGCTGCCCCTGGAGGGATTTCGGCGGCAGGTCGAACAGATCGTCCGCGGCACGGCTCGCCGCCTCCACCCTGCCGTCCCCGTCGACCACCAGCAGCGGGTACCTGACCGTCTCCAGGGCGAAGGCCGGGGATCCCCCTCCTGATCGGACCGTCATCGGCGACGCCCCCGACGGAGGGACAACCACATCCCCGGCGATGTCCGGGGGGAACGCGGCGCCGACGCCGGGGTCGTCCGGGCCCGGCACGCGCCTGCACCTGCTTCAGCGCGGGAAATCAACTGGATCTGCCTTGAATGACGATGATCAGGATCTTTCGGAAGGCAGCGCCTGGCCACCTTTCCGGGAGCCGGGAAGGAGTCGTTCGCCGGATCGGCCGGGGCCGAGTTTCCGTTTCATTTCCTCAAGGAAACTCCTGACGTCCTCGACCCTCAGGCCATCCCTGGCCAGCAGGGTGCGCAGGATCGGATCATCCAGAAGATCGTCAATCGACGGTTCGCGTATCGCTTGGCGCATTGTCTGTCCTCGATGCTCGGTTGCCGGCCGTAGGCTTCAAGTCCGAAAGGGGTGTCAGCCCAGTTTCCCAGGAACCAGCACGTTTCGGATCCGGTACGGCAAAAGCATCATTCCCATGCCTGGCGCGCTTGAAAGTTTCTCATTGAACTTTACATCTCGCCGAAGGTTTTAATCTGCTCGAACACTTGTTTCCAAGCATGTATTTTTAATTTCTCCGGACTCTTTCGGCGGAGGAATAGGACTTTCCGGAACTGTCCCTGATCTTCTCCTGTACTGGAGAGAGATGTACCGCTGAGCTTACGATGAAGTCCCTCCTGATTTAGTAATACGTCAGGCTCTGGCGGGCTTTCCGAACCTGAATGCGATCGAACCGAAAAAGCGGGACGGCGGTCCGAGACGGCGCGCCGCGTTTGGAGCGGCCAGCCGGCAAGCATCTGCCGCTCGCCAGGGCAGTGCAGGATGTTGATCCGGGCAAACGGCAACCACAGGGCATGGAAGGGCAGATGGGCGAACGAGGGTCTGCGTCCCTGAACGCCTCGCAGCGGAGCGTCGGCACGGCGCCGGTGCCCGACGACGAGCCGCTGCGGCTCGTCGCGCTGAAACGCTACGACCTGCTCGACACCTTGCCGGAGCAGGCTTTCGACCGCATCGCCCGGCTGGCCGCGACGGTGCTCGGCATGCCGGTCTCCCTGATCTCCCTGATCGACGAGACACGGCAGTGGTTCAAGTCCCGCCATGGCTTCGACGCCCAATGGACCCGGCGGGAAATGGCCTTCTGCTCGCACGCGATCCTCGCCAGGGAACCGCTCGTGGTTCCGGACGCCGCGGCGGACGACCGCTTCGCCGGCAATCCGCTGGTGGTCGAGGATCCGCACATCCGGTTCTACGCCGGCGCCCCGCTGGTAACGCCCGAAGGGTACGTGCTCGGCACCCTGTGCGTGATCGACCACGCGCCGCACCCCGAATTCAGCGACGCGCAGCGGGAGATCCTGAAGGATTTCGCCGATCTGGTCATGACCGAGATCGAGGCCCGGTCGGCCACCCTGGCCCTGCGGCAGAAGGTCCGCGAGCAGCAGCAGGCGGAGCAGCGGCTGCAACGGCTGCTGAACGAGAAGGAGACGCTGCTGCGGGAAGTCTATCACCGGGTCAAGAACAACCTCCAGGTGGTCGATACCCTGCTGGCGCTCCAGAAGCGGCAGACGCCGGCCATCGCGGAAAGCCTGGGCGATCTGCGCCACCGGGTCTATTGCCTGGGACTCGTCCACCAGAAGCTCATGCAGTCGGAAGACCTGGAGACGATCGACCAGGGCGAATTCCTGCGCGACCTGTGCCACTCGCTGGCCGCCCCCTATGCCGCCGGCCGGCCCGACATCACGATGGGCGTCAGGGTCGAGCCGCGGAACAGCGCGATCACGATCGATTTCGCGATTTCCCTGGGGCTGCTGGTCAACGAACTGGTGACGAACGCCTTCAGGCACGCTTTCCCGGCCGGCCGCAAGGGGCGCGTGGACGTCTCGCTGACGGGCAGGGGAGACGGCACGGCCCTCCTGGTCGTCGCCGACGACGGCGTCGGATTGCCGCAGGCCATGCTTCCGGGAGCGCCTCCGGCCAAGATCGGACAGCAGATCATCGCGGAACTGGTCGATCAGCTGGGCGGCGAGATCGCGGTCGAGCAGGACCACGGGACGATCGTCTCGGTGAGCTTTCCATGCCCGGCGGAGCTGCCATGCTGAAATCCGACGATCCCATCCTGATCGTGGACGACGACAACCTGGTCCGCCTCGGCATCCGCATGACCCTGGAGGATGCGGGATTCCGCAACCTGTGCGTCGCCCGGAGCGGCTCGGCGGCCGTTGACCTCGCCCTGCGCCGACGTCCCGCCGTCGTCCTGATGGATGTGCGCCTGGGCACCGGGATGGACGGCATCGAGGCCGCGGAACGGATCCGCCGGGAACACCCCTGCAAGGTGATCTTCCTGACCGGGTCGAACGAGGTCGCGACCCGCCTCCGGATCAGCGCCATGGACCCGCACGGCGTCCTGATGAAGCCGATCCTGCCCCATCACCTGATCGGCGCGATCGAGGCCCTCCGGGAAGGCTGAATCCTCCGGTACCTGCGGCCAGGCGTCAGATGCCGCGCTCGGCCCGGATACGGTCGCCGGCCTCTGTCATGCGGGCGATCCGGTCGGGCGACAGGTCTTCCTGGATCATGGGAACGACCAGGGCCTGCTCCAGCTCGATCTGCTGCTCGTATTCCTGCTTCAGCCGCTGGAAATCGGCGAACCAGCGATCGTTGGCGACCGATTCGTCGGCCGCGCGCCGGGCTAGGTCGGCGATCGTCCCGCGCAGCCGGCGCTGGCCTTCCCGCAGCTGGTCCAACGCTTCCGACCGGTGCGTGTCCTCCCCCAGGACGGGAAGGACCGCCTCGTCCATCATGTCGGCGTGGGCCGTCCACCGGTCGGCGAACCGGGAGAACAGGCCGGCCCGCTCGGCGTAACCCTCGAACACTGAATTGCCGGCCAGCGCGAAGAAATCGCGGCCGGCCTGATGGTCTGTCAGCATCGTGTCCAGGATCATGGCGGGGGTCCTCTCCGGGTTGACGTTCCCTTGAGGAAACCGCGATTGCCGCCGCAGGGTTCCTGACCGATCCGCCGCGCGGCGCCCGTCACCTGAAACGATCATGGTTCCCGCGGGTTGAAGCGAGGCAATCAACGTGGGGAGCGGTCGTCACAATGCAGGAACGTTGGCCCAGTAATCTCCGGATCGTCCGCCATGGCGAAAGTTCGGGCAACGTGGCCCGCGAGGCGGCCGATGCCGCCGGGCTAGGCCGGATCGACATCGCGGAGCGGGACGTCGACGTCCCGCTGAGCGCCCGGGGCGAGGAGCAGGCCCAGGCGCTCGGCGAGTGGTTCGCCCGGATGCCTGCGGAGGAGCGCCCGGACGTGGTGCTGACCTCGCCCTACGCCCGGGCCCGCCGCACCGCGGAGATCGTGCGGGAGTTCGGCAGGCTGGACGTGGACGTCGCCGATTTCGTGATCGACGAACGGCTGCGCGAGAAGGAGTTCGGGGTCCTGGACCGGCTGACCCGGCGCGGCATCCAGGAGGAGTTTCCCGACCAGGCGGAGTTCCGCCGCCTGCTGGGCAAGTTCTACCACCGGCCTCCCGCGGGGGAGAGCTGGTGCGACGTCATCCTGCGGCTGCGCAGCGCGCTCGACACGGTCAGCCTCCACCATGGCGGCCGCCGGGTGGTGATCGTCAGCCATCAGGTCGTCGTGCTGTGCCTGCGCTACCTGCTGGAAAACCTGACCGAGGAACAGATCCTGGCGATCGACCGGGAAGCCGACGTGGCCAACTGCTCCGTCACCGAATACGCCTACAACCCTGATATCGGCAAGATCGGCGGCATGGAGCTGCGGCGATACAATTTCGTGGCTCCGCTGCGCCAGGCCGGCGCGCCGGTCACCGACGAACCGGACGAGAACGTGGCCTCCCGCTGATCCCAAGCGTCGATACCGATGGACCGATGACCGGAGCTATGATGACCGAAGCGACCAAGATCACGGCGGAACTCCTGCGCGGCATGCCACTGCCCGAACCTTCCGGTTCCGTCGACAAGAAGGCCAGGGGCAGCGTGCTGGTCGTCGCCGGCAGCGTCGAGGTACCCGGCGCCGCCCTGCTGGCGGGCACCGCCGCGCTGCGGGCCGGCGCCGGCAAGCTCCAGATCGCCACCTGCTCCAGCGTGGCGCCGCACCTCGGGCTTGCCGTCCCCGAAGCGCTGGTGCTGGGCCTGCCAGAGACGCCCTCCGGCGGCATCTCCCCGGAATCGGCCGACCTGCTGTGCGAGCGGGGCAAGCGCAGCGACGCGGTGCTGCTAGGCCCCGGCATGATGGACAAGGAGGCGGTCGCCGCCCTGACCACCGGGATGGTGAACGGCCTGGAAGGCCCGGCCCTGGTGATCGACGCCGAGGCGCTGGTCTGCCTCGACACCCTGCGCGAACCGCTGTGCCGGCGCCAGGGACGGACGATCATCACGCCCCATGCGGGCGAGATGGCGAGCCTGCTGGAGATCGACCGCGACGCCGTGGAGGCCGATCCGCTCGCCACCGCGCGCCGGGTCGCCAGCGGGTTCAGCATGGTGGTGGCGCTGAAGGGCGGCTGCACGCACATCGTGGACCCGGACGGCAATGCCTGGTTCTACGAGAGCGGCAATGCCGGGCTGGCCACGTCCGGATCGGGCGACACGCTGGCCGGGGTCGTGGCCGGACTGGTGGCGCGGGGCGCCGAACCGGCGCAGGCGACGATCTGGGCCGTCTACCTGCACGGCCAGGCCGGCAACCGCCTGGCGCGGAGCCGCGGCCCCATGGGCTTCCTCGCCCGCGAACTGCTGGCCGAGATCCCCGGCATCATGGCGGAACTGGCACCGCCGGGATGAGGGTTCACAAACCGGTTAAGTTGCAGAAAACGTAGGTCGGGTAGAGCGAAGCGGCACCCGACAAAGCCGGCGCGATGATGTCGTAGCCAGCGATGCTCAGCGCGGCTGCGCCGCCAGGACGTCGGCGCGGGCGATCCGGTTGAGGCTGACTTCCAGGCGGGCATCCGCCTTGGCGATCTCCTTCAGGGCGCCCGACGTGAAGACCATGTGGTCGCGCGCGGCCTGCCGGGCGGTCTCGGGATCGCCGGCGATGATGCCGTCATGGATCGCCCGGTGCTGGGCCAGCAGCAGTTCCCGCACGTTGCGCCTCAGGTACAGGGTCGCCCGGTTATAGAAGACGTCGTTGCGCAGCATCTCCGACAGCGAGCGCATGACGTGCAGCATGAAGAGGTTATGGGACGCCTCGTAGATCGCGAGGTGGAAGTCTGCGTCGGCGTTGGCCTCGTCGGTCGGGTCTTCCTTCTGGTGGGCGGCCTCCATCGCGGCGAAGCATTCCTGGATCAGTTCGCGGTCCACGCTGGTGCCGCGGAGGGCCGCCAGGTATGCCGCCGAGCTTTCGGCGATGCCGCGGAATTCCAGGTAATCGTAGGTCGCTTCGGGGTTGCTGTTCACCACGTCGGCGAGCGGCGCCGTGAAGCTCTCGTCGAGCAGCGGCGCCACCCGCGTGGCGCCGCCGCGCTCGCTGACCAGAAGGCCGCGCCGCTCCAGCTTCTCCAGCGCCTCGCGGAGACTCGGGCGGGAGACGTCGAACCGGTGGGCCAGTTCCCGTTCCGGCAGAAGACGCTCGCCGGGCCGCAGCGATCCTTCGAGGATGAGCTTTTCCAGGCGGTCGGCGATGGCATCCGCGAGCTTGGCGGGGCGGATCGGCTCGGTCATGGCGATGCTCTGGCCCTGAGGTTACGGAAGCGGGTACTGCCTCCCAGTCAATTTGGCAAAGCATCTTTGCAACGGCAAGTATCTTGGTGAAAGCTTTTATCCAGCGGCGGCGTAGGTCCTCCCGGCTCGCTTGAGCACCAGGACGATCAGTTCCTTCGGGCCGTGGACGCCGAAGGCCAGCGTCTGCTCGATGTCGGCGGTCTTCGACGGGCCGGAGACCAGGACGACGTTGGTCGGCATGCGCCCGGCCCAGCCCTGCTCCCGGACCACCTCGGCGAAGCTGTCGCGGATGGTATCCTCCTCCACCAGCGCCACGTGGATCGGCGGCAGCAGCGACATCAGGCGGGGCTCCGCCGCGGTCGGCCACAGGATCAGCGTGCCGGTCTCGGCGATGCCCCCGATCGCAAGGGTGACGCCGGCATCCACCCCATGGACCAGCTCGCCCTTCCACTGCTCGACCGCCCGGTCGTAGGCGACCAGCCGCGGCGCCTGGGGATCGGCGCCCCAGGCCTCGCCGAGCTGCCGCGCCGCGTCGGAGCCGTCGCCGTGGACCACGGCCCGGACGCCGCGGTTGTCCAGCAGGGTGCGCAGGCGGCGCGGCCAGTCCGCCGCGTCGACCTCGTGGACCTCCGCCTTCATGGCTTCGAGCATGGTGCGGAACCGATCGAGCCGGGTCGGGGCGTCGAATCGGGGAGCGCGCCAGTCCGGCAGCGCGGGCGCCGGGGACGGCGGGGCGGCGCGCAGGCGGGACAGGATGCGGGCGCGGGTGCCGGAGGAGTCATGCATCGTCGAAACCCTTGTCGCGGGCGAGCTGGTGGAGGGTCCTGGGCGCGAACTTCGGTTTGGAACGGACGCTGGTCCAGGCCTTCAGCGGCGGCACGCCCGCCGGGATCAGGTTGCCGGCCAGGGCCAGGGCGCGGGCGCCCAGGCGGTACAGGGCGGGATTGGCGTGGAGCCATTTCCAGCCGGCCCAGACGGAGCTTTCCGACAGGGTCCAGCCGTCGCCGGCACCCTTCACCGCGGCCCCCTGCACGGAGTTCGAGGCGGACGGCCGCACGGCCTCCCGCCGCAGCCGGACCAGGATGTCGGCGATCGGGATCTTGACCGGGCAGACCTCGACGCAGGCGTTGCACAGGCTGGACGCGTGGGGCAGGTCGCCGGCCACGTCGAGCCCGGCGATCTGCGGCGTCAGGATCTTGCCGATCGGGCCGGGATATACCGCGTCATAGGTGTGCCCGCCGACCCGGGCATAGACCGGGCAGTGGTTCATGCAGGCGCCGCAGCGGATGCAGCGCAAGGTCTCGCGCAGTTCCGGGTCGGCGTAGACGCGGGTCCGGCCGTTGTCGAGCAGCACCAGATGCACCTCGCGCGGGCCGTCCTTCTCCCCCTCGCAGCGGGGCGAGGTTATCATGTTGACATAGGTCGTGATCGGCTGGCCGGTCGCCGAGCGCGGCAGCAGCGCCAGCAGCGGCGGGATGTCGTCCAGGGTCTCGACCAGCTTCTCGATCCCCATGACCGCGACGTGGAGCGGCGGCAGGGTGGTGGAAAGGCGGCCGTTACCCTCGTTCTCGACCAATACCAGGGTGCCGGTCTCCGCGACCGCGAAATTGACGCCGGAAATGCCGGCGTCGGCCTCCGCGAAGCGGTCGCGCAGCACGCGCCTCGCCGCGGCGGTCAGTTCGTCCACGTCCTCGGTGTAGCGCTGGCCCTCGATATGCTCCGCGAACAGGGCGCCGATCTGGCCCTTGTTCTTGTGGATGCAGGGCATGACGATGTGGCTGGGCATCTCGCCGGCGAGCTGGATGATGTACTCGCCCAGGTCGGATTCGATCGCCTGGATGCCGTGCTCGCCCAGGAAGGCGTTCAGGTGCATCTCCTCCGACACCATCGACTTGCCCTTGACCACGGTCTTCACGCCGTGCTCCCGGAAGATGCCGAGAACGATCCGGTTGGCCTCGTCGGTGGTCTCGGCCCAGTGGACCCTGATGCCGTTCTCGGCGCAGCGCGCCTCCAACTGTTCCAGCAGGTCGGGCAGCCGGGCCAGCGCCCGCTCCTTGATCGCGGCCCCCCGCGCCCGCAAGGCGGCCAGATCGGCGGCGTCGGGGAACTGCGCCGCCCGCTTGGCCATGAGCCCGTCCATGGCGCGGCGGAAATTGGCCCGCAACGGCTTGTCGTTCAGCGCCAGGTGGGCGCGCTCCGCGAAGCTGCCGGCCTTGGGCGCCCCGGCATCAGGCTGCGCGTCAACGGTCATCGCTGCGCTCCAGCAGGAATTCGGCGAGGTGCCGGCTGCGCAGCGGAGGACCGGCCTTACCGCCCATCCTGTCCAGGGCGCCCGAGATGTTCATCAGGCAGCCGCAGTCGCCGGTGACCATCTCAGCCGCGCCGGTGGACCGCAGGGCGTCGATCTTGTCCGCGACCATGGCGGCGGAAACCTCCGGCTGGCGGACCGAGAAGGTGCCGCCGAAGCCGCAGCATTCCCGCTCGCGCGGGTTCTCCACCAGCGTCACGTTGGCGAGCGAGCGGAGCAGCCGCTTGGGCTCGTCGGTCACGCCCATCTCGCGCATGGAATGGCAGGAGGCGTGCCACGTCACCGTCACCGGTTCGCCGTGGTCCGCCAGCTTGCAGTCGAGCACATGGACAAGGAACCAACTCAGCTCGTAGACCCGCGCGGCGAACGCCTCCGCCCGCTCCCGGTCGGGCTGGTCGGCGAACAGCTGGGGATAATGGACGCGCATCATCCCGGCGCAGCTTCCCGACGGGACGACGATCGGCCAGGGCTCGGGGAACGCGTCGAACTGGGCGCGGGCGACGGCGCGCGCCTCCTCGAAAAAACCGCAGTTGCGGGCCGGCTGACCGCAGCAGGTCTGGTCCTGGGGAAACACCACCCGCAAACCCTGGCGCTTGAGCAGCTCCATGCCCGCCAAGCCGGCTTGGGGATAGAACAAATCGACCAGGCAGGTGCCGAAGAAATAGACCGTCTCCGGCCGCTCCGGAGGAACGGCGGCCGACGGCGTGGAAATGGCGCTCAAGAGCGTTCCCCCATCTTTGAATTTACCCTCTTTGAAATGACGGGTAAATTATTTGACCAAAACTGTCAATGCGCCAATCTGTCTTGACCAGGAGGGGGGAACGAAAAAGCCCTCCCGCCCGGGCGGGCGGAAGGGCTGTATGGAGGGTGCGCGTCCCGCGCACCTCAGGCGGCGGGACGCCGCCCCTCCGCATCAGGAAGGAGCGAAGGCTTTTACGCCTTGGCGGTGCTGCACAGCTTCCAGTCGCCGCCCTGAAGGGTGAAGAGCATCGCGAGCGGCTGCGGGGTGCTGCGGTCGAGCACGACGCGGAACCGGGTGCCGACACAGGCGCCCTCGGCCTTGGCAACCGGTAGCTTGACGCTCTTGGATTTCAGGCACCCGTCGGCCGACTTCGGGACGGCTGCGGTGAAGGGCTCGGGCGTCTTTCCGTTCAACTGCATGTAATAGTCGGTCGGCTGGCCGCCCTGGACCTTCGCCATCACGACGACCGAGCCGAAGCGCGACCGGTACAGGCCGGACTGCTGCTCGCCATCGGCCATGCCGGGCGGCAGCGGCCGGAACGAGACGGCTCCACAGGCGGGCGGCGCCTTCTTGTCGGCCGCCTTCTGGGCCGAATTGCCGATGGAGGGGGAGACGAGCGCCGTGGCCACCAGCATCAGGGCGGCCAAGGCCAAGCGGAAAAGGATCATAGTGCCCAACCCTCAGGAAATGACCCTGCCAGCGGATCGCGGCAGCGGTGCGGGATCGCTGCGCGGTATAGCCGCCGGATGGTTAAGGCTGGGTGAAGCCCCCTTGTCCTATTCGAACCGGCGGCGCAGTTCGGCGAAGGCGACGGTCGCACGGGCAGCATCGTCGGACGACGGCCGGCCGCTGACGTCGGGGTGGACCGATTTCAGCCGGACGCGATAGGCGGACTTCAAGTCGGCCAAGTTCGCCGGCAGGCTGGTCAGGCCGAGCGCGGCGAGATGGCGCGCGGTCGCCGCGTCGGGCGTGGACGACCCGCCTCCGGGAGGCGCCGCCTCCTCCCGGCCGGAATCCCGGTCCGGGTCCCCGGCGCCCTCCTCCCCGGCGGCGCCGGAGGCGGCGTCGAAGAAGGCGAGGTCCGCCTCCAGCCGGGCGATCGTCTCCAGCAAGGCGTCGTGCTCGTCCAGCCAGCCGGTCAGCCGGTTCTCCAGGGCATCGAGCGATCGGCTCAGCACGGCGCGCTTGGCATCATCCGCCTCCGCCGCCACCTGGGCGATCAGGATGTCGCGCGCCTTGTCGTAGCGCCGGATCTCGTCGGCCAGGCGGGCGCATTCCGCCTTCCTGACGGCCAGCTCGCGGCGGCACAGGGCCGCGGAAGCACCCGGACCCGCTCCGGTTCCCTGCCTGTCCAGATAGGCCGCGACGGTCGCCGCGGCCGATCCGAAGACAAGGCGCAACAGCGTTCCGAACTCGCCCAGGGCTCCCCTGCGGGAGCGCCCCGACCAGCGACGACGCCGGAAGGAGCGCGTCACGCCCGTGTCCCTTCGGGAACGGCGAGAGGGCAGATTTGCATATGCGAACGGATTAAAACCCGATCCAAGCGCATAACACTTAAGATTTTGTTAAGCTCACCCCACCCCGAAATCGCAGAACAATACGGCATTTTATCTAAAAACCCTTCTTTTTCAGGCGGTTATCACGTTGGTTAACAAGATGCTAAATCGTTCGTGGTAGGAAAACTATGCCTATCGATAGTTTGAGCTTGCTTCGAAATTTAAGCACATTGAGTTCATCAAGCACGGAATGACACGAACCGCAAAGGAGCCGAAGTGAACATCAGGAAAACTCAGATAAACCGGTTAACGACAAGTTAGATAGCAGTGAAAATTTAAGCGAACACTTCCCAGTACAAAACAAACCCGCGATTTTCAAAGAAACCGTTCCTTAGGCAGTTTTCATCATGGCCGTTTCTCGCCGGCGCCCGGAGTCCTCCGGCCCGCGACGAGGAACCCCCCGGACTGTCACCTCCCGCTTCCTCCCTAGACCTGATCGCATACAGGAGCCAGTACCATGGAAAACGTCAAGATCGCCCTCTCCTTCGTCTCCAACCTGCCCACCGTCCGCCGTATCGCGCCGGCCCTGTCCAGCCGCCGCGGCGTCACCGCCCTGGAATACGGCCTGATCGCGAGCCTGATCGCCGTGGTCATCATGGTCGGCGTCGGCCAGCTCGGCACCAACCTGAACACCATGTTCAGCGGACTGGCGACCACGATCGGCGGCGTTTCGACCGGTGGCGCGGCTGCCGGCGGCGCCGGCGGCGGCAACTGATCCTCCGTTCCACCACCAGCCTGCCGCCGGAGGAAACGCCATGACAGCCGTCGAACCGATCCTCCTGGCGGCCTGCCTGATCTACGCCCTGGCCGCGGCGCACGACGTCGCGGCGAGGACGATCCCGGACAGCTGTTCCATAGCACTTTTTCTGCTCGCTCTCCTCCGACTGACACTCATAGACGGCGGCGCCTCGGCCTTCTTCGACGCCGCCGTTTCTTTCGGAGTGTTCGCGGCCCTGGTCATGCTGTGCGCGGCCGGCCTGCTCGGCGGCGGCGACGCGAAGCTGATCGGTTCAAGCACTTTCCTTCTAGGTTTCGACCGCCTCACGGATTTCCTGGCCGCCACCGCCCTGGCGGGCGGCATCCTGGCCCTGGCCTACCTGGCCGGATACCTGCTGCTGTCCGGCCTGCCCCATGCGGTCCCGGCCCCTTCCGGTCCCGCGCGACGGTCGGCACGCCGCCGTTTCGGCCTGGTGCTGGCGGCGGAACACCGGCGGGTCGCCCGCAAGCAATCCATTCCCTACGGCGTAGCCATCGCCGCCGGCGCCCTGGTGACGCTCGGCGGTCTCTCCTGAACAGGGTGCCGTCATGCTCATGCGAATTCTGCTCGTCGCTCTCGTCAGCCTGTCCGTCGGCATCGTCGGGCTCGTCGTGATGCGGTCCCTGCCCAAGGAGACCGGCACCGCCGTCGCGGCCCCCGCCCCGGTTCTGGGGCGCGCCATCCTGGTCGCCGCCCGCCCGGTCGCGGCGGGCTCCATGCTGCGGGCGGACGACGTGCGCTGGCAGGACTGGACCTCGGGCGACCTCCCGGCCGGCTACATCAACCGCATGGATACCTCCGCCGAGACCGTCTTCGGCTCCGTCGCCCGGCGCAACATGGTGGCCGACGAGCCGCTGGTCCGCGGCCAGCTGGTCAGCCCGGGCGACCGCGGTTTCCTGGCCGCCGTCATGACGCCCGGCAACCGGGCCGTGGCGGTCGCGGTGGACGCGGTCAGCGCCGCCAGCGGCCTGATCTGGCCCGGTGACCGGGTGGACCTGATCCTGACCCAGACCTTCGAGCAGGAGGACACCAAGCCCACCCGGAAGGCCGTCGGCGAGACCGTGCTGAGCGACCTGCGGGTCCTGGCGATCGACCAGCACCTGAACGAGGCGTCCAGCGATCCCTCCGCCGCCGCCGAACTGCGGGTGCCGCGCACCGTGACGCTGGAGGCGACCTCCCGCCAGGCGGAGATGATCGCGGTGGCTTCCGGCCTCGGCCGGCTGGCCCTGGCGCTGCGCAGCGTCGCCACCGGGGGCGAGGCGGAGGCGGCCGACGCCGGCAAGGTCACGCCGACCTGGGCGGCCGACGTTTCCCCGGCGCTCGCCTTGCAGAAACCCCCGGCCCCCGCCGCCGCACCCGGCCCGTCCGCCCCGGCCGGCGTCCAGATCCTGCGCGGTTCGTCCCGCACCGGCCAATGAAACCCGCCCCCGACGCTGCCCGAAAGGAGCCACAGGTCATGATCCAGACCATCGCCCGCCGACTGGGCCGGGCCGCGCTGGCCGGCATAGCCGCCACCCATGTCTCCCCGCTGCCCGTTTCCTTGCCGCTCGCTTCCCTGCTAGCCGTTTCTTGCCTGACGATCCCCGGCCCCGCCCTGGCCGACACGGAAGTGACGATCGAGGTCAACGCCGGCAAGACCGTCACCCTGGCCCGCCCGGCTTCCACCATCTTCGTCGCCAACCCGGAGATCGCCGACGTCCAGGCGCCGCCCGACGGGGCCTCCTTCTTCGTCTTCGGCAAAGCCGCCGGCCGCACCAGCGTCTTCGCGCTGGGCGCCGACGGCAAGCCGCTGGTGTCCTACACGGTCGCGGTGACCCAGCCGCTGGGCGACCTGAAGCGCCGCCTGGCGACCCAGGTGCCGGACGTGCAGGCGGAGCTGGAATCGACCCCCGGCGGCATCATCCTGTCCGGCACGGCGCCCAGCCCGGCGACGGCGTCCCAGGCCGCCGAGCTGGTGCGCCAGTATCTCGGCAAGGAACAGCAGGTGGTCAACCGGCTGCGCGTCAGCGCCGGCTCCCAGGTGAACCTGCGGGTCCGCATCGCCGAGGTGTCGCGGTCGGTCACCAAGGAGCTGGGCTTCAACTGGGAGAGCCTGTTCAACGTCGGCGCCTTCACCTTCGGCATCGCCACCGGCCGCGACGCCCTGGTCGCCGGCGGCTCCATCCTGCGGTCCGCCACCGGCGCCGCGACCCTGCCGGTCGGCTACCGGTCGAGCAACGGCCGGGTGGACGTCAACACGGTGATCGACGCCCTGGCGGAGGACGGACTGGTGTCGATCCTGGCGGAGCCGAACCTGACGGCCCTGTCGGGCGAGACGGCCAGCTTCCTCGCCGGCGGCGAGTTCCCGATCCCGGTCAACCAGCGCGACGGCCAGATCACCATCGAGTTCAAGCAGTTCGGCGTCAGCCTCGACTTCACCCCGACCGTCCTGTCGGGCGAGCGGATCAGCATGAAGGTCCGGCCGGAGGTCAGCGAGCTGACCGAGGAGGGCGCCGTGGTCATCGAGGACCTGAAGATCCCGGCGCTGAACGTGCGCCGCGCCGAGACGACGGTCGAGCTGGGCAGCGGCCAGAGCTTCGCGGTCGCCGGGCTGCTCCAGAACAACAGCCGCACCGTGGCCCAGCGGGTGCCCGGCCTGGGCGACGTGCCGGTGCTCGGCGGCCTGTTCAGCTCGACCCGGTTCCAGCGGAACGAGACCGAGCTGGTGATCGTCGTGACCCCCTACATGGTCACCCCGGTGTCCCAGCCGGGAGCGATCCAGGCGCCGACCGACAACTATGTCCCGGCCTCCGACGTGGAGCGGATCTTCGCCGGCCGGATCAACAAGCCCGGCCGCTCCGACGGCGGCAACCTGCTGTTCGGCCCCGGCGGCGTGCGCCTGCGCGGCGATGTCGGCTTCATCCTCGACTGATCGATCCAAACCCGGCAGCCCGGCGCGTCACAGGAGACATCCCATGCATCCCATTCCCCGCTTCGCCACCGTTCTCGCCGGCCTGCTGCTGGCCTCGGCCTGCGCCGCCACCCCGGACCAACCCCTCGAACAGGCCCGGATCGGCAATGTCGGCGTGATCGACGCGATCGACGGAAACTTCCTGCTGCCGGTGGATGCCCAGGGACGGATCAACGGCGCCGACCGCGCCGCCGCCCTGCGGACCCTGGCCGATTTCGGCTCGCCGGCCACGACCCGGGCGCGCATCGCCGGCGCTCCGTCGGAGGCGCGGGCGGAACTGGTCCGGCTGCTGGCCGACGCCGGCGTGCCGCCGGGACATGTCAGCTTCGGCGACGATCCCGCGGCTTCCGCCCCGGCCTCCGGCAGCGTCCGCATCCTGCTCCAGCGGTTCGAGGTGACGCCGCCGACCTGCGCCGGCTGGCCCGACATCCAGAAGAACTACGTGGAGAACGGCCCGCTGCTGCCGCTCGGCTGCGTCACCAACCGCAACCTCCAGCTCATGGTGGAGGACCCGCGCGACCTGGTGATCGGCCGCACCCTCGGCCCGGCGGACGCCGCCCGCGAGGCCGGCGCCATCGCCCGGTACCAGACCGACAAGGTCAAGCCCTTCACCTCGACCACCGCGACCGGTGGACGCGGCGCAACCCTCTCGAAGCAGTGACCGCCATGACCGCCCTGGCCCAACCGTCCCATTCCCCCCTGGCGGCCCCCGCCCCTGCCCCCTCCCCCGCTTCGGCCGGCGAGCGCGGCGGCAAGGTCGTGGCCTACGTCACCGACGCCGCGACGGAAGCGACCCTGCGGCAGGCGGCGGCCCAGCTCCTGGTCGGCGAGTTCGAGGTCCGGCGCGGCGACGTCCGGACCGCGGCCCGCGACCTGGCCCGCCAGCGCTCGCCCGCCCTGCTGATCGTCGACATCAGCGGGATCGAGCTGCCGATCGGCGCCATGGAGGCCCTGTCCCAGGTGTGCGAGCCCAGCGTCACGGTCGTCGCGATCGGCGACCGCAACGACGTGGCGCTCTACCGCAACCTGCGCGGCCTGGGGGTCGCCGAGTACCTGTTCAAGCCGCTTCCCGCCGACCAGGTCGAGGCGCTGCTGGGCCGCGCCGCCGGGACCGCCGCGCGCGGCGAGGAGGCGGGGCGCCAGGGCAAGCTGATCGCGGTGACGGGTGCGCGCGGCGGCGTCGGGACCACCACGGTCGCGGTCAACCTGGCGGCCTACCTGGCCGACATCGACCGCCGCCGGATCGCGCTGGTCGATCTTGACCTCCACACCGGCACGGTCGCCCTGCACCTGAACCTGAAGCCGGGCCGCGGCCTGCGCGAGGCGGTCGAGGCGCCGGAACGGGTCGACGCCCTGTTCCTGGAACGCGCCATGCAGCAAGCCTCCGACCGGCTGGACGTGCTGGCGACCGAGGAGCCGATCCTGCCGCCGGTGGCCCAGAACCCGCGCGCGGTCCTGGACCTGCTGGACTGCCTGAAGGGCCGGTACCACTACGTGGTGGCCGACGTGCCGCACGGCCTGTCGGAGACCGCCCGCGCCGTGCTCGACCACGCGGCGCTGCGGATCATCGTGGCCGACGGCAACCTGGCGGGCGCCCGCGACGCGCTTCGGCTGCGCGGCGCCTTCGAGGCGTCCGGCACCGCCCGCCAGACCCTGACCGTCCATAACCGCCGCGGCGCGCCCGGCGCGCTGTCGCCCGCCGACTTCGGCCGCGCGCTGGGATCGCCGGCGGACTGCGCGATCGAGTGCCGGCCGAAGCCGCTGATCGAGGCGGCGACCCTGGGCGAACCGGCGATCCGCCGCTGCGCGCCGTTCAAGTCCGACATCTCCCGGCTGGCCGGGGCGGTGTCCGGCCAGTCCGCGACCGGCGCCGCCGGCCTGCTGGCCCGGCTGTTCCGCTCCGGGAGGGCCGCGCGATGAACGCCCTGTTCGGCCGCAAGCCGGGAACGCTTCCGTCCGTCCCGCAGCCGGTGCCGGCGGCATCCCCGGTCTCCGTGCCGCCCGCCGTCGAGGGGCCGGCCGCCCTCGACCCGGCATCGCCGCGCGCCCGCTCGCTCGACGGCATCCGGACCGAGGCGATGAACCGGATCGATCCGGCCGCCGTGTCGCGACTGGAACCGGCGGCGCTGCGGCCGCTGCTGGAATCCCTGATCGACGAGATCGCGACCGAGAACCGCTTCCAGCTCAACAGCCGGGAGCAGGGCCAGCTCGCCACCGAGCTGGTCCACGACATGCTGGGCTTCGGCCCGCTGGAACCGCTGCTGGAGGACGACCGGATCACCGACATCATGGTGAACGGGCCGAACCGGGTGTTCGTCGAGCAGCAGGGCAAGCTTGTGCTGTCCAACGTCCGCTTCCGCGACCAGCAGCACGTGCTCAACATCGCCCAGCGGATCGCCGGCGGCATCGGCCGGAGGATCGACGAGTCCAGCCCGATGGTCGATGCCCGCCTGCCCGACGGCAGCCGCGTCAACATCGTGGTGCCGCCGCTGGCGCTCGACGGCACCTGCATCTCCATCCGCAAGTTCGCCCGCCGGCGCATCGATTTCGCGACGCTGGTCGGGTATCGCAGCCTGTCGGAGCCGATGGCCCGGGTGCTGGAGATCTTCGCGCGCGCCCGGCTCAACGTCATCATCTCGGGCGGCACCGGCTCGGGCAAGACGACGCTGCTCAACGCCATGTCGCGCATGATCGACGCCGGCGAGCGGGTGGTCACCATCGAGGACGCCGCCGAGCTTCAGCTCCAGCAGCCCCACGTGGTCCGGCTGGAGACCCGGCCGCCCAACCTGGAAGGCCACGGCCAGATCACCCAGCGCGACCTGGTGCGGAACGCGCTGCGGATGCGGCCCGACCGCATCATCATCGGCGAGGTGCGCGGGTCCGAGGCGTTCGACATGCTCCAGGCCATGAACACCGGCCACGACGGCTCGATGTCCACGGTCCACGCGAACAACACCCGCGACGCGCTCGCCCGGATCGAGAACATGGTGATGATGGGCAGCGTCAACCTGCCGCCCCGCGCGGTCCGCCACCAGATCGCCAGCGCCGTCCACCTGATCGTCCAGGTCCAGCGCATGCGCGACGGCGTCCGCCGGGTGACCCAGGTGTCGGAACTGGCGGGGCTGGAGGGCGACGTCATGGTAACCCAGGATCTCTTCACCTTCGAGTTCCAGGGCGACAACCGGGACGGCACCATCCGCGGCACCTTCCGGTCGGCCGGCGTCAGGCCGTCCTTCATGGACCGCCTGGAATATTTCGGTCTGGATGGCGCGTACCTGGCCGCCATCGACCAGGACCGCGGGTAAGGGGGCGGCCGCGATGGACACTCTCGAACCGCTCGACCTCCTTCTGCTCGGCTTCGTCGCCACCCTGCTGGCGGCGGTGCCGCTGCTCGTATCGGCGCGGAACCGCCGCCAGCGGCTGAACCGCCGCATCGCGGACCTGCACGACGCCGGAAGCCGCGGCCTGCCGGCCCGCCCGGCCACCGGCCAGCCGGTCCGCATCACCCTGGGGCAGCAGGACGGGCGGCTGCGCCGGGTCCGCCGGGCGGTGTGCCGCGTCTTCGGCTACGACCCGCGGATGCCCGGTGCCCGCGGTCCGCTGCTGGTGCGCGCCGCCGCCACCGGCGCCGCGGCGGCGGCGTTCGGCGCCTGGGCGGCCGGGCCGTTCGGCGGGCTGCCGGCGGCGGCGGTGCTGGGTGCTGCGGCCGGCGGCGGGGTCGCCGGCGCGCGCTTCGTCTTCACCCGCGCCCGGCGCGCGGTGAACGACCGGCTGCTCGACCAGTTCCCCGACGCGATCGGCCTGATCGTCCGCGCGGTCCGGGCCGGCGTCCCGGTGACCGAGGGAATCCGCATCGTCAGCGCCGAGCTGGCGGCGCCGGTCGGGCCGGAATTCAAGCGGGTGGTGGACGAATTGGCGGTCGGCGTCGACCTGGAAACCGCCCTGTGGGCGCTGGCCGCCCGTACCGGGCTGCCGGAATACCGGTTCTTCGTCGTCACGGTGGTGCTCCAGCGCGAGACCGGCGGCAACCTGGCGGAGACCCTGGACAACCTCGCCGACATGATCCGCAAGCGCCGCGCCGTCCGCCAGCGCGCCCACGCGCTGTCGGCGGAGGCGCGGACCTCCAGCTACGTGCTGGCCGCCCTGCCCTTCGTTTCGGGCGCCGGCCTCTACGTCATCAACCCCGATTACCTGGCCCGCCTGTTCACCGACCCCCAGGGCAAGCTGCTGCTGGCCACCGCCGCCGCAAGCCTGACCCTCGGCCTGGTCACCATGCGGATGCTGATCCGGAGGGCCCTGTCATGAATACGGTCACCGACTCCGCCGCGGCGCTGACGCTGGGGCCATTGGCCCTCCAGCCGCTCGACGTCGTGCTGCTGGCATCGGCATTCCTGGTGATGGCGGTGGTCGCCGCGACCCTCCAGGTCGGGCTTGCCCGGAAGCGGCTCAACGACCGGCTGGACCGGGTGCGCCGATCGGCCCTGGCGGCTTCGGGCGCCCCGGCGGCCGGGCAGCCGGGTCCGCTCCACCGGATCGGCGCCGCCCTGGCCAGGGGTCCGCTGGTCGGGCAGGCCGAGATGGCCCTGATCCGCGGCCACCTGGCGGCGGCGGGCTACGGCCAGCCGGGCGCCCCGGCCTTCTTCGTCGGCCTCAAGGCGACCCTGGCCGGAACGGCGGCGCTGCTCTGCTGGCTGTGGCTGGAGACCCGGCCCGTCGCTCCCCAGGCGCTGGTCCTGTTCGGTGGACTGGCCGGCGCGGCGCTGGCCGGCTGGCGCCTGCCCGACATCGCGCTTTCCCGGCTGGCCCGCAACCGGCGCGCGGCGATCGAGCGCGGCCTGCCCGACGCGCTCGACCTGCTGGTCATCTGCGGCGAGGCCGGCCTGGGCCTGGACATCGCCTTCGAGCGGGTCGCCCGCGAGATGAAGCAGGCCCATCCCGAACTGGGCAAGGAGCTGGCGATCACGGCGGCGGAGATGCGGGTGCTGCCCGACCGCTACGCGGCGCTCGCCGACATGGCCGACCGGCTGAAGCTGGAAACCCTGCGCAGCCTGGTCGCGACCCTGAGCCAGACCATGCGCTACGGCACGCCGCTCGGCCAGGCGCTGCGCGTGCTCGCCAACGAGATGCGCCGGGAGCGCCTGGTCCGCTTCGAGGAGCGCGCCGCCAAGCTGCCCGTGCTGATCACCCTGCCGATGGTGGGATTCATCCTGCCCTGCGTCTTCATCGTCGTCGCCGGGCCGGCGGCGCTCGACCTGCTCGCCGCCCTGGCCGCCCGCTGACCGCTTTCCCGAAGGATCCTTCCGCCATGCCCCACGCCTCCGCTCCCCGCGGCTCCCGCCGGACCGCCGCTCTCGCCCTGATGCTGGGCTGCCTGCTGACCTCGGCCTGCGTCGGCACCGGCATGGACGCCCGCCCCGCGGTCGCGACCGCGCCGGCGGCGACGGTGCTGGACGACAAGGGACGCCTCCAGCTCAAGCTCGCCGAAAGCGCCCGCGCCGCCGGCAACTACGGCTATGCGGCCAAGCTGTACCGCGCCCTGGCCGAGGGCCGGCCGGGCAACGCGGCGCTCCAGGTCGGGCTGGGCGACGCCCTGACCGGGGCGGAGGAATTCGACGAGGCGGCGGAGGCCTACCGCGACGCCATCGCCGCCGACCGCTTCAACGTCGATGCCCGCCTGGGCCTGGGCCGCGTCGCCATGCAGCTGCGCCAGCCGGACCTGGCGGTGGTGCAGTTCGGAGCCGTGGTCGACCAGGCGCCGAACGACGCGCGCGCCCGGGTCGGGCTGGGCGTGGCGCTCGACACGCTGGGCCGCCACGGGGAAGCCCAGGCGCAGTACCGGTACGCGCTCGACATCACCCCGCGGAACCGCACGGCGATCAACAACCTGGCCCTGTCCCTGGCGCTCGGGGGGCGGCTGGACGAGGCCGAGGCCCTGCTGCTGCCGCTGGTCGACGGCCCGGCGAGCACCGCGCGGATGCGGCAGAACTTGGCCCTGGTCGTGGGGCTGAAGGGGGACGCGGCCCGCGCCGCCCAGCTCGGACGCAGCGACCTGAGCGAGCAGGACGTCCGGAGCAACCTGGCCTTCTACGACGCCGTCCGGCACCTCGGCCCGGACGGGCATTGACGCCGGAGGATCACCGCCATGAACCGGAGCAAGCCTGGACGATCGCCGACCCTGCGTGGTTTGGCGCGGCGGGGGACCACGGCCCTGGAGTTCGCCCTGGTGGCGCCTCTCCTGGTGCTGCTGGTCGTCGCCACGGTCGAGTTCGGCTATGCCCTGACCGTGCAGAACCTGCTGGAACTGGCGGCCCGCAAGGCGTCGCGCACCGGCGTGACCGGCTCCCCCCCGCCGGCCGGCCTGACGCGGGAAGAGATGCTGCGCAACCTGGTGGTCGAGACCGGACTGGGCCTGATCGACCCGGCGCGCCTGACGATCGAGATGACGGCCTACAACGGGTTCGCCGGCATCGGCGTTCCGGAACCCTGCATGGACGTCGACGGCAACGGCTTCTGCGATGCCGGGGAGTCGTTCACCGACGTCAACGGCAACGGGCGCTGGGACGCCGACCAGGGCGCTTCGGGCGCCGGCGTCGGCGGGCAGGTGGTGATCTACACGCTGAGCTACACGAGCCTGCCGCTGACCGGGATGGTCGCCGGGCTGGCCGCCCACGCGCCGCTGGCCTATTCCGCGCGGGTGGTCGTGCGCAACGAACCCTTCCGGAGCTGAGGCGCGCCATGACCGGAGCAGCCAAGACCGTCCGAGGCGCCCTGGGGAACCGGCGCGGCGTGGCTGCGCTGGAGTTCGCCGCGGTCGCCCCCGTGCTGATCCTGCTGCTGGTCGGCATGGTCGACATGACCAGCTATGTCCTTGCCGCGCTGAGGCTGGAGCGGGTGGCTTCGGGCACCGCCGACGTGGGCGCCCAGTTCGACCGCCTGCGCGACGGCATGACCGTCGTCCAGGGCAACGAGGTCGGCGTGCTGTTCCTGGCGGCGGAGCAGATCGCCCGGCCGCTCGACCTCGCCGGCAACGGCTCCGTGATCATCACCTGCGTCGCCGACCAGGGCGGCGGACCCGTGGTGATGTGGCAGCGCCGGTCCGGCCGCGCCGCCGCCGACGGGATCGGCGCCGCCGGCGGCGCCGCGACCCTGCCCGCCGGCTTCGCGCTCCGCTACGGCGAGAGCGCCCTCTTCGTCGAGGTCCATTACACCCTGCACCCCTACGTGTTCAGCGTCGGCTGGCTGACCGGCTCCGACGAGGCGGTGGATCTGCGCCGGATGGCCGTCTACCGCCCGCGCTTCGGCACCCTGACCGAGCTGGAGCGCTGACCCCTTGGAGAAACGCGAAATGGCTGCATTCCTGCGCACCCTGCGCTCCCGGCTGGGCCGGCGTATCCGGCGAAGCCGGCGCGGCAACATCGCCGTCATGACGGCGCTCATGGCGGTCCCGGCGATCGGGGCCGTCGGGCTGGCGGTCGATCTCGGCCGCGCCTACATGCTGCACAACAGGATGAGCACCGCGATCGACGCCGCGGCGCTGGCGGGAGGGCGCGTGCTGACGACCGCCAACGTCGAGGCGGACGTCCGCATGTACTACTACGCGAACATCCCGCCGGACTTCCTGGGCGCCACGGTCGGCGCCCCGACGATCACGGTGGCCGCCGACAACGAGACCATGGTGGTGAGGGCAAGCGCCACCCTGCCGACCACCTTCATCCGGATCCTGGGGATCGACCATGTCCCGGTGTCGGTCGGCAACCAGGTCCGGCGCACCGTACGGGGCATGGAGCTGGCCCTGGTGCTGGACGTCACCGGCTCCATGTGGAGCGGCAACAAGATCGGCCAGCTCCGGGATTCGGCGAAGGACCTGGTCGAGATCCTGTTCGGCAGCAACGAGTCGTCCCGGACGCTGTGGATCTCGCTGGTGCCCTATACCGCGACCGTGAACCTGGGCGCCGACCGCCAGGGCTGGCTGGGCGCCGCCTCGCCGACGGCCGCGGACTACCAGCCCGGCACCTGGCGCGGCTGCGTCGAGGCGCGGCCGAACCATGACGCCGACGAACTGCCGCCCGGGTCGGCACCCTTCACCGCCTTCCTCTACCGCTCGACGCTGGGCCAGTTTGCCGGCGGCGGTGACAACGACTGGCCGCCGATCAACGATCCGCTGCCCTATACCGACGACAACAACCGCACCGGCCCCAACGTCGGCTGCGGCCCGCCGGTGCTTCCGCTGTCCAACGCCAAGGCGGAGATCCTCGGCCGGATCGATGCGCTCCGGGGAGTCAATCGCGGCGGGACCATGGCCAATCTCGGCCTCCAGGCCGGCTGGTTCACCCTGTCGCCGCTGTGGCGGGGGCTGTGGGGCGGGCCGACGCCCGCCGGCCTGCCGCTGGACTACGATACGCCCGACGTCGACAAGGCGGTCGTGCTGCTGACCGACGGCAGCAACGAGTGGCACGATTATTCGAAGCCGCCGACCGGCGACTACACCGCCTATGGCCGGCTGTCGGACGGGCGGCTCGGCACCACCGCGGCAAGCCAGGCGACGTCCCGCATCAACAGCCGGATGACCGACCTGTGCACGGCGATGAAGGCGAAGAGGATCACGATCTACACGATCACCCTAATGGTCACCAGCGAGACCACCAAGGACCTGTACCGGTCCTGCGCCTCGCAGCCGACCTATTATTTCAACTCGCCGACCTCGGCCGAGCTGCGCGGGATCTTCCAGCAGATCGGCTCGCAGCTCAGCAACCTGCGGCTCGACAAGTAAGGGCCGGACTTGAGCCGCTCCGGTCCATGCGGCTTGCCGTTCCACTCGTCGCGATGCGTTGGGCCGCGGCCCAACGCATACGCCCGCCCGACCCGGGCGGATCGACCTGATCGGGTACCGCTCTAGCGGGCGGCGTCGCGGGGGGTGAAGATGTGGACAAGGGTTTCCGGAGCGGCCTCGGACGGAGCCGCGGAGCGCGATTCGGCCGGCTCGTGATGCTCCGACGCCTGGCGGGCCAGGACGGCCGCGGCGGCGATCAGGATCGTCAGCGGCCAGACGAGCGCCAGGATCAGCCGCATGGAAATGCGGACACGGCGCTCGCCGTCCAGCTCGATCGCCATCCATTGCGCCAAGCCGAACCAAGCGATCCCAGCCACGTAATTGATTGCAAGCATTGTGATCGCTGCGCTGCCCATGTCTCGTGTCCCAAGTTGCCATGCGCCTGCCGGCGCGCCGCGAAGCGGCTATGTCACACATATTCCACGAGAGTAGGCACAATCGCCCCGTGCCGCCACGGAGCCTTTGTATCAGTGCATATTAAATTTTAGAAAATCAGGGCCATTTCCTCCGGTCACCGGCGAGGCCGCGAGGGGTACACCTTCCTCCGGGATGCCATCCCGGTAGTGTTCACGCCTTCTCGACAACAAACGTGCCGGTCAGGAAAGTTGCCAAGCTCAACGGGTCTTTTTCGGATGAGTTTCGAAAGATATCCTCACTCCGAGCACCAACACAGTGTTCCATCGGGACTTCGGCGGTATTAACCCGGCGGTCAAGAAATCACTATTATCCGGCGCTCCCTTCGCACTCGTTTTTTTTCCTATTCCTTGCGTTAAATCTGCCAGCAACCGCCTTTAGCGTATGCGGAGCATGCATGTCTCTCCTCTATCCACACGGCAAGGCTGATGCCGACCATTTCAGCGCCGTGCAGCCTTCCTCCCCCGGAGAGGATCACACGTCCTTCACCACGGAGGTGATCGCCGTCTGCGACTATCTGGCGACCGTCATCGCCGGAGCTTCCGTCTTCGCGCTGGGCCACCTCCTTCAGGGAAGCGCGGCTCCCGTCTCCGCGGAGATGGCGACGCTGGCGATCAACCTGCTGGTCTTCATGCTGTGCGCCCGCATGCTCCGGTCGCATGCCCCCCACCGGCTGGGAAGCCTGGTTCGCCAGGTCGCCCGTACCGCCGCGGCGCTGGCCATCGGCATCGGGCTGACCTTCGCCATCGTGTGGTCGATCGCGCGGCCCGACCACCTGACCGTGCCGGTGCTCGCGTCCTGGTTCGCCCTGGCGGTCTGGCTGTTCGTCGGATGGCGGTGCCTGCTCCTCTGGTTCGCCGGAAAGGCCAGCTTCCGTCCCCTGCTGCGGCGGCGGACGGTGCTCGTCGGCTCCGCCGGCTTCGTGCGCGAGATGAACGCCCATCTGGGCTCCCGCATGCCGGGCGGGTTCCAGGTCGTCGGCACCTTCGACCCCGCGTCGGAGATCGACCGGGAAAGCGAAACCCCCTTCATCGGCGGCATCGGCAACCTGCGCTCCTGGTGCGTGCGGCACCGTGTGCGCACCGTCCTGATCGATAACTCGCCGGGCGCCGGCGCCGAACGGGTGCTGGGACTGCTGGACGGCCTGGCGGCGGACATCCGGCTGCTCGGCCGCGCCGACCTGCCGGCCGGGGCGGACGCGGCGCTCAGCCGGTTCGGCGGCTGGCTGGCCGTGCAGGTGCGCGACAAGCCGGTCCGGAACTGGGACGAGCTGGCCAAGCGGGCGCTCGACATCCTCGGCTCCGGCGCCCTGATCCTGGCGCTGGCGCCCCTGTTCGGGCTGATCGCGGCCGCCATAGCCCTGGAGAGCCCGGGCGGCGTCTTCTTCCGGCAGCGGCGCTTCGGTTTCCAGAACGAGGAGATCATCGTCCTCAAGTTCCGCTCGATGTATGTCCACAAGCAGGACGTGACCGGAGCCCAGCGGACGACCAAGGGCGATCCGCGCGTGACCAGGATCGGCCGCTTCCTTCGCAAGTCCAGCCTGGACGAGATCCCGCAGCTGTTCAACGTCTTCATGGGGACCATGTCGCTGGTCGGCCCGAGGCCCCATGCGACCGCCATGAGGGTGGGCGACCAGCTCTACCACGAGGCGGTGCCCCACTACGCGCGCCGGCACCGGGTCAAGCCCGGCATCACCGGGCTGGCCCAGGTCAGCGGCTTCCGCGGCGAGGTGGATACCCTCGACCATGCCCGGGGCCGCATCGACCACGACCTCCGCTACATGGACCGCTGGTCGCTGGCCCTCGACATCAAGATCCTCCTGAAGACGGCCGGCTGCGTCTTCGGGGACCGCAACGCCTATTGAGCGACAGATCAGGACTGAACCGATGTACCGGATAATCCACGTTCTCAACGATGTCCGCAACCTTGGCAACGGCATCATCAACGCCGCCCTCGACCTGGCCTGCGGCCAGGCCATGGCGGGCCACGAGGTCACGGTCGTTTCCGGCGGCGGCGAGTACGAGACCCTGCTGCGCGGCCGCGGCATCGATCATCAGCTGCTGGACCAGAGGCGAACGGTCGGGAACGTCCCGAAGTCGCTGTATCGCTTCAACAGCATCGTCGCCGCCCGGAAGCCCGACATCGTGCATTGCCACAACATGACGGGGACCGTGCTGGCGACCCTGTCGAAGCCCTTCCATTCCTACTCCGTCGTCGGCCACCTGCACAGCCTGCACCAGCGCAGCTCGCGGGTGATGCGGATCGCCGACCGGACGATCGCGGTCAGCCGGGACGTCGGCAACGAGTTCATCCGGCTCGGCCTTCCGGCGGCGCGGATGCGCTTCGTGGAGAACGCGGTGATCGGCAGCCCGCGCTATTCCGCCTACGGCGCGCCCGGCACGGAAGGCGACCCGGTCGAACTGGCCCAGCCCGCGATCGTGACCGTCGCCGGCATGTTCCAGCGCAAGGGCATCACGGAGCTGCTGACCGCCTTCGAGGCGATCGCGGACAAGGTCCCCGGCGCCAACCTGTATCTGGTCGGCGACGGACCGGACCTGCCTGAGTTCAAGCGCCACGCCGCCACGCTGGGGAGCGGGCCGCGCATCCACTTCACCGGCTTCCGCAGCGACTTCCAGGCCTACATGCGGAAGGCCGCCGTGTTCGTCCTGGCGTCCCGGCTGGACAGCTTCCCGCTGGTCCTGATCGAGGCGCGCGAACTGGGCGCCCCGATCATCGGGACCCGGGTGGGCGGCGTGCCGGAACTGCTCGACCACGGCAAGGCCGGGCTGCTGGTGCCGCCGATGGACGCGACGGCGTTGGGCGACGCCCTGCTGCGGGTACTGACCGATCCGGACACCGCCGCTTCCCTCCGGCGCGCCGCGGTCGAGGGCCTGGACCGTTTCCGGCTGGAGCACATGGTGCGGAACGTCGACAGGGTCTACGAGGAGCTGGTGCCGAAGCCGCGCGCGATTCCGGCGGGCGCGGCGCCGCTGGGGTGAGGCGGGGCGGTCCCGAGGGCATAAGGCTTCGACACCTCAGACACGACCGGGTGGAGCAGGCGGCCGAATCTCGCCCTTGCGCTTGATCTTCGCCGCCACCCGGAAAATGTCCGGCATGTTGATCCTTCCGTTCGTCCTGCGCTCGACGACCTTCAAGTTGATCAACTCACGGAGGAGACAAGCTTCAGGATCGGAGGGATCGTCGGCCAGCAGGATCGGCGGCAAGCGCTTTCCACCGGCGGCGTCCCTCATGATCGTCTGAACGGTCCTGCTCTTCCTCCAGAGATCGAAAATCTCCTCGGGTGGCGATGGAACGATCAGGCCTTCGAGCCCTGCGATCGCCCGCTGCACCCACCAGTGATCCTCCTGCAACTGTCCGAGCCTCGTTTGCGAGGCTTTCTGCACGCCGGCCTTTATGTCCCTGTATGTCATCACCAGGCTCTGGTCCTGTGCTTCCTGCGCCGCATGGATGACGGCGAGCAGGAAACTCTGGAGCGATGTTTCGCCGGCCGCGTCGGCCAGATGATCGTGCAGCCAGGAATAGGACTTTCCCTTGTTCGGGCCGGTTCCCATGAACTCCCCCGCCATGGCGGCGAAGACGCGCTGCTGCACCCGCTCGTCAGCCCTCAAAGGATAAGGCAACGTCGTTTCCATCGGTTCGGCCGCGATTTCGCGAAGGGGAAGCTCAGGTTTCGCCGGGTCGGCGCGGAAGTCGCCGGGATCGCCCACCAGTCTTCGAAAGGCTTCGCCGGCGTCGGCGGATGTCCAAAGACGATGGAACAGAAGGCCGTACAGGTCGCGGCGATGCCAATTGAGCGGCACCGACTCCATGCGAAGCTTCGACGCATCAGGAAAGGAAAAGGTACGGAGGTCGGCGAATTGGTCGGACCGCATGAAAATCTTGACACGGAGCGCACGGAACGACCGAAGCCTCAACGCGAGGCGAAGGATCGCTTCGGTACGGCTCCGGATTTCCTCCCAGTTCTCGCCAAGGCGATCGATCGCATCGAACAAAAGGACGAAGCGTCCTGATTTTTGATGGAGAGCGAGGTCGGCCCTGCGCAATCCGGCCTCCAGATCCTCCGGAAATGACGCGGCCCAGCGCACCGCCCCATCCAGACCCCTGGAGGTGTCGTCGTGAGGAAAATTACCGGTTTGGCGCAGCGCTTCGACGAGGACTCCGGCCCAGATGTCCTGGTCGCCGAACCCGGCCTGCCCCAGGCGTGCCAGCATGGCCGTCGAGGGCGCGGGCCCCTCCGCAGCTCCATCCGCCGAGCCTTCGTGGAACCCTAGGACTATGGTGGCCCTTTCCAGGTTCAGCCTGGGATAAAGCGCGCTGACGTTCCGGCGTGACCCTTGATGGGCAAGAACACTCGACCAGAAGCTTTTTCCCACCCCCCGGTTCCCCACGACAAGCGCACGATCCGGATCCAGTGCGCCATCATGATCGACGGGTGCGAATATCTCCTTGAACGCCGGCTCGTCAGAAGCCTTCCAGGCCAGAGGGTCCTGCCTCATCTGCCGCAAGGCCGTTCGCAGAACCATGACGTCTTCGAAGTTCATTGCACGGCGCCCTGCTTGATCAACTGTTCGATGCCCTGGATCAGGTCAATGAATGTACGCTCGAACACTTCCTGCTTCAGTTGCTCCGGGCGCACCAAAGGATCGAATTCGAAATAATTCATATCGTTGAGTACGTGCCATGCCTTATGAGGCCCATCGTCGGAATGACGCTCGAAATTGAAGAGGGGCGCTTGCCCCGAAGCCGATTCATCGACAAGATCGTATAGCGTCTCTGACAGAAGATCATAGGCATCGTCCTGGAACCGTTCCCACGCGAGGGGATTGGCAGGTGCCTTTGCATGCACGAAGCGCAGACGGTGGCGCCATTCCCCCACGTCGACAGTCCCGACCAGTCCCCGGTACCGCCCCAGGAAGCCGAGCAGATACCTGTAGCCCCTGAAAGTCTGCGGAGTATGGATGCCGAAGAGAAGCGTATGCGCTCCCAGGCCCAGGACTGCCGCCGCAGTCGACTCGTTGAGACCGGCCCGTGCATCGACGAAGATCGCATCGTACCTGGCACGCCTGCTGACGGCCTGGATGAGTTCCCTGGTCTGGTCGAGGAAGGATCTGGGCGGCTGGTCCGGGCACGGGTCCTCCAGATAGGCACGGGACAGCTTGCCGATGACGTTCTGAGGTCTCTCATCGCTGGTACGTCCGATCGCCGGTATCACATGGATCAGGCCGCGCCCCGTGGTCAGTGGGCTTGAAGCGGTCATCTCCTCCAGGAACAAGTCATTGATCTCACGCAGGCCGTTCTCGACATAGAAGTCGAGCGCGCCGAATCTCGGCAACCTGTCGTCCGGCAGGAGCATCGATCCGAGGCCCGGCGCTTCCAGGTCAAGGTCCAGGACCAATATGTTCCGGCCTTCTTCCGCCATTTGCGCGGCGGCGACGCAGAGGGCCGTGGAACGGCCGACCCCTCCCTTGTGGCTGGCGAACACAATGACAGGCGGAACATCGGCGATCGGCCGCGCCGGCTCGCGAAGCCAGTCGCTGCCGACGATCCTCCGTTCCAGAATTCGGACGAATCCGGCGAAATCCCGATCCTCGGCCCATTCGATCAGCCCGATCCCAGGATGCCGGAGACCCTCATCGAAAAGCTGCTCCGGTGTCGCCACCGGGATCCGATCGACGTATGGTGCCAGTGCCTTGGCAGCCTCGGCGATCGAACCCAGCACGCCCTGGGGGATTTCCTGGTCCAGGACGACGAACGTCAGGACCCCGGACGCATCCCGAAGAATGACGTTCTCCAGCAGGGCTTGCTTACCGACATGATCGGCAATGAGACGCGCAAACCGGGGGACGGCGTCATCGTACCAGACAGGACGCATCATTCACTCCTCAACCGTGCAGCATGAAGTATGCGTTGAGCGTCACGTTTCCATGACTGGTACTTTCCGTTGTCGATGGAGTTCGTCACTTCGTAACGCTGGTGAATTTGCCAACCCTCCAGAAACGCTGAGCGTAGCGTCACGTGCATAGCGGAGTCCCGTCTGCTTGCGAACATCTTTAGCGCAATATCGCGGATTTCCGGAAAGTGCTTATGATGTGGCTTGTCGGCAAGGTTGAAGGATAAAAGCGCAGATTTCACTGCGCATTCCGCCGCAAAGCCGATGAGGTATCCAGCATTATCATAGCACTCCTTCCCTGCGAGCACCTCCGCGTCTCGAAAATGCCTGAGCGCAGATGACTCATAATCCTCAGCCATACACCTGACCTCAAGTCCGGACCAAAAATACGCATTGTCAATCAACGTTATTATGTAAAAAATTAAAATTTTCTGTTTTTCTTCTCCAGCATCAACCTGATCTGGAAGTCTCCCGCGTTACCCCCCGGTCGAGCCGGCCCGCGCGCCCCCCGAGATCAGGTCGCCGACCGCCGCCAGCAGGTTGTTGGCATTGACCGGCTTGCCCAGCACCGGAGCCTTGGGATGGCGCTCGCCGGCGGTGCCGCCGCTGTGGTAGCCGGTGCAGAACAGGAAGGGCACGCCCATGTCCTCCAGGGTGGCCGCCACCGGATCGACCGTGGCGCCGAACAGGTTGACATCCAGCACGGCGGCGTCCGGCGGTCCCGACCGCAGCAGGTCGAGCGCGTCCTCGACCCGTCCGACGGGACCCAGCACCGCGTAGCCGGCTTCCTCCAGAAGCAGCTGGATCGCCATCGCGGTGAGGGCTTCGTCCTCGACCACCAGCACCCGGCGGCCGGCATGGTCGGCCGGCCTGGAGACCGGCGCCGCGCTGACCGGCTGCGAGACTTCCTTCACCCCGACCGCCTGCCAAGTATCGCCGGGCAGGCAGATCCGGGAAGACAGGCCCTCCGGGAGCCAGTCCGTTTCCAGGACTCCGCCCAGCTGCGACTCCACCACCTGGCGCAGCAGCACGGAACCGAAACCCTCGCGGACGGGTTCGCCGCCGATCGGCCCCGCCGCCGCTCTCCTCCCACAGGATGCACAGGATCTCCTCGGGCCTGGGGAGGGTCCAGGAGACGCGCACCCGGCCCGCGCCGTCCGACAGGGCGCCATGCTTGACGGCGTTTGTCGTCAGCTCGTGCAGGGCCAGGGACACCGCCTGGGTCGCCTCCGGCCTGATCGAGACGGGCGGGCCTTCCAGCAGGAGCCTGTCGCCTCCGCCGTAGGCGGTCAGTTCCTCCATCAGCAGATGGCGCAGGTCGGCGCCGGACCAGCGGGCGGCGGCGAGCAGGGAATGCGCCCGGGACATCGCCTGGATCCGGCCCTCGACGGCCTCGGTGAAGCGGACCGGGTCCTCGGACCGGGAGAGCTGGACGATCGACTGGACGACCATCAGGGCGTTCTTCGCACGGTGATCGACCTCGCGCATCAGCAGCTTAAGACGCTCCTCGCTGTCGCGCCTCTCGGTGATGTCGGCCGCCATGCTGACGACCAGCCGCCGGCCCGACGCCTCGCCGCCCACCGGCGCCGACCGGAACGCCCAGATGCGCTTCTTTCCCTCGGCCGTGCGGATCATGTACTCGCCCTCGTCGACGGGCCGGTCGAGCGAATAAAGGCGGTCGATCTCGGTCAGCGTTCCGTTCCGGGTCCCGCCGTAGGCCCGCTCCGCCCATGCCTCCATCGTGGGGAGATCCTCGCGGGAATAGCCGGTGATGTCCAGCCAGGCCCGGCTCACATGCAGCACCTCGCCGGTGTCGGCATGGACGATGGCGGGAAAAGGCGCGTTCTCGATGACGCGGCGCAGCCGGCTGCGTTCCTCCTCGACCTCGCGTTCGGCGGCCCGGCGCGACGAGATGTTCCGCATGATCCCGGTGAAATAGCGCCCGCCGTCGAGGCCGCGCCATTCGGCTATCGACAGTTCCAGCGGGAACAGGGTGCCGTCGCTGCGCCGCCCCATGACTTCGCGGCCGATGCCGATGATGCGCCGGCTGCCGGTCCGCAGGTAGTTTTTCAGGTAACCGTCATGCCCGGCACGGTGATCGTCCGCCATCAGCATGGAGACGTTGCGGCCCAGCATCTCCGCTTCCGAATAGCCGAAGATCGTGGCCGCGGCCGGGTTGGAGCCGTGGATGGTTCCCTGCTCGTCGATCACCACCATGGCGTCCACCGCAGTCTCGAACACGGCGCGGTGCTGCCCCTCGCTTGCCCGGAGCTCCCTGCCGCGGGCATCGAGGGAGTCGGCCATGGCGTTGAAGTCGTCGGCGAGTTCGGCGAATTCCACCGCGGTCGCCGGGACGGAGGCCCGCGCCGAGAGATCGCCGGACCGCCAACGATCGGCGGCTCCGGCCAGCAGGGCCGCAGGATCCTCGATATACCGGCGCCCGATCCAGAAGACGGCGGCGGCGGTGCATGCGGCGACCACGGCCAGCAGGGCCAATGCGCCGTCCCGGCCTCGCCGGATGTCGCCGAGAGCCGCTTCCTCGTCGACTCCGACCGACATGAACACCCCTTCGAGCGTATCATCGACGGGAGAGAAGGCGACCAGCCTGACGAGGCCGTCCGCCCCCTTCACCCGTTCCACCCCGGGGCCGCTTCGGTTCAGCAAGGCCAGTGATTCCCGGGAAAGTTTGCTGCCGACGGCCTCCGACCGATGGGGAGCCTGGGCGATGATGGTGCCCTCCCGGTCGGCCACGGTGAGGATCGCGGTCGGCGGCAACGGTTTGCCCGCCAGGTGCGACTCCAGCCAAGCCGCATCGAGCAGCGCGATCACCGCGCCCGAGACCTCGCCGGTGTCGAACGCCCGGTACGGCAGGGAGAACGGCAGGGCGCTCCGCTCGATCTTGCGCGCCACGATATGGTTGCCGACGAAGAAGCCCCCGCCCGCCAGCGCCGTCCGGACATGGACCCGTTGGGAGAGATCGACACCTAGCACCTTCCGGTCGGAGGCGCAGGTGACGGTTCCCTGGCGGTCCGTCACGTAGATGTCGAGATAGGACGGATACTCGGCCCGAAGCCGGTCCATGAGGGGCTGGCACGTGCCGGCATCGCCTTGCGCGACTGCGGGAGTCTGCCGCAGCGTCGCGAGGAGCCGATGGATCCCGGACACCGTTGCCCGCTGCTCGTCCTCGATCAGTTGAAGCAGGCGCCGGGCCTCGGCGTAGGTCTGCTCTGTCTGCTGCTTCTCGCGCTGCAGCGCGTTGAAGATCTGTAGCGCCGAGATCGGAAGCAGCGCCAGTGCTACGACCGCAAGCAGGCGGTGAGGAAGTTTCATCTAGACCAAAAGGAAGTGAGAAAAGCTGAGCGCCAACCCTTGCGCCGGTTTGACACCTTATCCCGGACGGATCCGGTCGAGGCGGGTGGACCAGGAACGTCGATCTGCCCATCCCAAGGCATCCGGATCGACGGAAGCAGGAATCGCGTGTCTTTTCAGTTCCATTGCGTGGTCCCCTTCCGCCCCGAGCCATCCATTGGACTAAGCAGGTCGAGCCTGCCTCGTCAAATAATAACCTCTCACAGATCAGGTCGTTTCATTGCTGATGTCAAGAAAGTTTGTTCCACGACACCGTAACGCCGTGCTCGGAAATGAATTTCGGCCAGAATCCGCTCTTCCGGCCAAATGATGCTATCGGCGGGAGTATACCTATTTACCAGAGTCCGTCGGCGCCGGTTCAATCACTTTCCCGCACAATTTCTTTGTTAGCTATCCAACTATTTTTCATGAGCAGGCCCGCGATCAACACCACGTAACCGGCGCTGAGCGCGATCATCAGGGTCCCGAAGCCGTATTCAACCAGCAGGAAGCCGCCCGCCGCCAGCAGGACCGCGTTGCAGACGCCGAAATTCCGCTCCATCGCGGAGAGCAGCAGGATGCGTTCCTGGGGGCCGAGCGCCCCCATCCGGATGTTGCCCATGGTCACCGGGCGCACGCCGCCGGAACCGAGGCCGAGCAGGCCGATGGCGACCAGGCCGACCAGGAAATAATCCACCCCCCGCTCGGCGAACCAGGCACTGAAGCCGAACAGCCACATGGATCCGAGCATGCAGCCGATCGTGACGCCCATCAGCGCGTTCAGCCCGAAGCGCTTCAGGAAGGCGTTGCAGTACAGGGCCGCGATGAACCCCGCCATCGTGAACAGCCCAAGGACCGAGCCGAACAGGAACGGATCGACTCCCAGCATGATGAAGAAGAACGGCAGGAAGCCTACGAAGGGAGCCATGGTGAAGGCCCGGGACAGCGAGTAGAAATCCATCCAGAACGACTGGTCCGGGTCCGGCCGGAGCTTCACCCGGACGGGCGGCGTGCCGGCGGCGGCCGGTGCCGCCCTGTCCTCCCGGATCGCGAAGATCAGCGCCGCCGACAGCAGGTTGGTGGCGAGCGCCGCGTAGAACGGCCAGTGCGCCTCGTAATCGTAGAGGATGCTGCCGATGCAGCCCGCCACCAGGGTGGCGATGAACATCAGGCTCTGCGAGCGGCTCTGGACCCGCATGAACAGGTCGTTCCCGCCGGTCGCGGTGACGGTCCGCAGCAGGCTGGAATCGGTCGAGATCGCGAGGCTGAAGCCGGTTCCGCCGATCACCTGGGCGGCCATCACGATCCAGAAGTCGGTGCCGCCGACGCTGGTCCCGACGATCACCAGGAACAGCCCGGCGCCCTTCATCAGCTCGCCCAGCGCCACGACGGCCTTCTGCCTCATGTGGCGCAGCAGGGCGCTGCCGAGCGTCGCCGTGACCGTGGTGACCAGGCCGTAGACGACCAGCAATGCGATCGTGTTGTACAGGCCCATCTGGACCATGTGCAGGTGCAGGAACAGCACGGGAAGCTGGAAATAGAGCCGGGAGACCACCCGGTACGAGATGAACAGGAGGATGTCCCGCCGCATGGTTCCGGCCCCGCTCACCGCAGCACGACCTCGACGCTGCTCCCGGCGAAGCAGAATTTCTCGGGCGCCAAGTCGGTTCCCCAGTCCACCCTGACCCGCGCCGTCATGACCCGCACGGGAAGCTGGCGCCGCGCGATCTCCGGCGGCGGATCGACCACGTACTGGCCGACGGTGACCCGCCCGGCCCCGGCGCGCAGGGTCTCGATGGTGCCTTGCCACGTCCTGTCGCCGTAGAGCAGCTTCACCGTGACCGGCTCGCCGATCCCCATCCGGGCGGTGTCGGCCTCGTCGAAGAAGGCCTCGACCCAGACGTCGCGGCAATCGACCAGCTGGGCGATCCCGCCGTTGGCGGCGACGTTCTCGCCGGAATGGGCCTCGACCGACCAGATGACGCCGGGTTTCTGGGATCGCACCGGGGTGCGCTGCTGGCTGGCGAGCTGCTCGCGCACCACGGCCAGCTCCCGGCGGGCGCCGTCCAGCCGGCGCTCCGTGTCCGCTCCCGCCTGCTCCAGGTCGACCAGTTCGGTGTGCAGGTCGCGGAGCCGGCTTTCCGGCTCGCTCAGGGTCCGCGGCCCGTCGAGCTGGAGACCGGCGGCCGACGCCTCCAGCCCCGCCTCGAACTGGGCCAGCCGCGCCTTCTGCGCGCTGACGTTGGCGTTGGCCTCGCGGCCGGTGCCGACCACCCGCTCCAGCGCCACCCCGCTGGACACCCCGCGCTCGTACAGCTTCTCGGTCCGGCGCACCTCCGACGCGGCGACCTCGGCGCCGACCACGGCCCGGCGGAGCTCCTCGCGGACCGTGTTGATCTGCGAGCGGTAGTAGCGCTCCTGGAGGCGCTTCTGCTCCTCGTTCTCCCGGGCGAAGCGGGCGACCAGCTGCTGCCGCGCCTCGATGCGGAGCTTCGTCCCGGCGAGCTGCTGCTCCAGCGTCGCGACCAGCGCCTCGGTCTGGCGCTCCTGGACCAGGAGCTGGGAGACCAGCGGGTTCTCCACGTGGCTCTCGATCATCCCGAGCGTGTCCGACGCCTCGACCGACCGGCCGACGCGCACCTCGGGGTCCAGGTCGAGGCGGCCGGCGATCGGTGCCCGCACGACCGTGACGCCGGTATTGACGAAGGCCTGGATGCTGCGCGGCGGCCGCAGCACCCACCAGTAGAAGGCGACGCTTCCGGCCATGCCGACGGCGGCCAGGATCGCGGCGAAGCGCAGGATGCGCGAGGCTTTGGGGGACTCCGACGTCATGGCTGGCTTTCCGGTCAGGCGGCTTGCAGGCCGGGCAGGACCGCGCTCAGGTCCTCGGCCGAGATGTCGCCCTGGCGCAGGATGCGCGGCGGGCCGGACAGGTCGACGATGGTGCTCGACTTCGTCGTGCCGTCCGCTCCGCCCGCCAGGATATAGTCCACCGCGTCGCCGACCTGGGCGAGCGCCAGTTCCAGGTCGACCAGCACGCCGTCCGCCTGCCCCGACAGGTTGGCCGAGGTCATGGCGACCGGCCGCTTCAGGTAGGACAGCAGGCCCCGCAGCACCGGGTTGGCGATGCAGCCGATCGCGACCGTCGGGCCGCCGCGCACGATGGTGTCGGGCACGGCGGCGTTGCGCGGCACCACGATGTTGAGCGGACCGGGCCAGAACCGCCCGACCACCCGGTCCACCGGCCCCGCGTCGGCGACGTCGGCATAGTTGCGCCAATCGCCGGGCTCGCGGACGAACAGGGTCAGCGCCTGGGTCGGCGGCCGGCGCTTGATCTCGAACGCCCGGCGGATCGCGTCGTCGTTCCAGGGATCGAGCGTCAGCGCGAGGTTGGTGTCGCTGGGCGCTATGACGACGCCGCCCTCGGCGACGCAACGCGCCGCGATGGCGAAACTTTCCTCGCAGGGGTGGAGTATCGGTGCCGGCATGGCAGCAGTTCCTATTTGTTGACGACCTTGAGGACGTCGGTAAAGCGGAAATCGCGGGGAATTTCTATCAGGCGCAGGCGTTGCCGGCACCATTGCGTCAATTCGGCAGGGGTCGGCTCAAGGGCGCCGATCTCCACCTGTATGTCGGCGACCGGAACCTCTCCCAGGTCGCGGTCCGGCTTCGGGCTCACGACCGCCTGGGCGATCAGGGGATGCTGCAGCAGGATCTCGCGGATATATCCCGCCGACAGCTTCTCGCCGCCTGACACGATCACCTTCTTCCGCCGCTCCAGGTACCGGTAGGTGCCGGTGGCCGGGTCGCGGATGAAGACGTCGTGGGTGCGCAGCCACTCCGCGCCGTCGCCGGCGGGTCGGATGAAGTCGTCGCGCACGAAGCCGGACTCGCCGAGATAGCCCAGCATGGCGGTCGGCGTCTTCACCAGCAGCTCGCCGATCTCCAGCCCGTCGCGGTGCTCGGGTTCGTGCAGCGTGACCTCGATCCCTTCCATCGGCCGGCCGGCCGTGTTCCACAGGGTGCGGTCGTCGCCCAGCAGGTTGGTGAAAACCCGGGGGCCGGCTTCGGACAGGCCGTAGGTCAGGTAGATCTTGCCGTCGTAGACCCGGCGCAGCGCCTCCAGGTCGGCCGGCATCACCCGGTCGCCGCCGATGGTCAGCTTCCTGAGGGACTCCGGGAAGCGCTTCCCGACCGCCAGCAGCTTGCGGAGCTGGAACGGCGTGGTCGCGAACAGGCTGACCTGCTCCTCGTCGCAGACCTTGAACCAGTTGGCCGCCGAGAACGGCTGCTCGGACAGGATGATGTCCTTGTGCGACTGCATCGTCGCGATCACCCCGGCGACCAGGCCGTAGGAGAAATAGGCCGGCAGCGCCAGCAGCATGCGCCCGCCCGGCTCGAACTCGATCGACTCCGCATGGAGCCGCGCGTTCAGGAAGGCGCTCTCGGCGCGGTGGACCACCGCCTTCGGCACGCCGGTCGAGCCGGAGGACAGGATGATCAGGCAGCCCGCCAGCTCCGGCCGGGGACCGAGATAACGGCGGTCGAACAGCAGCGCCGTGTCGTCGCCGAACGGATGCTCGGCCTGCTCCATCTCGGAGAAGTGCCGCGTCCGCGCCGCCGGCGCCACGACCGCGCCGGGCTTCACCAGCTCGCGCACCGCGTTGTAGCTGGCGGTGGGCAGCAGGTTGGAGGTCGGCACCGGCACCGCGCCGATCCGCAGCAGGGCCAGCAGGTGGCGGAGGAAGACCAGGTTGGTGCCGCAGGACAGCATGACCGGCGTCCCTTCGGAAACGCCGAGGGCCAGCCACTTCTCGGCGTCCAGGTCCGCCTGGGCGACCAGGTCGGACAGGCGGTGGATCGTGAACGGCGAGCGGGTCCGGTCCACCACGACGCTGTCGCTGGTCCGGGCCCACCGGAACCAGTCCTCGACCGATGGCGCGGATCGTTCCGGCGCCGTCCTCTCCAGCAGATCTTCAAGCATAGTCAAACACTCCGTCATGCCTGTGTCAGGTCGACGCGCCGGACCGCGGCGGCGTCGGGAAAATCGAACCGCGCCGGGCGCGGGGACGCGCCGTCCTCCAGCGCCGATGCCAGGGCGAAGGGAAGCGCCAGCTCCGGAAGCCGGGCCAGCAGCAGCGCGGCGGCGGAGCCCGGCAGCGGGAGCGGCGCCGGCTCGCTCTCCAGGGCGGCGCCGAGGCGGAGCGCCGGGCGTCCCGCCATCGGCCGGGCGGTCACCGCCAGGAAGGCGCCTGCCCCACCCTTGCCGCTTTCCTCGACCGCGACGGCGCCGATGATCATGGCGTCGGCGTCTCCCCGCATCATGTCGAAGGCGGCGATCCCCAGGGCGTCGCCCAGGTTGGCCGATCTCCCCGCCAGGGCCAGGGAGGGGCCGTTGACGCCGGCAGCCATCGCGGCGACGCCGGCGCAGACATTGTAGCCGGAGCCGGAGAACTGCACCGGCGAGCGGCTGCCGCGGCGGACCTTGCCCGAGAAGCTGTTGAGGATCTGGTAGTTGCCGATCCGGCTCGCGATCACGATGCCGATCCGCAGGTTGGAAACGCCGTCCAGGCAGGGCCGCAGCCGGGCGCAGGCCGCGGCGGACAGGGCGGTCGCCGGATCGATCTCCAGTACCTTCCCCTTCAGCGCGGGCGGGCGCAGGACCGACCGGTCCAGGGCTCCGCCCGCCGCCATGGCGGCCAGCCCGTCCGGGCCGAACCCGTGCAGCGTTCCGGTCAGGGCTCCCGCCACTCCGAGGGTCGCGATCATGCCGCCTCCTCCGCCTTTTCCGGGGTGCCTGCCCGCTGCTCGATGGCCGAGGTGGTGAAATGCCCGGACGCCACCACGGCGCCGTCGGGATCGACCAGCTCGCACCGGACGGAACCGAACTGCCCCCGGCCGCCGACCGTGGCGACCAGCCGATACCGGCGCCCCTCCGGGACCGGCGCCAGGCCGAGGTCGGAGATCTGGGCCGGGACCGTGCGCCGGCCGTCGAACAGGACGGCCGAGCTGGCGCGGCAGGCGTGCTGGGCCATGGCCTCGACCACCAGGTACGGCGCGATGCCGGGGCCGGCGAAGCCGGGATCGTGCAGGACGGCGTAGCTCTCCGGCCGGAACGGCGCGGTGAACACGCCGTCCTCCGCCCGCTGCTCGCCGCACAGGTCCAGGAAGCGCGTCATGCCGCACCCGCCCGGGCGTCGGCCTCGCTCCAGGAGCCCATGATGTTGTAGCCGGCATCGACCCACACGACCGACCCGGTGGTCGAGCGCGACATGTCGCTCAGCAGGAACAGGGCCGAATTGCCGATGTCCTCCAGCGAGACGTTGTAGGGCAGCGGCGACTGGCTGGCCCGCTTCTCCAGCATCTCGCGGAAGTTGGGCAATCCCAGCGCGGCCAGGGTGCGCACCGGTCCGGCCGAGATCACGTTGACCCGGATGCCGTCGGCGCCCAGGTCGGCGGCCAGGTAGCGGGCGGCCGATTCCAGCGCGGCCTTGGCGACGCCCATCAGGTTGTAGCCGACGCAGACCCGCTCCGACCCCAGGTAGGACAGCGACAGCACGCTGGCGCCCGGCTTGAAGTGTGGCCGGGCGTGGCGGCACAGCGAGACCAGCGAATAGGCGCTGACGTCCATGGTCAGCTCGAAGGCGGCCCGGCTGGTGTTGATGAAACCGTTGGCCAGCTCGTCGCCGGGGGCGAAGGCCACGGCGTGGACGATGAAGTCGATCCCGCCATGGCGCTCGGCGAAGGCGTCGCAGGCGGCCTTGACCTGGCCGTCGTCGCGCACGTCGCACGGCGCCAGGAACTCGACGCCCAGGCGCGGCGCCAGTCCCCTCAGCTGCTTCTCGATCTGGGCGTTCGCATAGGTGAGGCCGATCGTGGCCCCCTGGTTCCGCAAGGTCTGAGCGATGCCCCAGGCGATCGACCGCTGGTTCGCGACCCCGACGATCAGCCCGGCCTTGCCGGCCATCATTCCAGTCATTTTCTCGTTCTTTCCTGTATCAAGCCCGTATCTTGAATTCCGTCCCGGATGGTTTGCCTCAGCAGACGATGTGCGCGCCGCCGCCGACCGGCAGGGTGACGCCGATCAGCAGCGGGCGCCGCGCGGCCAGCATCAGAACGGCGTCCGCGACCTCCGCGGCCGTGGTCAGCCGGCGCAGCGGGATGCGCGACAGCAGGTCGCGGCGCGCCGGCCCGTCCAGGAACCCGGCGGTCAGCTCGGTCTCCACGAAGCCCGGCGCCACGGTGTTGACCGCGATGTTCGAGCGGGCGCATTCCACCGCCAGCGACTGGCCGAAGCGCTCGACCGCGGCCTTGGAGGCGCCGTACATCGCGTTGCCCGGACGGACGTTGCCGCTGGCCAGCGAGGATATGTTGACGATGTCGCCGTAGCGGACGCGCCGCATCTGCGGCAGCACCGCCCGGCAGAAATGCACGGTGGCGCACAGGTTGTTGTCGATCACCGAGCTGACCTCGTCGGCGCCGACGCGGTCCACCAGGTTGTCCCGCGTGATGCCGGCATTGTTGACCAGCAGCGACACCGGCCCCTCCGCCTGGACCGAGCCGACGAAGGCCGAGACGGCGGAGGCGTCGGTGCCGTCTACGCCGGAGCCCCGGCAGCGGCCCGGCAGTTCCTCCTCCAGGGAGCGGGCCTCCGCCTCGCTGGTCCGGAAGGTGAAGCGCACGTCGTAGCCGGCCTCGACCAGCGACTTGACGAGCACCCGCCCGATGCCGCGGCTGCCGCCGGTCACGATCGCGAGCCGCGCCGGCATGCTCTCGGGGTTGACGGCCTGCGCGGTCATGGCGCCACCTGCGCCAGCAGGATCGAGCCGTTGCCGAGCGGCGTGCCCTCGCCATCGCCGACGGTGTAGCGGACCTCCGCCGGCGCGCCGGCGGGAACGCCGTCCGGCGCGATGGTCGCCGTGATCGTCAGGATCCGGCCGGGCAGGCTGGGCCGGCGGAAGCTGGCGCGCTTGACGCCCGCCACCCGCCAGGCCGCGGGGCCGCCCTCCATCATCGCCCGGCCGGTCGCGAACACGCTGTTCAGCACCATCGATCCGGGATAAATCGGCATGCCGGGGAAATGCTCGGTGAAGATCGGGTCGCTGAACGACAGGTACTTCTGCGCGACGCATTTCCGGCCCGGCTCGCGCTCGACCACCCGGTCGATCGGCCAGTCGCGCGGAACGACGCCCGGCGCGGTGTCGGCCAGGGGAATGTCAGGATTTGACATAGGCGGTGATCACGGCCTCCAGGCCGCTCCTTTCGAGCTTCGGGAGATCGCCGACCGCCTCCGCCAGCCGGCGCATGTCGAAGCTGTGCCGGGTGCCCATGAAGCGGTTGTTGTCGGCGTTCACCTTGTTGAAGACCTGGTTGAAGCTTTTCTCGCCCGGTCCGTAGGCGATGCGCATGCGTCCGCCGGTGACCTCCTCGAAGGTCCGGAAATGCTCGGCCACGGTCATCAGGCCGGTATCGCAGATGTGGAAGACCTCGCGGTCCCCGGGTGCCGCGCGGCGGCGGAGCCTGGCGCACAGGTCGCCCATGTGGTCGATATGGATCACCGGGAAGGTGCGTTCCGGATCAATGTCCACGTGGAACACCGGCTCGCGGCCGAGGAACCGCTTGAACGCCTGGAGATAGGAGTAATAGCCGTAGCGGGTGTCGTTGACCCAGCCGGTGACGCTGTGCCCGATCACCGAGCCGAGCCGCAGCACGGTCAGCGGGATCCCCGTCTCGGAGGAGACGTGCCACAGCATGTATTCCGCCATGGTCTTCGACACGGTGTAGGGATTGATCGCCTCGAAATCCTCCAGCGGCCGTTCCGGGACCAGGCAGCCCGCGGAATCGCGGTCGCCCGGGCCGGCGACGCCGGTGGTCGAGACGAAATAGAAGCGTCCGATCCGGCCCGTCGCGCGCATCAGCCGCGTCGTGCCGACCGCGTTGAAGGCGAAGGCCTCCGCGATCCGCAGCGGGTCGTAGCTCATGTGGGCCGCGACATGCCACAGCTCGTCGGCCTCGACGCCGGCGAGGATCTCCGAGGCGGCCTCGGCCCGCGTCAAGTCGATCGCGACCGGCTCGATCGCCTCGACAAGGCGGGGGGAGCCGTTGAAGCCGGCCAGCGCTTTGGAAACCGCCTGGCGGACCCGGCTGCCGTCGGGATCGTCGTGGGCCAGCGACAGGATGCGGAGCGGCTCGTCGCCCAGCAGGAAGGAGGAGACCAGCGCGCTTCCGACGAAGCCGCTCGCCCCGGTGACGGCGATGGTCTTGCGCGGGACGGGGCGGGTCATGACGGCGACGCCTCCGGCCGGCGGAACAGCAGCGCCACGTTGGCTCCGCCGAACCCGTAGGTGACGCTCAGGGCCGCCCGGCCGGGCGGCAGCGGCGCCCGGTCGCCCGGCAGCACGACGGCGGCGCGGCGCCAGTCCTCGTGGACGGCGGCGAGGCCGGAGGTCGGCGGCGCCTCGCCGCGTTCCAGAGCCAGGATCGCGATGCCCGCCTCGATCGCGCCGGTGGCGCCCAGCGTGTGGCCGAACGCCGCCTTGGTGGAGGAGATCGCCGGCCGGTGCTTCCCGAACATCCCGGCATAGACCTGCGCCTCCATGGCGTCGTTCACCGGGGTGCCGGAACCATGGGCGTTGACATAGGCGATGTCGGCGGCCGTACCGCCGTCCTGGGCCAGGGCGTTGTCGATCGCCCGCATGGCCCCCGCGCCGGTCAGGTCGGGCGAGGTCAGGGTATTGGTGTCGGTGGTCGAGGCGCGGCCGGTCAGGACCGAGCGCACGCGGGCGCCGCGGCGCGCCGCGTCGGCCGGCGCCTCCAGCACCAGCAGGGCGGCGCCCTCGCCCAGGGCGGTGCCGTCGCCGTCCGCCGAGAACGGCGTGCAGCGGGGCGGCGACAGCGTGCCGAGCGCGGAATGGCCGACCATCTTGTAGATGTCCAGCACGTCGACCCCGCCGCACAGCACGACGTCGAAACCGGCGAAATCGATCAGGTCGGCGCCGGTCGCGATGGCGTCGCTGCCGGACGAGCAGGCCGACGACACGCTGATCACCGGAAGGTCCAGCCCCAGCCCGCCGAGCAGCGGCCTTATATAGTGGTCCAGCTCGACCGGGCCGTTCTCGGTCTGGAAGATGTTGCCGAAGCTCGATCCGACGACCAGGGCCGCCCGGCGGCCCGCCAGGTCGCCGATCGCCAGGTCGGCGTCGGCCAGGGCCGCGCGCAGGGCGCCCTCCAGCAGCGCCGCCATGCGGGCGCCGCCGTCGGACGGCAGCCCGTCCTTGATCTCGCCGCCGGAGCCGTTCAGGCACTGGGCGGTATCGAACGCCTCGATCGGGGCCACGCCGGATTCCCCGGCCATCAGCCGCGACCAGACCGCGTCCTGGTCCCTGCCGAGGCAGGTGACCAGGCCGGCGCCGGTGACGACGGGTTGGCAGGTCATGCCGCCCTCCCCCGCGCCAGCGCCGCGCGCACCTCGTCCGGAACAGGCGTCAGGGCGCCGGTGGCCGACAGGACGAAGGCGATGGTCAGCCGCCCGCGCGACAGGACGCGACCGTTGGCCTGCACGGCGCAGCCCAGGATCATGCTGGACCGGTCGAACTCCACCGACCGGATCGACGCCTCGATCGGGTCGCCCAGCCGGGCCGACGAGACGTAGGCCATCTGGGCGCGGCCGACCCGGATCTCGACGGTGCCGTCGCAGAAGCGGCCCGGCCCCAGGCCGGCCTTCTCGAACAGCTCCATCAGGGCGGCGCTCACCCAGCGCAGGTAGTTCGAGAAATGGACGACGTTGAAGCCGTCCACCTCGGCCGGGCACACCCGGTGGCTGTAGAGCACGTCCGCTACCGCCAGACGGACCCGTGCCGGAGGGGCTGCCTCCGCGATGATTTCCGAGCCGGTCATGGTGGTCAGCCCAGCTTGGACAGGACCAGGGCGACGACGGTGTCGAGGCTGCGGAAATTCTCCGGGACGAATTCGTCCTGGCTGATGCTGACGCCGTACTTGTCCTCCAGGTGGGCCATCAGCTCGGTGAAGCCCAGGCTGTCGACGCCGATCTCGCTGGCCAGCCCCATGTCGGTCCGGATGGTATCGACGGGCATGTCCACGAACAGCTGGTCCACCAGGAACTGCTTCAGCTCCTGCTTCATGACGTCCTGGTCGAGAGCTTCCTTGGTGAGCGACATCGGAGACACCTTTCAAAATGGTCCGGGCCGGTCTTGATGCCGGGCCGGGGGAAGGAATTCAGGGCGAGCGGGAGCGTCGCCCTCCGCGGAGGGCCTTGGAAACAGGCCGGTGTTGTTTCGCTTGGACGGGATCGGCGGCCAGCCGGCGGGAGCCGGTCAGGAGGCGCCGTTCAGGGGATTGCGGTCAGGAAACGGCCGCCAGGGCCGCCTCGGCGACCTTCATGTCGTCGCTGTAGTGGCCGCCGCTGACGCCGATGGCTCCGATGACGGCGTCCCCGGCCTTGATCGGATAGCCGCCGCCGAAGACGACCAGGCCGTCGATGTGCGGGGCGCCCAGGGCCAGCGGCGCGTCGTCTTTGATGAAATCGTGCCAGACATGGGTCGGGATGCCGAAGCCGGCGGCGGTCTTGGCCTTGTTGACGGCGACCTGGATCGCGAGCAGCGGCGCGCCGTCCATGCGGACGAAGGCCTTCTGCACGCCGCTCTCGTCGGCGATGCTGATCGCCATGGGAATGCCCAGCTCGACTGCCTTGGCCTCCGCCGCCGCGATCATCCGCCCGGCCATCGCCGTGCCGATGCTCTTCTTGGTCAGGATGTCGGAACTCATTCGCCAATGTCTCCTTCGGTACAGGGCCCGGTATGCGGAAGGCATCCGGCCGGGAAAAACTCTATCGAACGTCGTACTACGTTCGGCCGATGAGAAAGTTTCTATACTTATCTTAGGAATGAGTCAAACTAGAAAGAGAGCTAAATTTTAGAGAGTTTTATTGCAGTTGCAGGTGGGTGGGCTGGTATCCTAAAAACAAGAAAAAGTTACAGATAATACACCCGTATGGATATTTCTGGGCTGCGACTCGCTGAAACTCCAAGGAAAATGTCGAAACCGACATAATGGCCGCCCCCGGTCCCGGCCGTCGCGGGCAAGCCGCCGGAACAACCGCAAGCTCATCAGATCCGATCGATATCTATCGAAGATAATCCGGTGCCTCCTGAAAAGGCGATTCTGTCGCAGACCGTTCGCTCACCAGATTGTGCGCAACCGCCGCACTTGCCCACTGCGGGAATAATTTGCGATTCATTCGATTTATATGCGATAGAGCCTATCCCGAACGGCCGAGCCGGGAGAGGCCGGCGCGCAGCACCCCGGCCGAGGGACCGGACCCGCAGAAGAGGTGATCGATGGGACAGACTTTGACGGAGAAGATCCTCGCGCGCGGCGCGGGCCGCGCGTCGGTGCGGCCGGGGGAGACGATATGGGTGCAGGCCGACCTGTTCATGACCCATGACGTGTTCGGACCCGAGGTCTTCCGGATCTTCGAGCGCGAGTTCGGCGCCGACGCGGCCGCCTGGGACCGCGACAAGGTCGTCGTCATCCCCGACCACTACATCTTCACGGAAGACCCGCTGGCGCGCCGCAACATCGACGTGCTGGCCGGCTTCGTCGAGAAGCACGGCATCACCCACTTCTTCAAGCCGGGCACCCCGGACTACAAGGGCGTCTGCCACGTCACCCTGGCGTCGGAGGGCTTCAACCGGCCCGGCGGCATCCTGTTCGGCACGGACTCGCACACCTGCACCGCCGGCGCCTTCGGCATGTTCGCGACCGGCATCGGCAACACCGACGGCGCCTTCGTGCTGGGCACCGGCCGGCAGTGGCTGAAGGTGCCGGAGACCATGCGGTTCGACTTCGACGGCTCGCTGCCGCCCTACCTGATGGCCAAGGACCTGATCCTGCGGATCATCGGCGACATCGGCTGCGACGGCGCCGCCTACCGCGCGATGGAGTTCGGCGGCGACGGCATCGCCTCGCTCTCCATGGAGGAGCGGATGACGCTCTGCAACATGGTGATCGAGGCCGGCGGCAAGAACGGCATCGTCGCCGCCGATTCCGTGACCGAGGCCTATATGCGCGGGCGCGGCAAGGCCGTGGGCGAGTTCCTGGAGCCCGATCCCGACGCCGACTATCACAGCCGCCGCCGCTACGTCAGCGCCGACCTCGCCCCCGGCGTCGCCAAGCCCCACAGCCCGGACAATTACGAGGAGGCGCGCAACCTCGGCGACGTCGCGCTCGACCGCTGCTACATCGGCTCCTGCACCGGCGGCAAGATCGAGGATTTCACCGCAGCCGCCCGCATCCTGGCGGGACGCAAGGTCGCGATCGACACCTTCGTGGTGCCAGCCACGACCGACGTCGAGCGCGCGCTGGCGACCGAGGCGGTGGACGGAAGGCCGCTGCTCGACATCTTCGCCGAGGCCGGCTGCCGGGTCGGCCCGCCGTCCTGCGGCGCCTGCCTCGGCGGACCGCTCGACACCTTCGGCCGGGCGCTTGACACGCAGAAGGTGCTCTCCACCACCAACCGCAATTTCCCCGGCCGCATGGGCGCGCGCAGCGCCGAGGTCTTCCTGGCCAGCCCGCTGACGGTCGCCGCCAGCGCCGTGACCGGCCGCATCACCGACCCGCGCGAATTCCTGAAGCACTGAAGAACCGGGAGGATTCCACAATGGGCATGACGCTCACCGAGAAGATCATCGCGCGGCACGCCGGGCTGGACCATGTCAAGCCGGGGCAGATCGTCTCGGCCAAGGTCGACCTGTGCATGGCCAACGACGCGACCATGCGGCTCAACGTCGACATCTTCGAGAACAAGGTCAAGGCGACCCGGGTGTTCGACCCCGACCGGGTGATCCTGATCATGGACCACCAGGTGCCGGCCGACTCGCCCCAGACCGCCGAGGTCCACGACCTGTCCCGCCGGTTCGCCGAGCGCTACGGCCTGACATATTTCTACGAGACCGAGGGCATCTGCCACCAGGTCATGGTCGAGAAGCATGTCGAGCCCGGCATGCTGGTGGTCGGCGCCGACAGCCACACCAATTCCTACGGCGTGATCGGCGCGGTCTCCTGCGGGATGGGCTCGACCGACGTGGTCGCCGTGATGGTCCGGGGCGAGACCTGGCTCCAGGTGCCCCACTCGGTCAAGGTCGAGCTGACCGGCAGCCTCGGCGCCGGGGTCTACAGCAAGGACGTGATCCTCAACTTGGTCAAGCGGACGACGGTCAGCGGCCTGACCTACAAGGCGGTGGAGTTCACCGGCCCAGGCCTGGACGGCATCGCCGTGCCGCAGCGCTTCACGCTGTGCAACATGACGACCGAGACCGGCGCCAAGTCCAGCATGATCGCCCCGGACGCCGCGACCTACGACTATATCCGCGCGGTTCGCGGCTCCGCACCCGAGCCGGACCCGACCCTGTTCTCCGACCCGGACGCCGTTTACGAGCAGACCTACCGGATCGACCTCGGCTCCCTGACGCCCCAGGTGGCCCGCCCCCACTCGGTCGACAATGTCGTCGATGTCGGCGAGACCGCCGGAGTCGCGATCGACCAGGCGTTCCTCGGCGCCTGCACCAACGCCCGGATCGAGGACCTGCGGGAGGCGGCCAAGGTCATGGACGGACGCAAGGTCGCCAAGGGCGTCCGCTTCATGGTCACGCCGGCGTCGCGCTCGGTCTATCTCCAGGGCATGCGCGAAGGGCTGCTGGACACCTTCATGAGCGCCGGCGCGATCGTCAACCATCCCGGCTGCTCGGCCTGCTGGGGCGCCTGCCAGGGCGTGCTGGCGGCCGGCCAGACCATGATCTCCAGCGGAAACCGCAACTTCAAGGGCCGGGCCGGCAGCGCCGACAGCAACATCTACCTGTCCAGCCCCGCCACCGTCGCCGCCTCCGCCATCGCCGGCAAGATCACCGATCCCAGGGAATTCCTCCGATGACCGACAAGACCATTGCGGACCCCATCGCCGGCCGGAGCTGGAAGCTCGGCCACGACATCGACACCGACCAGATCATCCCGTCCCAGTACCTGGTGCTGGGATCGCTGGCCCAGATGGCGACCCACTGCCTGGAGACCCAGCGCGGCGACTTCGCCAAGGAATGCCGTCCGGGCGACATCGTCGTCGCCGGGCGCAACTTCGGCTGCGGCTCCAGCCGCGAGCAGGCGCCCATCGTCCTGAAGACGCTGGGGGTCGGCGCGATCGTGGCGCTGGGCTACGCCCGCATCTTCGCCCGCAACGCGATCAACAACGCGCTGCCGGTGATCGTGCTTCCGGAAGCGGAGCAGATTGCCGACGGCAGCCGGCTGCGGCTCGACCTCGCGGAGGGCGTGCTGGAGGACCTGGACGCCGGCAGGACCTACCGCTTCGAGCCCCTCGCCGGCCTGCCCGGCAGGATCCTGGAGGCCGGCGGCCTGATCAACTACCTGCGCGCGGAGCAGACGGCATGAAGACCCGCATCGAAGGGCTGGCCTACGTGCTCGGTGACGACATCGACACCGACCAGATCATCCCCGCCCACCACCTTGTCTATTCCCTGTCCGACCCGGAGGAGCGCAAGCAGTACGGCCGCTTCGCCCTGTCGGGCGTTCCCGACCACCAGTGCGACGGCCCGTTCGTTCCGGAAGGCTGGCGGAGCCCCTACACGATCATCGTCGCGGGCGACAATTTCGGTAGCGGGTCGAGCCGCGAGCACGCCCCGGCCTGCCTGGAGATCGCCGGTGTCGAGGCGGTGATCGCCAACAGCTACGCCCGCATCTTCTACCGCAACGTCGTCGCCGGCGCCCGGTTCAGCCCGTTGGAGACGGAGGAGGCGCTGAACAAGGCGACCAGGACCGGTGACCGCCTGGCGATCGACCTGGAGAAGCTCGAGGTGGAGAACCTGACCCGCGGCACCCGCCATGCCCTGCTGCCCCTGGGCGAGGTCCAAGGCATCCTGGAAGCCGGCGGCCTCTTCGCCTTCGCCCGCCGGCACGGCCTGATCGCCACGGCGGCGGGCTGAAATTCAATCATCAACCAGGCAGGGCCTTCCCGGTAGAGTGCTAAGCCTTTGTTCGTTATGTCCGGACTTGATCCACGGCTGTCCGGCAGGGTGATTGCCTATCCTGCCAAAGGGTTAATCACAGGCAGTAATACTTCGTTTTCGTCATGGCCGGACTTGATCCGGCCATCGTTCGCGGGAAGCATCGAAGCCTCCGTGCCTTGAGATCCGCGGGTCAAGCCCGCGGATGACGAACCGAAGGAGAAAACGGTCGCCAGGAATGTTCTCAATGGTTGACCGGCAAGTACCGTGCCGGACGAAGCATGGCACGGAATCGAGACAGGCCGTGAAGCCCCCCATCCGTGTCCAGACGGTAGGACGACTTCACGGCATCCGCCGGCGTCAGCGCCCGTAGAGCGCCGTCACCGACGCCTTCGCGATCGTGTTGGCGTTCACGAAGAAACCCACCATCGCGCCCGACGCCTGGCTGTCGAGCGGCAGGCTGTCCACCTTCAGGGCGTGGACCGAGAAGACGTAGCGGTGCGGCTTGTCGCCCGCCGGCGGGCACGCGCCGCCGAAGCCCGGTCCGCCGAAATCGGTGCGCCCCTCGACGGCGCCCGTCGGCAGCAGGCGCTTGGCGGAGTCGCCGGCCCCGGCCGGCAGGCTCGTCACCGACGGCGGCAGGTTGAACACGACCCAGTGCCACCAGCCGCTCCCGGTCGGCGCGTCGGGGTCGTAGACGGTCACGGCGAAGCTGCGGGTGTCGGCGGGCGCTCCCGTCCACGACAGCGCCGGCGAGACGTTGCCCCCGGTGCAGCCGAACCCGTTCAGCACCTGGGCGGCGGCGAGGGTCTTGCCCTCCGCCACGTCGGGGCTGGACAGGCGGAACTCTTCCGCGGCGAGGGCGGGACCGGCCAGCAAGGCGCCGGCGAGAGCCAGCGGCAGCAATGCGGCTTTCATGCGCTTTATCTCCCATATGGATGGATGGCCGGAAAGCTACCCCGATCCGCCCCCGGCTTTCGCGCCGCTGCCGCTCACAGCCTGTCCCGCTTCGCTCACCCTTCCCGGCCCCGTACTTCGGACGGCGGCATGCCGAACCGTTCCCGGAACCGGCTGGAGAACCGGGACGGCGAATCATACCCGCAGGCGAGGGCCACGTCGGCGATGCCGGCCCGCGTGGTCTGAAGAAGCCCCAGCCCGTGGGACAGCCTGCTTTCCGCCAGGATCTCGCGGAAGCAGGTACCCTCCGCCGCCAGCCGCCGCCGCAGGGTGGCCTCCGAGATCCCCAGCAGCCGCGCCGCTTCCGCCGCCGACCAGGGGAACTGCGGACGGGCCGAGATCATCAGCCGCACCTTCTGGATCGGTCCCTCGGCATCGGCCGGCGACCAGCCGACGCCCCGCTCGGCCAGGGCCAGCAGCACTTCCGCAAGCCGGTGCCGGGCAAGGTCTTCCGACAGGGCCGGCGACGCCAGGCCGGCGACGGCGTGGATGAACGACTCGGCGAGCGCCGGATCGTCCGGCAGCACCGCATGGCCCGGCGGGGGCCGGCGCCCCGCCAGGCGCGGCGGCGCCGGCACGGCCAGCGTCTCCCGGTCGAAGACCAGGGCGACGGCGCGGTAGAGGCCGGTCCCGGGATCGGGCAGGTTGGCGATGTTGGGTCTCTCCCCCGCCCGCAGGGCCACGAACCAACCGGCCGGGGCGACGGCGGTCCCGCCCTCCCCGTCATCCCTGATGTGCTTGACGCCGTCGATCACCGCCACCAGGCAGTGCTTGAGCACCGGCACGGCCCGGAGCCGCTGGGGCAGCGTGGCCGAGACGACCGCGACCGACCCGACCTCCGTCCGGCCGACGCCGCCCTCCCGCCCGTCGAGCAGGGACGGCAGCCGGCGCAACGGCGTTTCCGCGCGCTGGAACTGTTCGGCGAAAGCTGGTCCGGTGGCTGCTGTCATGGTCGGCGACGACCATACACCTTGTCGAAGGCCGGCGGCACCCAAGACACGTGAATGCACCCCGAGGGCACCGGCAGGGCCGCCGAACGCCTGGAACGCCTCGTGACGGAAAGGTTCGGGCGCGAACCGTACCCGGAGGAGAATGCCGTCCGAAACCCCGGCCGGGTCAGAAGGTCGCGGCGGCCGTCCGACCCTTGCCGATGGTTGCGAAAGTATGCTGTTGTTCGCGCGACACCCCTCGACCGGCGCCCGCGACCATGCAAGCCTCCGACTCCCTGTACCACCGCCTGTTCTCCGACCCGGTGATGATCGAGCAGCTCGTGCGCGGCTTCCTGCCCGCCGGGATCGCCGCCCTGCTGGACTTCACCCGGCTGGAACGGGTCAACGCCAAGTTCCACGCCGCCTGGGGCGACCGGCGCGAGGGCGACGTGATCTGGCGCGTGCCGACCCTGGCGGGAGAGATGGTCCACATCTACCTGCTGCTGGAGTTCCAGGCGACCCCGGAGCGGTTCATGCCGGTGCGGGTGCAGGTCTATTCCGGCCTGCTCTGGCAGCAGATCATCGACGGGCGCGCCCTGGCGCCGGGCGGCCGGCTGCCGCCGCTGCTGCCGATCGTGCTCTATGCCGGCGAGGCCCGCTGGAACAGCCCCGCCGCCACGACCGACCTCGTGGCCCTGCCGGAGGACTCGCCGCTCTGGCCTTGGCAGCCGCAGGTCCGCTATCATCTGATCGACGAGAAGCGGCTGCGCGCCGAGGACCTCGCCCGGCACGACAGCCTGGTGGCGCTGCTGTTCCGGATCGAGATCTGCGACCGGCCGGAGGACCTGCCCGGCTTGGTCGCCCAGGCGGTGGCCTGGTTCAAGGACCATCCGGGCCACGCGACGCTGCGGCTGGCGTTCGGCGATCTGGTGGCGCACGCGGTCGCGGGTCTGGTCGGCGGCTCACAGGCCACGATGGTGCCGATGGATATCGAGGAGGTTCAGGGCATGCTGGCGGAACGCATCAAGAAGTGGGAAGAGGAACTCATCGCCAAGGGCAAGGCCGAAGGCATCGCCGAGGGCGAGGCCAAAGGCATTGCCCAGGGCGAGGTCAGGGGCGAGGCCAAGGGCAGGGCCGCCCTGCTCAAGCGCCAGTTCACCCGACGCTTCGGTGTCCTGCCGGCGGATGTGGAACGGTTGATCGATACCGCGACGCCGGATCAACACGACGCCTACATGGACCGCCTGATGGACGCCCGCGCACCGGAAGACGCTTTCCCCGACCTCCTCCGCCCCGGAGCCGGCGTTCAACATTAGGTCGGCCTTCGCCCGTCAGGGCGAACGCCGACACCCTGCACCGGCGCTCCGCCACGCTTTCGGCGTGAGCCGGCGCCCGAGGCCGGCATGCGACGACTGCCACCCATCGGCGCCGCACCCGCCTCACCACCAGGGCGCTTGAAAAATTTCCGATCATAGGATAAAAAGCCGTTATCGATCCTATGCAATCGAAGGCGCACCCCGATGACCGCAGCGGCCTCCCCGTCCCCCTCCATGTCCCGCCTCACGCCGCGTCAGGAGGAGTTCTGCCAGGCCATGTCCATCGCCGGCGTCGGCGGGGCGGAGGCGGCGCGGCGTGCCGGTTACTCGCCCAACGGCGCGAAGCAGCGCGGCGCCTTCCTGATGCGCCAGCCGGAAATCCGCCTGCGCATCGACGCCATCCGGGCATCGCGCTGCAAGCTGCACCAGTCCCGGCTCGACGAGGCGGAAGGCCAGATCGCGGCCATCATCGACATGGCGCTGGAATCCAAACGCCCGGCCCTGGCGCTCCGCGCCGTCGAACTGCGCCTCAGGCTGTGCGGCGTGATCCAGGACAAGCGTATCGCCCACCACTATCACGGCTGCCTCGACGGCGCCGCCCACCCCGACGCCGATCTCGAAAGCCTCGCCGCCGACCCGCAGGAGGAGTTGGACTTCCTGCGCACCTTCCCCGCCGCGGTTCCAGCCGCCGGGCCGGCCGCCGCTCCCGCCGGGGCGGATGACGCCGGAATGACCAAGGATGACCTCGACTTTGGCCATCCTAAATGGGACTTTGATCAGGCCCTGATCCAGAAGAAGGGTTCCTCGGCGATGAAGTCGAGGGCGTCATCAAGGGGCATGATGGCGCCGAAGGGACCGGCGGGTCCCCAGGCGTCGCGTCGCCACCAGAGGACCTCGACCTCGTCGTCCTCGCCGGTCGGGCACAGGCGGGCGACCGGCGCGCCGGTGCGGGTGCTGACCAGCGAGTAGCCGTGACCGGCGCGCCGGGCGCGGACGCCACCTTGCGGCCAGGGGTGGGCGTGGATGCGCTGGAGCACGGGGTCGGTCTTGGCGGCCATGGCGATCTCCGCGGGGCGGGACTGTTGGGTCCAACACTCCAACCGCCCGGAGGGGACCATGGACCGCCCTGACCCGCCGCTGCCCGAGGCGTTCTGCCGCTGGCTCGCCCCGGCGCTCGCTGTGTTCTCGCCGACCTGCCGGCCCCAGGCCGCCGCGCTGGCGGTCGGCGCCCTGCTGGCGCTTGGCCCGCGCACCGTGGCCGGCGCGCTACGCGCGCTCGGCCTGGCCGGACGGGCCGATTTCGCCACCTTCCACCGGGTGCTCAGCCGCGACGTGTGGTCCGGGCTGGCGCTGGCCCGGCGGCTCACCCGGGCGCTGGTGCGCGTGTTCGCCCCGCTCGGCCCGGTGGTGGTCGGGCTCGACCACACCCTGGAGCGCCGGCGCGGTCCCCGGGTCCGGCCGGCGGCACACTACTACGACCCGGTGCGCTCCTCGCGCGGGCGCAAGGTCACCAGCCGCGGCCTGCGCTGGGTCTCGGCCATGCTGCTGGCCGAGGTGCCGTTCGCCCGCAAGGTCTGGGCGCTGCCGATGCTCAGCGCGCTGGCGCCGAGCCAAGCCTTCTGCCAGGCCGAGGGCCGGCGATACCGGCCGGTCACGGCGTGGGCGCTCAGCCTGCTGCGCCTGGTGCGGCGCTGGCTGCCGGGGCGCGCCATGGTCGCGGTGATGGACGGCGAGTTCGCCTCGGTCGGCCTGCTGCGCGAGTTGGGCCGCGCAATGACCGTGGTGACCCGGCTCCGCCTGGACGCCCGGCTGTTCGACTTCCCGGCCCCGCGCCCGCCCGGCCGGGGCGGTCGGCCCGCCACCAAGGGCAAGGCCCAAACCAAGCTGGCCAAGCGGCGGCACGACGCGGGCGAGCCCTGGCAGCGCTTCGCCCTGCTGGTCCGCACCGGGCGTCGCCACGCGCGGGAGGCGGAGTTCATCTCCGGCACCGCGCTGTGGCACCACCCGGGGGAGCCGCCGGTCGCGGTCCGCTGGATCCTGGTGCGCTATCCCGGGTCCAAGCGCGACCCCGACGCGTTGGCGTGCACCGACTTGACGGCCGACCCGCTGGTCATCCTCGGCTGGTTCTCCAGGCGCTGGCTGATGGAACTCACCTATGAAGAGGCGCGCGCCCACCTCGGCGTCGAGACCCAGCGCCAGCACGCCGACAAGGCGGTGTTCCGCACCACCCCGGTGCTGTTCGGCCTGTACTCGCTGGTCGCGCTCCATGTCCAGGCCTTCGCCGGCCAACTCGACCTGACCCCGCGCCGGGCGGCCTGGTACCCCAAGACCGCCCCGACCTTCGCCGACGCCCTGGCTGCCGTACGCATCGCCCTGTGGACCGACCTGAATTTCGTCACAGCCCTGGATCCCGGCGAAACCGTCCAAATTCCTCGCACCGTCTACGTCAGGCTCGTCCAGGCCGCCGCTTATGCCCCCTGACCTATCAAAACCAATCCGAAGCCGCTCGTAGTCCCATTTAGGATGGCCAAAGTCGAGATGACCTTTCCGACGAACCGGCGCCGGCCGAAGCCGCTCCCACGCCACCCGCTCCCCGGAAACCCGTGGCCCGCCATCCCGTCCCGGATGACCCCATGATGACCGCCAGTGACCTTCCCGCGGTTTCGCACAGGATGACCTTCCCGCCGACCCGGGCCGCCGCCGGCCCCGCAAGCCCCTGAGTCCGGAGACACCGATGACCCTGGACACTCCGGAACCGCCCCCCGACCCCGACCGCCTGCGCCATCCCCGGCACGAGCTCTTCGCCCTGCATCACGCGCGCGGCGCCGGTCTGGCCGCGGCGGTCCGGCTCGCGGGATATTCGCCCCAAGGCGCCCGCCAGCGCGGCTGCATCCTGATGACCTGCGCCACCATCCGCCGCCGGGTCGAGGAGCACCGCGCCCGATACATGGCGGAGCGCGCCCGCCATGTCGCCCGCGCCCTGGACCGCCTGGACCGCATCGCCGAAATCGCGCTGGAGTCCGGCCGCCCGGCCACCGCCCTCCAGGCGACCCGCCTCCAGCTCAAGCTGGCCGGCGTGGTCCGCGACCGCGACATCATGCTCTACCGGCCGTCGCCCGACGACGACCTCGCCCCCGTCATCTTCGACCCGCGCGAGGACGAGGACCCGCCCTTCCCCGCCGAGGTCAATCCGTCCGGCCGGGCCACCCGCCCCGACGGCCCCGAACACCTCTATGCCGAAGAGATCTGGGCCGGCTTCCAGCCGCCGCCCGCCACCAAGCCCGCCGTACCGCCCGCCACCACGCCCGCCGCGCCGGAAGACCAGGCCGACGCGCCGCCCGCCGCCCCGTCCCGGCCACCGCTGCTGCATTGACCGTCCCGGCCGCCGGTTAATCATATTTTAGAGGTAATGTTCCATTATCCCCTGCCGCCCGCCGGCAGCGTCAGGAAGCAGGGAAGATTCCGGAACAGCCGATGGCCACCAAGAAAAGCCGGCCCGTCAAGATCGACACGATCGCGTCGGGCAAGCTGCGGCATCCGATCCAGGCCGGCAACCTGCTCAATTCGGCGCCGAACGTGATCATGCACGGGCCGGTCTACCTGATGGTGGTCTCGGCCTTCGCGATGCTGGTCTATTCCCTGTTCGCCTCCAAGGACATACTGGTGATGGCACCGCTGACGCTCCAGCGCCAGGCGGTGTCGATCCAGGCGGTCGGCGGCGGCCTGATCGAGGCGCTGGAGGTCGGCCCGAATTCCCCCCTGTCCGCCGGGCGACCCGATCGTCACGATCCAGGAGAAGATCCGCGCCGCCTCCACCCCCGAGCAGGAGGCGATCCAGCGCCAGATCGACGACCTCCAGATCCAGGAGCGGGAATCGCTGAAGGAGTACGAGTTCCGCTCCAACCAGCTGGAGCTGGACCGGCGCAACCTGTCGCAGCGCCGCTCGACCGAGCAGGCGGCGATCGACAACCGCATCCGCCAGATCGAGATCCAGGTCCAGACCGCCCAGCGCACCCGCGCCGGGATCGAGGAGGACCTGAGCAACGCGCGCCACGACCTTTCCGGCAAGCAGGAGCTGTTCGCCAACCGCGACATCCCTCAGATCGATCTCCAGCGCGCCCAGAACCGGGTCAGCGACCTCCAACGCGCCGCCAACAACGCGGAGGCCGAGATCCAGAACGTCCGCCTCGCGCTGGAGACCGCCCGGGGCGAGCGCCGCCAGATCGCCGAGACCTATTCCCAGGAACGGCTCGACAACGAGATCCAGAACGTCCGGCAGGCCCGCGAGCGGGACCAGAAGCTGATCGCCGAGAAGGTGCTGGAACTGAACAACCGGCTGCTCCAGTCGCGCACGCTGGTCCCCGGCGTCCGCTACGAGGGCGACAAGGCCTATTACGCCAGCCTGGAGGACGGGATCGTCACCGCGGTCCATGTCCAGCGCGGCGTGATCGTCAATGCCGGCACGCCGATGATCACCATGGTCCGCAACACGGCCCCGCTGGAAGCCCAGGTGTTCGTCCAGAACCGCGACATCGGCAAGATACGGCGCGGCCAGAAGGTGCAGGTCAAGTATTTCGCCTATCCCTACCAGGAATACGGCATCCAGGACGGCGTGATCGCCGACATCGGGACCCGCCCCGGCGCCGAGCCGGAGAACCGGTCCCGCTACCTCGTCACCGTGGCGCTGGAGCGCGAGACGATCGCCGCCCGCGCCGGCACGCCCAAGGCGCTGGAGATCGGCCTGGAAGGCGTGGCCGAGATCAAGACCGGCGAGAAGCGCTTCATCGAGCTGTTCTTCGCCCCCGCCTCCCGCTTCTTCCAGGGGCAGGAGGAGGAATGAACTCGTCTCCCCCCGCCACCCCGGGACACTGACCCAAGGCACCGAGACCCAAGGCACCGACCCAAGGCACCGACCCAAGGCACCGAAATGGACACGATCGAGACCGTCAGGAACACCGCAGCACTCGAAGCGATCCGCTCCGTGCTCCAGACCCATGTCCTGTTCAACGTGCTGCCGGGCGCCGAGAAGCGCGCGATCGAGCTGCTGCTGGAGGTGCGCCAGATCCCGGCCGGCAAGCGCCTGTTCACCCAGGGCGCCAATGCCGACGGCATGTACGTGATCCACGACGGCACCGCGCGCCTGAAGGAGAATACCGGCACCAAGCTGGTCAGCGTCGGCCTGATCGAGCCGGGCGCCACCATCGGCCAGACCTCCCTGCTGGAGGAGACCAAATGGCCGCACCACGTGATCGCCGAGACGCCGCTGACGCTGGTCTGCCTGCGCGCCGACCGCGCCCGGCTGCTGATCGCCGAGAGCCGGGTGGTGGACGAGCATTTCCGCCGCTATGTCGGCCTGGTGGAGGTCGGCGAGCGGCTCCGCGCCATGCTCGGCAACGCGACCTATTCGGCGGAGGAATTCTCCGACCTGCTGTCCAAGATGGGCGTCAAGCTGATCCGGGCGGACAGCGCGGTCTTCACCCAGGGCGACCACGACCCGCGCCTCTATTTCATCGAGAGCGGCGCCGTCGAGCTGATCCGCGCCCCGATCTCCGGCGACCCGATCTCCCTGTCGCGCTGCGGCCGGGGCACCCTGATCGGCGAGACCGGCGCGCTGCCCCGCCGCTCGCCCAAGGGGGCCGCCAGCGGCATCCAGACCTATACCGCCCGGGCGCTGACCGACGTGACCGTGCTGGTGATCTACCAGCAGACGGTCGAGCGCATCCTGTCGCTCAACCCCGAGCTTCGCCAGCGCCTCTCCGAGCGCGCCCGCGACATCGAGCAGATCGAGGCCGACGAGATCGCGGCGCGCAAGCGGGCGGAGGGCGTGGACCTCCGCATCAAGCTGGCCGAGGGCATGTCGGAGGACGAGTTCCGCGCCTCCGTCAAGGCGAAGGAGGCGACCAAGCTGGCGGTGATCCGCCAGAACACCCAGGCCGACAGCGCCGCCGCCTGCCTCGCCATGGTGATGGGCCATTACGGCCGCAAGTTCACCCTCGGTCAGATGCAGGAGGTCACCGGCCTCAACACGCCGGAGACCAACCCCGACGAGATCATCCGCGGCGCCGAGACGCTGGGCTTCCGCGCCAAGGGCTACTCGCTGACCTATGCCGACCTGAAGGGGCTGAAGCTGCCCGCCATCATCGGCTGGCAGGGCTACCACTGGATCGTGCTGGTCAAGGCCGGAGACCGGGAGGTGGAGGTCGCCGACCCCGCCAAGGGCCTGGCCAGGATCAAGCGGGACGAGTTCATCGCGTCCTGGACGGCGGCCGACGTGGCCGGCGTGCTCGACCGGCGGCCCGACGCCGGCGTGCTGATCGCGCTGGAGCCGACGGTCAAGTTCGAGAAGGAGGAGGAGGCCAAGTCCTCCGTCCGCCACTTCATCAACTACATCATGCCGTACAAGAAATATTACGGCGAGGCGATCCTGGCGGCGGTCGTGATCAACATCCTGGGCCTCGCCTCGCCGCTGTTCGTCCAGACCATCGTGGACAACGTCGTGGTCCACCACGATGTCGGCCTGCTCAACATGATGCTGGGCGGCATGGTGCTGGTGGCGGTGCTGACCACGGCCATGTCGGTGGTCCAGAGCCTGCTGCTGGCCCACACCACCTCCCGGCTCGACATGCGGCTGATGTCGGAGTTCTACCGGCACGTGCTCAGCCTGCCGATGGACTTCTTCCTGACCAAGAACAAGGGCGAGATCCTGGCCCGCTTCGGCGAGAACCAGAAGATCCGCGCGATCCTGACCGGCTCGACCATCACGGTGCTGATGAACACGCTGATGATCGTGCTCTATTTCCTGATGATGTTCGCCTACTCGGTGCCGCTCAGCGTGATCGTGGTGATCTTCATCCCGATCTATATCGGCATCGTCGTGTACTTCACGCCCAAGATCAAGGCGATCGCCCAGGAGATCTTCATCACCAACTCGCAGTCCCAGTCCTACCTGATCGAGAGCCTGAACGGCATCGAGGCGCTGAAGGCGACCAGCAACGAATACTTCGCCCGCGCCCGGTGGGAGAACGCCTTCGTCGAGAACGTCAACCGGAGCTTCCGCCAGCAGAAGCTCAGCCTGATGTCCAACAGCCTGTTCAAGCTCGCCACGCTGGCGTCGAGCATCGCCGTGCTGTGGATCGGCGCCACCCAGGTGATGAGCGGGGAAATGAGTATCGGCGAGCTGATGGGCTTCAACATGCTGATGGGCCTGGTCACCGGCCCGGTCACCCAGATGGTCAACCTGTGGAACGAGCTTCAGGAGGTCCGCATCGCGATCGACCGCGTCGGCGACGTGCTGAACGTGAAGTCGGAGCACGTGACCGTCTCCGCCCCGGACAAGATCCAGACCCAGGTCCGCAACCTGGAGGGCGAGATCAAGTTCGAGCAGGTCAATTTCAGCTACAACACCAACGACCAGAAGCGGTCGGTCATGCACGGCTTCGACCTGACCATCCATCCGGGCGAGCACGTCGCCTTCGTCGGCCCGTCGGGCTGCGGCAAGAGCACGATCGCCAAGATGGTGCTGGGCTTCTACAAGCCGGCCTCCGGCGACCTGATGATCGACGGCAAGGACATCCGGACCATGGACCTCAACTCGCTGCGCCGGAACATCGGCGTGGTGCTCCAGGACACCTTCATCTTCGGCGGCACCGTGGCCGAGAACATCGCGCTCGGCGACCCGGAGCCGGACATGCAGGCGGTGCAGGAGGCGGCGAAGCTGGCGGGGTCCGAGGACTTCATCATCAACTTCCCCCTGGGCTACCAGACCCGGATCGGCGAGAAGGGCATGGGCCTGTCGGGCGGCCAGCGCCAGCGCATCGGCATCGCCCGCGCCCTCTACCGCCGGCCCAAGATCATGATCTTCGACGAGGCGACCAGCGCGCTCGACAACGAGTCCGAGGCCCGCATCACCCAGGAGCTGAAAGGCGTCCTGGTCAACCGCACCTCGATCACCATCGCCCACCGCCTGACCACCGTGATGGACAGCGACCGCATCTGCTTCATCAAGGACGGCAAGGTCCAGGAACAAGGTTCCCACACCCAGCTCACCGATCCCGAATTCCTCAAGGAGAACGGCTACACCGGCCTCTACTACCAGCTCGCCCGGACCCAGTTCGACCTGCCCCCGCTGGAGCTGAAATGAGCCGTATTGTCGGGCCGGTCCGCCGGGGATAAGAATGCCGCTTCACCGTTCGGCAGTACGGAGAGACGGGCGTGTCCAGGCGGACTCCGGCGACGATGGCTCTGGAAAAGGCGAAGAAGCCGTTCGAGCTCCTGCAGTACGACTACGACCCCGAAGCCCCGTCGATCGGCCTCCAGGCCGCCCAGGCGCTCGGGCTGCCGCCCTCGGCGGTGTTCAAGACCCTGATGGTGATGGCGCAGGACGAGCCCTGCATCGGCATCATCCCGTCGGACCAGGAGCTCAGCCTCAAGGCGATCGCCGCCGCGGCGGGCCGCAAGTCCGCCGCCATGATGCGCCCCACGGACGCCGAGCGGATCAGCGGCTACCATGTCGGCGGCATCAGCCCGCTGGGCCAGAAGAAGCGCCTGCGCTGCTTCCTCGACGCCTCGGCGATGGGCCTGCCCTTCCTGGTCGTCAACGGCGGCCAGCGCGGCCTTCAGATCAAGCTCGCCCCCGCCGATCTGGTCGCCGCCACCTCGGCGGTGGTCGCCGCCCTCGCGGCGGGCGGCCAAGGCGCAGTTTCGGATTGAATTCCTAAGCTCGATCCGGTACACGTATCCCCGGCATCAAGCATGGATTCCGCGTCCCTCACGTAGTCCCTCAAGTAGGTCGGCCTTCGCCCGAAGGGCGAACGCCGACAGCAGACTCCAACGTCCCCGTATGGTGTCGGCCCTAATCACGACAATTCACGACATCTGCGGCCCCGGCAGGGGGATGGCGGCGTCGCGCTCGAAGAAGTCGGGGAAGCGTTCGGCCAGTTCGGGCAGCGAGGTCAGGATCTCGCGCAGGTGCAGCCGCATCGCCGCTTCCGCCCGGTCGGCGTCACGGGCGGCGATCCAGTCCACCACGGCCTCGTGCTGCGCGATCAGCCGGTCCACCGGGGTCGCGTGGGGCACGCTGAGATAGCGGACGCGGTCCATCTGGGCCTTCGTCTCCTCGACCACCCGCCAGGCATAGTCGCAGCCGACGCCCATCGCGATGCCGCGGTGGAACGCCTCGTCCAGGTCCATGAAGCGGACCGGGTCGAGGGAATCGGCGGCGTCGCGCTGGGCGTCCAGGATGGAACGCAACGCGGCGATCCCGTCGGCCGGCATCTCGGCGCAGGCCCGGCGGACCACGGCCAGTTCGACGGCTTCCCGTACGAACCGGGCATCGAACACCTGCTTCATGGAGATCTTGACGATGAAGGTTCCCCGCTGCGGCCGGATGGTCACCAGCCCGGCCTCGCTCAGCTTGATGAAGGCCTCGCGCACCGGCTGCCGGCTGACGCCCAGCCGCGTCGCGATCTCCTGCTCCGACAGGGCTTGGCCCGGCTGGAAAGCCATGGTCACGATCGCGTTCCGCACCTCGCGGAACACCCGCCGGGCGACCGGCTCCGCCGAACTCGCCTCGATCCTCTCCAGCATCGCCGCCCCTCCCCGTTCCCGTAGCGCCAGTATCGCCGCCGCCGGGCCGCTTCCTCAATACAAGAAGCTTGCGGCGGATAAACTTGCATACTACCATACCAGTCAAGAACGAAAGAACGGCATTTCCCGGGGGAGGACTTCATGACCCGCCGTCTCGATGGTCGGACGCTGGAAACTCTGGGCGCGGAGGTCGAGCGGCCCCGCCATCCCCGAACCTCACTGCAAACCGGCATCGTCCATATGGGCCTGGGAGCCTTCCACCGCGCCCACCAGGCCGTCTATACCGAGGACGCGCTGAACCGCCGGCCGGGTCCCTGGGGGATCTGCGGCGTGTCCCTGCGCAGTCCGGACACCCGCGACGCCCTGGCTCCCCAGGACAATCTTTATACGGTGGCCGTCCGCGACGCCTCCGGCCAGCGGCTCCGCGTGGTCGGTTCGCTGACCGAGACGCTGGTGGCGCCCGAAAACCCCGCGGCGGTGCTCGACCGCCTGACCCGCCCGGAAGTCCGCATCGTCACGATCACCGTGACCGAGAAGGGCTATTGCCACGACCCGGCGACCGGCGCCTTGAACGAGCGGCACCCCGACATCGTCCACGACCTGGGCAATCCCGACCGGCCGCGCACCCTGGCGGGCTTCCTGGTGGAGGCGCTGGACCGCCGCCGGCGGGCCGGAACCGATCCGTTCACCGTGCTGTCGTGCGACAACCTGCCCGGCAACGGCCACGTGGCCGCCGGCATCCTGCGCCGCTTCGCCGAACTGCGCGATCCCGAGCTGGGCCGCTGGGTGGCCGACCGGGTCGCCTGCCCCAGCAGCATGGTCGACCGCATCGTTCCGGCCACCACCGACGAGGACCGCGCCGGCGTGTCCGCCGCCCTGGGCGCGGAGGATGCCTGGCCGGTCATGGCTGAGCCGTTCAGCCAGTGGGTGATCGAGGACGATTTCCCGACCGGCCGCCCGGCCTGGGAGCTGGAAGGCGCCGAACTGGTCGCCGACGTGCGCCCGTACGAGTTCATGAAGCTCCGTCTGCTCAACGGCAGCCATTCCTGCATCGCCTACCTGGGCTATCTGGCCGGTCACGCCACCGTGTCGGACGCCATGGGAGACCCGCATTTCGCCCGCTTCGTCCGCGAGTTGATGGACGAGGAGGTCACGCCGACCCTCGACGTGCCGCCCGGCGCCGACCTGTCCCGCTACAAGGCGGCCCTGCTGGAACGATTCGCCAACCCGGCCCTCAAGCACCGGACATGGCAGATCGCGATGGACGGCTCGCAGAAGCTGCCCCAGCGGCTGCTCGGCACGATCCGCGCCCGGCTCGCCGCCGGCCAGCCGTTCGACCGGCTGGCGCTCGGCGTCGCCGCCTGGATGCGCTATGTCGGCGGCCGGGACGAGGCCGGGCAGCCGATCGACGTGCGCGACCCGCTGGCCGACCGCCTGGCCGCCACGCCCGCCCCTGCCCTGTTCGGCGTGCGCGAGGTGTTCGGCGACGACCTCGCCGGCAACCCCGCCTTCACCACCGCCGTGACGCGCGCCTACGACCGCTTGGTGGCGGTCGGCGCCCGCGAAGCGATCCAGACAATCCGCTGAATTCCGGGAGAGAACAGACAATGGAACAGACCTGGCGCTGGTTCGGACCGGAGGACGCCATCCGCCTGCCGCATGTCCGGCAGGCCGGCGCCTCCGGGATCGTGACCGCCCTTCACCACATCCCCTACGGCGTCGTCTGGACGGTCGAGGAGATCGAGAAGCGCAAGGCCATGATCGCGGAGGATGCGTCCCTGGGCCTGCGCTGGAGCGTGGTGGAAAGCCTGCCCGTGTCGGAGCCGATCAAGCTGGGCGAAGGCGACCTGGAGCCGCTGTTCGACAATTACCGCCAGTCGCTCCGCAACCTGGCGGCCTGCGGCATCACCACCGTCTGCTACAACTTCATGCCGGTGCTGGACTGGACGCGCACCCAGCTCGCGCATCCCCTGCCCGGGGGCGGACGGGCGCTGCGCTTCAATGCGCACGAGTACGCGGCCTTCGACTGCTTCATCCTGGAGCGGCCGGGCGCCGAGGACGAGCACGCCCCCGACGTGATGGCCCGGGCGCGGGAGTGGTTCGACCGGGCGTCGGAGGACGACAAGCGCCGGCTCCTGGCCAACATCATGGCCGGCCTGCCCGGCGCCTTCGACCGCTACGACGCGCCGGGGCTGCGGCGCATGCTCGACCGCTACAAGGGCATGACCCGCGACGGCCTGCGCGAGACCCTGGCGCGCTTCCTGCGGGAGGTGATCCCGACCGCGGAGGAAGTCGGCATCCGCATGTGCATCCATCCCGACGACCCGCCGCGCCCGCTGCTCGGGCTGCCGCGTGTCGTGGGCAGCGCCGACGACCTCGCCTTCATCGTCGGCGCCGTTCCGTCCGACGCCAACGGCATCACCTTCTGCACCGGCTCGCTCGGCGCCGGGGTGGACAACGACGTGCCGGCCCTGGCCAAGCAGTTCGCCGGGCACATAAAGTTCGCCCACCTGCGCAACGTCGCCAAGGAACCTGACGGGTCGTTCATGGAAGCCGACCATCTCGGCGGCGACGTGGACATGGTGTCGGTCGTGACCACGCTGCTGGAGGAGCAGAAGCGCCGCCTCGATGCCGGCCGGGCCGACTGGCGCATTCCGTTCCGCCCGGACCATGGGCACGAGCTCCTTGACGACATCGGCAAGCCGACCCACCCGGGCTATCCCATGATCGGGCGGCTGCGCGGCCTCGCCGAGATCCGCGGCATCATGACGGCGGTCTCGGCCCTGCGCCAGCTCCCGGTCTGAAGGCGTACTCCCTCGTCGCGCGCTTGACAGGGCAGGCGGATGGCCGGATCATGCGGGTCAATTGGTCAGACCAAATGACCTGACAAGTTCCCGGCCAGCCGGGGCCTCGGGGGAGGGTTCGCCGCATGCCGATCGAGACGATAGAACCGCGCCGGCTCTACCGGCAGGTCGCCGACCACCTGAAGGAACTGATCGACCGGGGCGAGTACAAGGTCGGCGAACGGCTGCCGACAGAGCGCGAACTGTCGGACAAGCTCGGCATCTCGCGGCCGACCGTCCGGGAAGCCCTGATCGCCCTCGAAGTCGAAAAGCGCGTCCGCATCCGGGTCGGCTCGGGCATCTACGTGACCGAGCCGCCCGAGGCGCCGTCCCACCTGCCACCGCTGACCGTCCCCGTGGAGGGTCCGTTCGAGCTGCTGCGCGCCCGCGCCTTCATCGAGGGCGCCATCGCGGCGGAAGCCGCGACCCACGCCGGCAGTTCCGACATCGAGACGATGGACCGCCTGCTGGCGGCGATGGAACGGGCCGGCGGCTCGGACAACGCGGAGATCATCGCGCTGGACCGCCAGTTCCACCAGGCGATCGCGGCCACGGTCGGCAACGCGGTGATCCTGCGCTTCGTCGGGGACCTGTTCGACCAGCGCATCAACCCGTATTTCCAGCGCCTGTCGCGCTATTTCGAAACACCCGATACCTGGCGGGCCGCGATCGACGAGCACCGCGCGATCCGCGACGCCATCGTCGCGCGCGACCCGCACCAGGCCCGCGAGGCGATGCGGCACCATCTCCAGCAGTCGCAAAGCCGCTTCTCCGCGAGCTTCGAGGAGGAGGAGATCCCGTCCGGCGCCTAGCAGCCGGCACGGCGTACAGAGTTCAGCACCCCAGGGGAGGAAAAGAGAAGATGTTGAAGACATACGCCGCCGCTTTCACGGCGGTCATGGCGCTCGCCGTCACGGCGCCGGCCCAAGCCCAGACCAACCTGAAATGGGGCCACGCCTACGAGACGTCCGAGCCGTTCCACACGGAATCGGTCTGGGCGGCGCAGGAGATCGAGAAGCGCACCGACGGGCGCTACAAGATCACCGTGTTCCCGGCCTCGCAGCTCGGCAAGGAAACCGACCTCAACCAGGGCCTGACCCTGGGCAGCGTCGACATGATCGTTTCCGGCTCCAGCTTCGCGGCGCGGGCCTATCCGCCGATCGGCGTCACCTACTACCCCTATGTCTTCCGGGATCCGGAGCACCTGATCGCCTATACCAAGAGCGACGTGTTCAAGGACCTGGCGGCAGGCTACGAGAAGGCTTCCGGCCACCACATCCTGGCCGTGACCTACTACGGCACCCGCCACACCACCGCCAACAAGCCGATCAAGACCTGCGAGGACATGCGCGGCCTTAAGATCCGCGTGCCCGACGTGCCGGCATACTTGGCGATGCCGCGCGCCTGCGGCGCCAACACGGCGCCGATCGCCTTCGCCGAGGTCTACCTGGCGCTCCAGAACGGCACCGTGGACGCCCAGGAGAACCCGCTGACGACCATCGAGGCGAAGAAGTTCTTCGAGGTTCAGAAGCACATCATCCTGACCGGCCACATCACCGACCACGTCAACACGACGATCGCCGGCCGGCGCTGGGCCAAGCTGTCGGACGAGGACAAGAAGATCTTCACCGAGGTCACCCAGGAAGCGGCGGCGCGGGCCACCAAGATCGTGCAGGACCGCGAGGCTGAACTGGTCCAGACCTTCAAGGACCGCGGCCTGACCGTGGAGGAGGTGGACAAGGCCGCCTTCGAAAAGGTCGTGCGCGCCAATGTCCCGCTGGAGGACTTCAAGTACCGCCAGGAAGACTACGACCGCATCCAGGCCGTCAAGTAAGGCATCCCGGCACCGGCGCCGGCGGGGACCCGTTCCCCGGCGGCGCCGGTGCCACCCTTGAATCCCGAGAGGTCGAGTTCCGAAAGGTCATCAGGACGTGTCGCAGCATCCTCCATCCAACGTCGCCGCCACCGCCGACGAGATCGCCCACGCCTTCGAGGAGGAGGTGGAGGTGGTCGACCTGTCCAGCTACTCGGTCGAGGACTGGATCACCCAGGTCATGTTCTGGGCCATGGCGGTAGCGGTCTTCATCCAGTTCTTCACCCGCTACGTCCTCAACGACAGCCTCGCCTGGACCGAGGAGGTCGCGATCAACTTCCTGGTCGGCGTCGTCTTCTTCGGGTCGATCATGTGCGTGCGGCAGTCGCGGCACATCCAGGTGGACGTCCTTTACCATTACATCCCGTCGGGGCTGGCGCGCGTGCTGTCGCTGTTCGTGGACATCGTCCGGATCGCCTTCTTCGGCTACGGGGCCTATCTGGTCTGGAAATACTCCTCCCTGATCAGCGAGGAGCGCATGACCATGATCGACCTGCCGAAATCCATCGTCTTCTACACCGTCATGGCCGGCTTCGCCCTGATGTGCCTGCGCGCCGTCCAGGTGATGATCGAGAACCTGCGCCGCGGATATTCGGTGCTGGAACGTCCCGACGCCTTCATGCCGCCGACGGGGGATTGAGGCCATGACCCTGCTGATCGTCTCCTTTCTCGTCCTCATGATCGTGGGCATCCCCGTCGCCGTCTCCATGGCGGTGGCGTCCCTGCTCTACCTGGTGGTCTACGACGTGGCGCCCGACGTGATCGTGGCCCAGCGCATGATCGCCGGCGTCGAGAGCTTCCCGCTGCTCGCGGTCCCCTTCTTCATCCTGGCCGGCAACCTGATGAACATCGCCGGCGTGACCGGCCGGATCTACAGCTTCGCGGTGGCATTGGTCGGCTGGATGAAGGGCGGCCTGGCCCAGGTCAACATCATCGGCTCGGTGATCTTCTCCGGCATGTCGGGCACCGCGCTGGCCGATGCCGCCGGCATCGGCACCATCGAGATCAAGGCCATGAAGGACCATGGCTATCCGGTGGAGGCCGCGGTCGGCGTCACGGCGGCCTCGGCGACGCTCGGGCCGATCTTCCCGCCGTCCCTGCCCTTCGTGATCTACGGCATGATGGCGAACGTGTCGATCGGCGCGCTGTTCCTGGCGGGGATCGTCCCGGGCGTGGTCATGACGCTGCTGATGATGGTCACCGTGGCGCTGATCGCGCACAAGCGCGGCTGGGGATCCGACACCGGGTTCGAGTGGAACCGGCTGGCGGAGGCCGGGCTCGAGGTTATCATCGTCCTGACCTTCCCGATGGTGGTCTACGGCCTGATCTGGGCCGGGCTGTCAGTCAACGTGGCCCTGATAATCTCCTTCGCGGTCCTGATCGCGCTGGACTGGTATTTCGACTGGTCGGCCGTGATGGCGCTGATGACCCCGATCATCCTGATCGGCGGCATGACCATGGGCTGGTTCACCCCGACCGAGGCGGCGGTCGCTGCGGTGATCTGGTCGCTGTTCCTCGGCTTGGTGCGCTACCGGACCATGACCTTCCGCACCCTGGCGAAGGCCGGCTTCGACACGATCGAGACGACGGCGTCGGTCCTGTTCATCGTGACGGCCGCCTCCATCTTCGCCTGGTTGCTGACCGTGGGCGAGGCGGCCCAGGGCCTGTCCGACCTGATCCTGAGCATCACCGACAACAAGTGGGTCTTCCTGATCCTGGTCAACATCCTGGTGCTGATCGTCGGCTGCTTTCTGGACACCATCGCCGCGATCACCATCCTGGTACCGATCCTGCTGCCGATCGTCCTGAAGTTCGAGATCGACCCGGTCCATTTCGGCGTGATCATGACGCTGAACCTGATGATCGGGCTGCTCCACCCGCCGCTGGGCATGGTGCTGTTCGTGCTGTCCCGCGTCGCCAAGCTGTCGGTCGAGCGGACCACCATGGCCATCCTGCCCTGGCTGGTGCCGCTGTTCATAGCGCTCCTGATGATCACCTTCATGCCGTTCATCACCCTGTGGCTTCCCCAGACGATGGGATTGATCCGATGACCGCATCCGCCTTCGCCGCAACCCTGTACGGCCCCGAGGACCTGAGGATGGTCGAGCGTCCGCTCGACCGCCTGGACCCCGGGATGGTCCGCGTCCGCTTCGGCGCGGGCGGGATCTGCGGTTCCGACATGCATTATTACCGCCACGCGCGGACCGGCGACTTCGTCGTGACCTCCCCCCTGGTGCTGGGGCACGAGGTCGCGGGCGAGATCGTCGAGGTCGGCGCGGGCGTGGCCGGGCTGGCCGTGGGCGACCATGTCGCGGTCAACCCGTCGCGCTGGTGCGGCACCTGCGTCCGCTGCCGGGAAGGCCGCGAGAACCTGTGCGAGAACATCTACTTCATGGGCTCCGCGTCCAAGACGCCGCACATGCAGGGCGGCTTCGCCAGCCTGTTCGACGCGACGGCCGCCCAGTGCGTCAAGGTCCCGAAGGAGCTGCCCTTCGCCGCTGCGGCCCTGGCGGAGCCGCTGGCCGTCTGCCTGCACGCGGTCGCCCGCGCGGGGGAGATGGACGGCCGCCGGGCGATCCTGTTCGGTGCCGGACCGATCGGCCTGCTGACCATGCTGTGCGCCAAGCTGGCGGGCGCCTCGGAAGTGGCGGTAGTCGATGTCGCCGCGGCCCCCCTCGCCTTCGCCGAGCGGCTCGGCGCCGACCATGTGGTCGATGTCTCCGGCGGCGACGAGGGCCTGCGCGACCTGTCGGCGCGGCGTTCCTTCGATGTCGCCTTCGAGGTGTCGGGAACCCCTGCGGGCCTAGCCTCCGCGATCGCCAGCGTGCGGCGGGGCGGCACGGTGGTCCAGATCGGCAACCTCGCCGGCGGCATGCTGCCGGTCCCGGCGAATGCCGTCATGTCGAAGGAGCTGGACTTGAAGGGGTCGTTCCGGTTCGGCGCCGAATACGTGCGGGCGGTCTCGCTGATCGTTTCGGGCGGCGTGGACGTGATGAAGCTGGTGACGGCGGAGCGGCCGCTGGCCGATGCGCCCGAAGCCTTTCTCCTGGCGCTCGACCGCTCCCGGAGCGTCAAGGTCGTGCTGACCGCCTCCTGACGAACAGGAGGGCCGGGGCGGCTGGCGCGAGGTGCCGCCGTCCCGGCCGTGGCCTCAGGCCGCCAGGACGCCCTTGCTCTTGGCGGTGTGGGTCGCGATCAGGTCCATCAGCGGCGGCGACAGGCAGTCATAGGGCTCCAGCTTCAGTTCGCGGAGCCGGCCGCGGACACCCGCCATCTGTTCCGGCTTGGCACCGGCCTCGATGATGGAGGAGACGAAGGCCGCGAACTCCGGCGCGCTCCAGCCCTTCTGGTCGGACAGCTCCGTATGGATGAAGTCCAGGCCGTAGAAGGGATGGGCCGTGTTCTCGATCCTTCCATACATGTGGACGCCGCATTCCTTGCAGGCATGGCGCTGGATCGCGGCCGAGGAATCCACGACCTGAAGCTTGTCGGCGTTCGCCGTGACCTTCAGGTTGTCGCGCGGCACCACGGCCACCATGGAGAACAGGGCGCCGGCCGGCTTCCAGCACTTGGTGCAGCCGCAGACATGGTTGTGCGCCGAATTGCCCTTGATCTGGATCTCGACGGGGTTGCGCGCGCATTTGCAATGCAGCGTTCCACCGGCGAAATTGGGGGAACCGGCGACCACGCCGTTGTCGACGGAGGGGTGGATCTTCACCGAGCTGTAGCTGACGGTGTTAGTGGGAGCGCTGTTGCTTGCGGTGGTATTATTGTTGCTTTTTCGCCAAAACATATGTTTCCTCCCGTTCGTCTAGCCCGCAGTGTTTTCGGCCAGCGTTCATTTGCAGGGGAATCTCACCACTTCGGTGCATCCCGATAGTCCCGGAAGGCCGTCTACAACCTTCCGAACTTCATCTTGTCATAATCTATTGTCTCCCGCCATGAGCCGGATGCATTAGTCCAAATTACAGAGACATAGCGCACAGTATTGATTCAGGTCACCGTCAAGCGCTCCGGCTCCTCACAGGACGGCCAGCAGGAGGAGGGGCATCGCCAGGAACGCCAGGACGGTCGACCCCAGCACCATGGCCGCGACCTCCTCCGGCGAGTTGTTGTAGCGCACCGCCCAGAGATAGTTGAATACCGCCACCGGCATGGAGCTTTGCAGGACGACCACCCCCCGCGTCATGCCTTCGAGTTCCATCGCCCAGGACACGCCGAAGCCGGCCGCGGCGCCCAGCAGGATGCGCAACGCGGAGAGCAGCAGGGCGCGGGCGGTTCCGCCGAACCTCAGCCGGGCCAGCGCCACGCCCAGCGAGAACAGCATCAGCGGCACCGCGCAGTCGCCCAGCAGGCCGGTGGTGTTGGCGATCCATTTCGGGACCGCCGTCTCCGTCAGCTGCAGCGTCAACGCCAGGGCCACGCTGTAGAGCACCGGCGTCGTGGCCAACTGCTTCAGGTTGATCCGTCCGGAGGCCAGGGCCGGGCCGAGGGTGAACTGGCCGACCGCCATGGCGGCGAAGAACATTACGGCCAGGCTCAGCCCCTGCTCCCCGAACGCGAACAGGCAGATCGGCAGGCCCAGGTTGCCGCAGTTGGGGAAGCTGAGCGCCGGGACATAGACGCGCCAGGGGATGCGGGCCGCCAGCAGCATCGGCAGGGCGACCAGCCCGGGCAGGAGGATGCAGGCGACCGCCGCGACGGTCATGGTCCAGACCTGCTCCCCGCCCAGCGGCAGCCGGGTCAACGCCGAGAAGACCAGGCAAGGCGTCGAGACATTGATGGCGAAGGTCGTGATGAACGCGCTGTCGTAGGGCAGCTTGGCACGGGCCCACCCGAACCCGAGCGCCGCGACCACCAGCACGGGTGCTATGACGGCGACCATACCGGACAGGAGGGCTTGCAGGTCCATGATGCTCGAAGATTCTTTCGTGAAAGTCAGGTGCCGCCCGCCGTCACCAGCGCCGGTAGACGCCGTGGAACAGATCGCCCAGCGACCGCCTCATCTTGATGGTAAGGGCGAACTGCCGGCGATGCCACGGCCGGTCCGAGTCCAGGTGGCACCATTGGCACCAGGCCGCGAGGTTGGAGGGATGGTTGTTTTCCGGATTGCAGTCCCTGTGGCAGCAGGACAGGACGACCCGGCTCAGCTTGGACCCGGCGATCTCGACGATGTCCGGCCAGGGGCACTGGTGGCCGTTCCGGTCGCGCCAGGTATCGCCCACGGCGCAGTCCATCCAGCGGCCGTCGGGCAAGACCCGGATCCGTGCCAAGTGGCGCCGGCCGCACTTCTCGCAACGCCCGCCGGCGCGCTTGAAACGAACGGCCAGGGACAACTGGCGCCAGTCGATGGGATAGTAGAAGCGGTCTTCGGGGCGGATCGGCATGATTTCCGATGGACACGGTGGACCGATGTCATCGCCTCCGCCACGGCTGTTGTCAATCAGCCTATGCGACCAAGCTGTGCGGCGCGGTGCAGGCTGCAGCACCGGTCGCCAAGACGAACGGCTTACCGAGCATCAAAAGCGTGTCCGCAAGCGGAATCGCCCATATCCGGGCGTTCGAAGCCATGCGCCCCTTGTCGGAAGCGCGATCAAGCGGCGACCGCGGATGCGGCGCTGGCGCATGCTTGCGGCTTTCCTTATCGTTCCCGCCTGGAACTGCAACGATGTTGCCGGTGAAAGCGATGCGGATCGGAGTCGATGTCGGCGGTACGAAGATCGAGGCAGTCGCCCTCGATGCCGACGACGTTGCCGTGGTGCGCCTGCGGGTGCCGACGCCTCGCGGTGACTATCCCGCCACGGTCGAAGCGGTCGTCGGGATCGTCCGCGCGGTCGAGCGGGAGGCCGGGCGGCGGGGCAGCGTCGGGGTCGGCATGCCGGGATCAATCAGCCCAGCCACCGGCAGGATCAAAGGCAGCAACTCCGTCTGGATGACCGGCCAGCCGTTCCGCGACGACCTGGAGGCGGCGCTCGGCCGGCCGGTCCGCTGCGCCAACGACGCCAACTGCCTCGCGGCGTCGGAGTCCTTCGACGGTGCCGCGGCCGGGGCGGGTGTCGTGTTCGCCGCCGTGCTGGGGACCGGGTGCGGCGGCGGGTTCGCGTTCGGCGGCCAGGTCCACGAGGGCGGCAACAGGGCGGCCGGCGAGTGGGGGCATCTGGAACTGCCCCAGCGGCGGGGCGCCGAGCTGGGCCGGAAGCCGTGTTTCTGCGGGCGGACCGGCTGCATCGAGACCTTCCTGGCGGGGCCGGAGTTCGAGGCCGACTACCGCGACGCCTCGGGCGTCTTCCGGCCGGCCGCCGAGATCGCCGCGCGTGCCGATGCGGGCGACGGGATCGCCGACGCCGTACTGCGGACCTACGAGGACCGGCTGGCCCGGGCGCTGGGGCAGGTCGTCACCCTGATGGATCCCGACGTGATCGTGCTGGGCGGCGGCATCTCCAACATCGCCCGCCTCTACCGGACGGTGCCGGCCCTGCTCGCCCGGCACACCTTCGGCGGCGAGTGCCGGACGCCGGTGCTCCGGGCGGCGCACGGTGATTCAAGCGGCGTCCGGGGCGCCGCCCGGCTGTGGCCGGGTTAGCGCGACACCTCGCGGACAAGGCCGGGCAATTCCTCCATGCGGTCGAACACCAGCGCGGCGCCCGCCTGCTTCAGCCGCCAGGCATGACGCACGCGCCGGGCGGGGTCGCAGGAAATGTGGCTGCCGCCGGTGAAGCCCAGCACCTTCATCCCGGCCGCCTGACCCGCGCGCACGCCATGGATGCTGTCCTCGACCACGATGCAGCCTGCAGGCGCCGCCCCCAGCCGCTTGGCGGCAAGCAGGAACAGGTCGGGCGCCGGCTTGCCGTGGACGACCATGGTGGCGCTGAAGATCGCGGGTTCGAACAGCGGCAGCAGGCCGGTCAGGCGCAGCGAGTGTCGGATCCGCTCCGGGATGCTGCTGGAGGCGACGCAGAAGGGCCGGTCCAGGCGGGCCGCCGCCTCGGCGACGCCGGGGATCGCCGTCAGTTCAAGGTCGAAGGCCGCCAGGATTTCCCGGCGGAGGTCGTCCAGGGCCTCGGGCGCCAGCGGGCGGCCGAGGCTTTCCTCCACGGCCGCCACCATGGAGGCGGTGCTGGCGCCGAGAAAACGGTCGAACACGCCGTCCTCGTCGATCCGGTAGCCGAACCGGTTCAGCGCCGCCGCCGTGCAGCGGATGCTGATCGGTTCGCTGTCCACCAGCACGCCGTCGCAGTCGAAGATGACCAGGCCTCCTCCCATGGAGCACGTCATGGGATCGGGGCGTCGGACCGGATCAGGTCCGACTTCCGCAGGTCGCGCCAGAATTCCGGCGGGATCGCCTCGGTCATCAGGGCGACGTTGCGCTCCGCCTCCGCCCGGGACTTCGAGCCGGGGATGACCGTCGTCACCGCAGGGTGGAACAGCGGGAACTGGAGGGCCGCCGCAGGCAGGCTGACGCCATGGCGCCGGCAGACCTCCTCGATCGCAGCGACCCGCCGCTTCACCTCCGGCGGGGCCGGAAGGTAGTTGTAGCGGGCATTCTCGGTCGCCCCGGTCGCCAGAATGCCGGAGTTGAAGGGGGCGCCCAGGATGATCGAGACCTGCTCGGCCGCGCAGCGCGGCAGGAACCGGTCCAGCCCGCCCTGCTCCAGCAGGGTGTAGCGCCCGGCCAGGAGGAAGCAGTCGAACCGGCCGATATCCATCAGCCGCTCGCAGGCCTCCGCCTGGTTGACGCCGGCGCCGAAGGCGCGGATCACGCCCTCCTCCTTCAGGCGGCGGAGGGCCGGCAGGGCGCCGGTGCGGACATCCTCCAGCCGGGCCTCATAGGCGTCGCCGTGGGTCCACATGTCGGCGTCGTGGATCAGCACCATGTCGATCCGGTTCATGCCCAGGCGCTGGAGGCTGTCCTCGACCGAGCGGATCGTGCCCTCGTAGGTGTAGTCGAACACCGGCTGGAAAGGCAGCTCGCCGGTGAAGATGCCGCCCTGGGACGGATCAAGCCTCGGCGGCGGCACCTTGCCGTGGGGCTTCAGCAGCCGCCCGACCTTGGACGACAGCACGAACCCGTCGCGCGGGTAGCGCCGCAGGGCGGTGCCGATCCGGTGCTCGCTGAGGCCATGGCCGTAGAGCGGCGCCGTGTCGAACAGACGGACGCCGCTCTCGTAGGCCGCGGCCACGGTGTCCAGCGCGGCATCCTCCTCGACCGTGTCGTAGAGGTTGCCTAGGACGTTGCCGCCGAAGCCGAGGGGACTGACGGCGACATCCGTGGTGCCGATGCGGCGCAGCTCGTCGAGCCTGATCATGCCTCGCCCTCACCAGCAGGTGTAGCCGCCGTCAGCCAGCACGATGCTGCCGGTCATCAGGCTGGACGCGTCCGAGGCCAGGAACAGGACGACGGAGGCGATCTCGTCCGGCTGGCCGACCCGGCGCATGGGCGTGTTCTCCAGCCATACCGGGTACATGCGCTCGTCCTCCATGCCGAACTTGGTCAGCGAGGTCTCGATGTAGGTCGGCGCCACCGCGTTCACCCGGACGCCGCGCTCCCCCCACTCCGCCGCCAAGGACTTGGTCAGGTGGTGCACACCCGCCTTGGAGGCGTTGTAGTAGGACTGGGGCTGCGGCTTGTTGACGATGAAGCCGGACATGGAACCGACATTGACGATCGCTCCCGTGCCCTTCGCCAGCATATGGCGGCCGGCGGCCCGGCAGGACCAGAAGACGCCGTTGAGGTTGACGTCGATGACGTTCAGCCAGTGCTCGTCGGCGACCTCCTCCGCCGGCACGTCGCTGCGCGCGATGCCGGCGTTGCAGACCAGGATGTCGAGGCCGCCATGGGTCCGGGCGATGCCGTCTACGACGGAGGTCACCTGGGTCGGGTCGGTGACGTCGAGCACGACGGCCTCGGCCTCGTGGCCGGCCTTGACGAGCTGCTCGCGGCCGGAGAAGGCCAAGTCCTCCGAGATGTCGGCGATGACCACCTTGGCCCCGGCTTCCGCCAGCGCCTGGGAGCAGGCGAGGCCGATGTTGCGGCTTCCGCCGGTGACGAGGGCGGTCCGGCCGGAAAGGTCGTATTTTTGCAGATACATGGTCTTCGGTTCCTCGATGAGGGTCAGGCGGAGCGCCGGCCGGCGGGGCCGGGCTCGATCAGGTGGTGGCGGGCCATGTGCTCGACCGCCATGCCGTCGCGGCCGAACAGATGGCAGCCCCGCGGGTTGACGGTCAGCTTGACGTTGTCATGGATCGAGGCCGCCTCGTCGCCGTCGGCCTGGACGATCATGACCATGTCTCCGGGCACCTGGATATGCAGGAAGGTCAGGCCGCCCAGCCGCTCGGTCACCAGCACGGTGCCGGCGATCTCGCCGTCGGAGGTCAGGCGCAGATGCTCCGGCCGGATGCCGACCGTCACCTCGTCGCCGACGGCCGCGCGATCCGCCTTGACCGGCACGGACAGCGGGATGCCGTTCGCCAGCTCGACGGTGATGCCGGACTCGGCCCGGCCGATCACCCGGCCGGGCATCAGGTTCATCTTGGGCGACCCGATGAAGCCGGCGACGAACAGGTTGCGCGGGTGGTGGTAAAGCTCCAGCGGACTGCCGACCTGCTCGACCACGCCGCCTTGCAGCACCACGATCTTGTCGGCCATGGTCATGGCCTCGATCTGGTCGTGGGTCACGTAGATCATGGTCGCCGCCAGCTTCTCGTGCAGCTTGGCGAGCTCGATGCGCATCTGGACGCGGAGCGCCGCGTCAAGGTTGGACAAGGGCTCGTCGAACAGGAAGACCTTGGGCTGGCGGACGATGGCCCGGCCGATCGCGACGCGTTGGCGCTGGCCGCCGGACAGCTCCTTCGGCCGCCGCTCCAGCAGCGGGCCGAGATGGAGGACGTTGGCGGCCTCGGTCACCTTCCGCATGCGCTCCTCCTTGGAGACGCCGGCGAGGCGCAGGCTGAAGGCCATGTTGTCGGCCACCGTCATGTGGGGGTAGAGCGCGTAGGACTGGAACACCATCGCGAGGCCCCGGTCCGCCGGGCCGATGTCGTTGGCCCGGACGCCGTCGATCATCAGGTCGCCGTCGGTGATGCCCTCCAGCCCGGCGATCATGCGCAGCAGGGTGGACTTGCCGCAGCCGGACGGTCCGACGAAGACGACGAACTCGCGGTCGGCGACGTCCAGGTCCACTCCCTTGATGACTTCGACTTCGCCGTACTTCTTGCGGATGTTCCGCAGGGTCACGGTTGCCATGGAGTGTTTCCTCTTTGAAAACGTTTCTTACTTCACCGCGCCGAAGGTCAGGCCGCGAACGAGCTGGCGCTGGCTCATCCAGCCGAACACGAGGATGGGGGCGATCGCGAGCGTCGAGGCCGCCGACAGCTTGGCCCAGAACAGGCCTTCCGGGCTGGAGAAGCTGGCGATGAAGGCGGTCAGCGGGGCGGCGTTGTGGGCGCTGAGGTTGAGGCTCCAGAAAGCCTCGTTCCAGCACAGGATGATCGACAGCAGCGCGGTGGACGCGATGCCCGGCAGGGCGAGCGGCAGCAGCAGCAGCGTCACCTCCTGCTTGGCGCGGGCGCCGTCCATGCGGCCCGCCTCCAGGATCTCGTGCGGCACCTCCTTGAAGAAGGTGTAGAGCATCCAGATCACGATCGGCAGGTTCATCAGCGTGTAGACGATGATCAGGCCGGTCAGGGTGTCCAGCAGGCCGAAGTCGCGGAACAGCAGGTACATCGGGACCAGCACGCCGACCGGGGGCATCATCTTGGTGGACAGCATCCACAGCAGCGTGCCGCGGGTCCGCTTGGTCGGGAAGAAGGCCATGGCATAGGCCGCAGGCACCGCGATCAGGATCGCCAGCGCCGTTGCCACCAGGGAGACGATGATGCTGTTGAGCGCGAAGCTGAGATAGTCGGCGCGCTGGAACACCGCCTCGTAGTTCTCCAGCGTCGGCGAGAAGAACAGCGCCGGCGGGGTGGCGATGGCCTCGACCTCGGTCTTGAAGCCGGTCAGCAGCATCCAGAGGATCGGGAAGAACAGGACCAGTGCCGCGCCCCAGCCGAGGACGGTGACCAGGGCCTGCGAACGGAGGGAATGGTTCACGGCGGTTCCTCCTCAGGCTTCCAGGTTGCGGGCGATGGTCCGCACCACGAAGAAGGCCACGATGTTGGCCAGGACGATGGCGATCACGCCGCCGGCCGACGCGCCGCCCACGTCGTATTCCAGCAGGGCCCGGACATAGATCAGGAAGGCCAGGTTGGTGGTGGCGAGGCCGGGGCCGCCGGAGGTGGTCACGAAGATCTCGGCGAAGACCGTCAGCAGGAAGATCGTCTCGATCATCACCACGACCGAGATGGCGCGGCCCAGGTGGGGCAGGATGATGAAGAAGAACATCGAGAAGGGGCCGGCCCCGTCCATGCGCGCCGCCTCCTTCTGCTCGTTGTCGAGCGACTGGATGGCGGTCAGCAGGATCAGCAGGGCGAACGGGATCCATTGCCAGGACACGATCATGATGACGGCGGTCATGGGGAATTGGGCGAACCAGTCCACCGGCTCCAGCCCGACCGAGCGGGACAGGAACCCGAAGATGCCGTTGATCGGGTGCATCAGCAGGTTCTTCCAGATCAGCGCGCTGACCGTCGGCATCACGAAGAAGGGCGCTATGGCGAACAGGCGGGCGATGCCGCGGCCGGGGAACTCCTGGTCGAACAGGACGGCCAGCAGCGTGCCGGACACCACGGTGATCGCCAGCACCGAGCCGACCAGGACCAGCGTGTTCCACATCGCGGTCCACAGGCTGGGGTCTTCCAGCAGGTATTGGTAATTGCCGAAACCGGTGAATTCGACGACCGGATTCAGCAGGTTGTAGCGCATGACCGAGAAATAGAGGGTCATCGCCAGGGGCACGATCATCCAGACCAGCAGGATGAGCACCGACGGCGCGATGAAGGGCAGCGTCCTTACCTTCTGCCTGGATCCACGCGCCGGCGAGGCCGGCTTGACGTCCCCGGAAGCTGTGATGGCTGACATGGGGCGGTTTCCAGTGTGCTGGGACAGGGTTCCCCTGCCCGCGGCCGGCTCGATGGCCGCGGGAGGGAACGCGACGGTGACGAGCGCCTACTTCGCGTAGCCGGCTTGCCGGACCGCCCGCTGGGCGGCGGATTGGGCCGTCTTCAGCGCCTGGTCGAGCTTCATCTGGCCGGTCAGGGCCGCCGCCATGGTCTGGCCGGTCTGGGTGCCGATCGCCTGGAACTCGGGAATGCCGACGAACTGCACGCCGACATAGGGCTTGGGCTCCTGGGTCGTGTTGATCGGGTCGGTGGACTCGATCGCCTTCAGGACGAACCTGGCGAAGGGCGCCGCCTCGACATATTGCTTGGTCTCATAGGTCGAGGTGCGGGTGCCCGGCGGCACGGAGACCCAGCCTTCCGTCTCGCCGACCAGCTGGATGTATTCCTTGGACGTGGCCCAGGTGACGAACTTCTTCGCGGCTTCCTCCTTCTGGGAGGATTCCGGGACGGCAAGCGCCCAGGACCACAGCCAGTTGGAGCCCTTCGGCCAGGAGGCGACGGGGGCCTGGGCGAAACCGAGCTTGTCCGAGACCTTGGACGTCTGCGGATTGAACAGCATGCCGGCGGCGACCGTGGCGTCGATCCAGATGCCGCATTGCCCGTTGGAGAACATCGCCAGGTTCTCGTTGAAGCCGTTGCTGCTGGCGCCCGGCGGGCCGTAATTCTTCAGCAGGTCGATGTAGAAGCCTACCGCCTGGGTCCATTCCGGACTGTCGATCATGGGCTTCCAGTCCATGTCGAACCAGCGTCCGCCGAAGGTGTTCACCATGGTGCTGATCAGCGCCATGTTCTCGCCCCAGCCCGGCTTGCCGCGCAGGCAGATGCCGTAGACCTGGTTGGCCGGGTCGTGGATCTTGGCGGCGATCTCCTTGATCTGGTCGTAGGTCGGCTGCTCCGGCATGGTCATGCCGGCCTTCTCGACCAGGTCGGTCCGGAAATAGGTCATCGAGCTCTCGCCGTAGAACGGCAGGGCGTAGAGGGTATTCTCGTGGGACAGGCCCTCCCGCACCGGCTTCAGCACATCCTCGGTGTCGTAGCCGGCGGGCAGGTCGTCGAATTTCTTTAGCCAGCCCTGCTTCGCCCAGATCGGCACCTCGTAGGTTCCGATGGTCAGCACGTCGTACTGGCCGCCCTTGGTCGCGATGTCGGTGGTGACGCGCTGGCGCAGCACGTTCTCCTCCAGCACCACCCAATCCAGCTTGATGTCGGGATTCTGCTGCTCGAAGCGGCTGGACAGCTTCTGCATCACGATCATGTCGCCGTTGTTGACGGTCGCGATCGTCAGCCGGGTCTGCGCATGGACGGTGGTGGTTCCCGCAAGCATGGTCGCCGCGAGAAGCCCGAGAAACCGGGTCCTGCTGATCATCCTGTTCTCCTCCCTATGATCGCCCTGGCGCAACTGCCTGCCGGTAGCGGGTTTGAGCATTTGCCCGAGCGTTGAGCGAAGTTTTCATAACGAGATTTGGTCGTCAAGGGCCTTGGAAGGATTAATGCGTGCACAGCGGCGCAACATGGGATTTGTTGCTGCATTTGCGACAATCAGAGTCGGGGTTTGTGAGCAAATGTCCTGCTTTGGGCTCTTGCTCAGGTGAATCCTGCAGGTCTGCTTTTGTCGGCCTGGATCAGTCCAGGGCGAGGACCTGTGCCGCCGTCGTCTCGTCCGTGATCAGGCCATTGGCAAGGCGGCCGCGGAGGGCGGCCCGGATCGCGGGGACCTTGGCGGAACCCGCCCCCATGATGATGGTCGGGGCGGCGGCCGGAACCACCAGCGGCGGAGCGGTCAGGCGCTCGTTGAAGGTGGTCGTCAACAACTCGCCGTTCTGGTCGAACGCCCAGCCCAGCATTTCGCCCACGGCATGGGCGCTGACCAGGTCGGCCAACTCCCGGTCGGTGATGAAGCCGTCCACATGCAGGGGCGAGCCCCAGCCGATCTCGCCGATCCCCATGAAGGACGCCTTCACCTGACGAACCAGCGAACTGACCGTCTTGTACCAGCGCTGGGATTGCAGCAGCTTCCGCTCCTCGACATCGTCGGCAACCACCGGGGTCGGCAGGGGATAGCATTGCGCCCCGGTTTTGTCGCACAGCCTCATGGCGACGTCGTAGGGGCTGGCCCGCCCGTCGCGCGTCAGGTTGCCCACCAGGGAGACGATCTTGTGCTGCGGCCTTTCCATGGCGGAGACCTGCGCAATCGCCGCCCGCAGGGTGCGTCCGGTGCCGAGCGCCAGCACGGCGGGAGCCTTGCTCGACAGGTAGCTCTCGATCCGCTCGGCGGCGCTGATCGCGATCCCGGCAAGCGACGTTTCCTCGCGCCGTTCACCCGGCACGATGTCGCAGAACACCAGCTCGAAACGGTCGCGCAGGCGCTCGGCCATCTCGACACATTCGGTGATCGGGTAATCCATGCGGAACTTGATCAGCCCCTCGGCGGTGGCCAGCGCCACCAGCCGCTGGGCGTTCTGGCGCGACACGTTCAATTCGGCGGCGATCTCGTCCTGGGTGCGGCCGCGGATATAGTAGAGCCAGGCTGCCCGCGCGGCCAGATCCAGCTTTCGGTTGGTGCTGTTGCCGTCCCGTGCCGCCACCCTGCCAGTCCCTCCGCGTGCCGCCGTCTCTCGGGGCGGGAGTAGATCATAGACCTTGCCGGACGCGCATCCTTTTCCGCGCCCCGGACGTTCAACGGTCTGTCGCGTGGAAAGGAGCATGGCATGTCTGGCACCGACGGACGGAGCGAGAAGGAAAAGATGCTTGCGGGTGATCTTTACCGCGCGGTCGGCCCGGAGCTTGCGGCCGACAATCTGCGGGCGGACCGGCTGATGCGCGCCTACAATGCCACCGGTGCCGACGAGACCGAGCGGCGCAGCGCGATCCTGACCGACCTTCTCGGCCACAAGGGCGACGATGTCGTCGTGCGCCCGCCTTTCTACTGCGACTACGGCTACAATATCCGGCTCGGTCGCGGGACCTTCATCAATTTCGGGGCCGTGCTGCTCGACGTGGTCGGCATCGAGATCGGCGAGAACTGTCAGATCGGCACTTTCGTGCAGATCGTCACGGCCGACCATCCGCGCGATCCCGAACTGCGGCGGCAGGGCTACGAGAGCGGCGTGCCGATCAGGATCGGGCGGAACGTCTGGATCGGCAGCGGCGCCATCATCCTGCCGGGCGTCTCCATCGGCGACGATGCCGTCGTCGGCGCCGGCAGCGTGGTCACGCGGGACGTGCCGGCGGGAGCCACCGTCGTCGGCAATCCTGCCAAGCCCCCCGCCCGCAAGGTATGATGCCTCAGCGCTCGGAGGCTCCGCCACTCGGGAGGACGGAGAGCGCCGTCGCGACGAAACCGGCCAGCTTGATGCCCGCGACGGCCATGTGCCCGGTTTCCCACCGGTCGCGGATCGCTGTGAAGTCCTCCGGAACGGGGCCGGGCTGCCATGTCGCCAGGACGGCGTTGGCCGGTGCCACCCAGGCGAACCAGGTAGCGAGACCGGCGGCGAACAGGGCGGAGCCGGCGAGCGCGTAACGGAAGCTCGGGCGGTCGTGGCGGAGAGTATATGCCAGCACCGCCGTGACGAGGATCGCGCCGATATCCAACGGACCGCCGACGATGGCGAAAAGCTGGAACTGCCCGTTGAACACCGTCGCCTCGCGCCACAGTTCCGGCGGCCACCGCGTGAGCCGGGGCGGCGCCTCCAGGACATGGGCGAAGGAGGGACCCAGGCTGAGCGCGGTAATCACGAGGGCCGCAAGGCTCCAGCCGAAACGCGCCATGTCCGTCACCTCCCTCATTGCCGACCGGTTCCTCTCCGCATCAACAGCCCCGTGCGCGGCGTGATCGCGGAACCGGAGTCAGGATAAGCCCGCCGCCGGGAAACGGGGCGTGATGTGCTGGAGGCAGTTCCAGTCGAAGCCTTCCAGCGACACCAGCGCCAGGCACTCGACACGCGCGCGGTAGGTGCCGACACTGAGGGCTTCGGCGAGATCGGGGCAGTCGGCCGGGGCATGGTCCCGCCCGCGTCCGGGAGTGGCGGTGCGCGGCATGTCGCCATCAAGCCGCGGCTGGTCGTCAACGGGGTGGAGGCGGCCGTCGCCTCGGCGGTCGAAAGGCGTGGCGTGACGCGGGTGCTGTCATACCAGACGGCCGACGCGGTCCGGACCGGGAAGCTGGTAGCCCCGCTGTCCGGGGCCGAGCCCCCTCCCCTGCCCGTCCACCTGATCACACCGGAGGGCAGGCTGGTCGTTCCGAAGGTCCGAGCCTTCGTGGATTTTGCCGTGCCCCGGCTGAGGACCGAGTTCCTGCGGCTCGGCGTGCCGGACCGGATTCCAAACGACAAAGGGCGGGAAGCCTGAAGCTTCCCGCCCTTTGTCGTATGGATCGTATCGTATCGGATCTTATCGTGTTGCCCGGGACTGTCTGCGTCTGGCGGACCTGGCGGCGACCTACTCTCCCACGTCTTGAGACGCAGTACCATTGGCGCGGAGGGTTTTCACGGCCGAGTTCGGGATGGGATCGGGTGCGGGCCCCTCGCTATGACCACCAGGTCGGCCAGGCGCAGGGGCGCCCGGATATCGACGATGAGTTCTGTCGAGGATGAGTTCAAGTGACCTTGGACGGAAGTGATGCATTGTTTCTCGTGGACCGCCGCTTGCGGCCTTGCCGCTGCGCATGGCGTCCGGAGGGGGCTCGAGGGATCAAGCCGATCGAGCGATTAGTAAGGCTTAGCTTCACGCGTTGCCGCGCTTCCACACGCCTCCTATCGACGGGATGGTCTATCCCGGCTCTCGGGGAGTGCTTGTTTTGAGGGGGGTTTCCCGCTTAGATGCTTTCAGCGGTTATCCCGTCCGCACTTAGCTACCCGGCGATGCGGCTGGCGCCACAACCGGTACACCAGAGGTGCGTCCATCCCGGTCCTCTCGTACTAGGGACAGCGCCTCTCAGCACTCCGACACCCACGGCAGATAGGGACCGAACTGTCTCACGACGTTCTAAACCCAGCTCACGTACCACTTTAATCGGCGAACAGCCGAACCCTTGGGACCTGCTCCAGCCCCAGGATGTGATGAGCCGACATCGAGGTGCCAAACCTCCCCGTCGATGTGGACTCTTGGGGGAGATCAGCCTGTTATCCCCGGCGTACCTTTTATCCGTTGAGCGATGGCCCTTCCACGCGGGACCACCGGATCACTATGGCCGACTTTCGTCTCTGCTCGACTTGTCGGTCTCGCAGTCAGGCTGGCTTATGCCATTGCACTCGTCGAGCGATTTCCGACCGCTCTGAGCCAACCTTCGCGCGCCTCCGTTACTCTTTGGGAGGCGACCGCCCCAGTCAAACTCCCCGCCATGCAGGGTCCCGGCTCCCGGTTCAGGGAGCGCGGTTAGATGCCAGAGATCCCAAGGGTGGTATTTCAAGGATGGCTCCACCGGAGCTGGCGCCCTGGCTTCAAAGCCTCCCACCTATCCTACACATGGGAACCCTGGCACCACTGCAAAGCTGGAGTAAAGGTGCACGGGGTCTTTCCGTCTGACCGCGGGTACTCCGCATCTTCACGGAGAATTCAATTTCGCTGAGTTGGTGTTGGAGACAGCGGGGAAGTCGTTACGCCATTCGTGCAGGTCGGAACTTACCCGACAAGGAATTTCGCTACCTTAGGACCGTTATAGTTACGGCCGCCGTTTACCGGGGCTTCAGTTCGGAGCTTGCACCCCTCCCTTTAACCTTCCGGCACCGGGCAGGCGTCAGACCCTATACGTCGTCATGCGAGACTTCGCAGAGCCCTGTGTTTTTAGTAAACAGTCGCCACCCCCTGGTCTGTGCCCCCCGCCCCTGCTTGCGCAGGAACGGGGCCCTCTTCTCCCGAAGTTACGAGGGTAATTTGCCGAGTTCCTTCAACACCATTCTCTCAAGCGCCTGGGTATACTCTACCTGTCCACCTGTGTCGGTTTCGGGTACGGTCTTGTCGGCAGGGCTGTTTCCAGGAACCCCTCCAGCGCACGGCCAATCCGATAAGGCCGTACGCACTTCGGGATTCGTCACCTCTGCCAGGCCCTGGAATATTAACCAGGTTCCCATCGACTACGCCTTTCGGCCTCGCCTTAGGGGCCGGCTCACCCTGCGCGGATTAACCGTGCGCAGGAACCCTTGGACTTCCGGCGAGAGTGTTTCTCACACTCTTTGTCGCTACTCATGTCAGCATTCTCACTTGCCATACCTCCAGGCAACCTCACGGGTGCCCTTCATCGGCCTAGGCAACGCTCCGCTACCGCGCACTTGCGTGCACCCGCAGCTTCGGTGGGTGGCTTGAGCCCCGGTACATTTTCGGCGCAGGCCGGCTTGTCTAGACCAGTGAGCTATTACGCTTTCTTTAAAGGATGGCTGCTTCTAAGCCAACCTCCTGGTTGTCATGGCCTTCCCACATCCTTTCCCACTTAGCCACCACTTGGGGACCTTAGCTGGCGGTCTGGGCTGTTTCCCTCTTGACGATCGACCTTAGCACCGACCGTCTGTCTGCCGGACTGTGCTCCACGGTATTCGGAGTTTGGTTAGGTTTGGTAAGCGGTGAGGCCCCCTAGCCCATCCAGTGCTCTACCCCCGTGGGCAATCATCCGACGCGCTACCTAAATAGCTTTCGCGGAGAACCAGCTATTTCCTGATTTGATTGGCCTTTCACCCCTAGCCACAGGTCATCTCC
>NZ_CP086108.1:282500-434629 GCF_016765655.2 Skermanella mucosa
ACGGCGATCGCGGGATCGACGCATCGCAACCTGGACTTCTACGGCCGTACTCTCGGGCTGCGGCTGGTCAAGAAGACGGTCAACTTCGACGACCCGGGAACCTATCACTTCTATTACGGCGACGAGGTCGGCCAACCCGGATCGATACTGACCTTCTTCCCATGGGACCATGCGGCGCCCGGCCGGCTGGGCATCGGGGAAACCCAGGAGACCGTGTTCCGGGTTCCCGAGCAGTCCCTGGGCTTCTGGACCCATAGGCTGATCGAACGCGGCGTGCGCCACGAGGCCCCGGAGAAGCGCTTCGGCGAGACGGTGCTGCCGTTCCGCGATCCCGACGGCATGCGCCTGGCGCTGGCCGCCGTTCCCGGAATCGTCACCGAGGCCGCCTGGGCCGGCGGGGAAGTCCCGGCGGAGCACGCGATCCGCGGCTTCCACGGCGTCAGCCTGCTGCTGAAGGAGGAGGCGCCGACCGGCGCGATCCTGACCGACGTGCTCGGTTTCGACCGGGTCGGGCAGGAAGGATCGGTCGTCCGCTTCAAGGCCGAGGGCACTCCCGTCGGCGGCATCGTGGACATCCGGGTGGCGGGAGGCTTCCTGCCGGCACGGATGGGGGCCGGGTCGGTGCATCACGTCGCTTTCCGGGCCACCGACGATGCGGCGCAGGCCGCGATGGTCTCGCAGCTGGCGGGCAACCACGGCATCTGCACGACGGAGCAGAAGGACCGCAACTATTTCCGCTCGGTCTATTTCCGCGAGCCGGGCGGCGTGCTGTTCGAGATCGCGACCGACGAGCCGGGCTTCGCCGTCGACGAGCCGGCAACGGAGCTGGGCCGCTCGCTGAAGCTGCCGGACTTCCTGGAGCCGCGCCGGGCCTCGATCGAGGCCGTCCTGCCGGAAGTCGCCTGACGTATTTTCGACCGTCGATGTCACCGGAAGCCGGACCGGCTTCCCGAAGAGGTTCGCCATGACCACCGCCTTGTCCTTCATCCACCGGTTCGAACCCGCCACCGCGCCGGGGAAGCCGCCGATCCTGCTGCTCCACGGCACCGGCGGCGACGAGAACGACCTGATGCCCCTGGGCGGCATGATCGCTCCCGGCTCGGCCCTGCTGTCCCCGCGCGGCAAGGTGCTGGAGGGCGGCATGCCCCGGTTCTTCCGCCGCCTGGCGGAAGGCGTGTTCGACGAGGCGGACGTCCGGCACCGCGCCCATGAGCTTGCCGATTTCGTCGCCGCCGCGCGGGAGGCCCACGGTCTGGCGGCGCCGGTGGCGGTGGGCTTCTCCAACGGGGCGAACATCGCCGCCGCCATGCTGATGCTGCGGCCGGAGGCATTGGCCGGGGCCGTGCTGCTGCGGGCCATGGTGCCGCTGAGCGACGCACCGGCGGCGGGCGGGCTGGGGGGCAAACCGGTGCTTCTGCTCTCCGGCGCGATGGACCCGATCGTCCCGGCCGATAACGCCGCGCGTCTCGCGGCGCTGCTGGGCGCTGCCGGCGCCGAAGTCGAGCAGAAGGTCCTGCCGGCGGGGCACGGGCTGTCGCAGGCGGACGTCAACCTGGCCAGGGACTGGATCGGCCGGCTCGCCCCGGCCTCCGCCTAGTCCATCCATTCAAATCGCAAGAGAGAACCACCATGCAGCTCACCGGAATCCATCACCTGACCGCCGTCTCGGCCGACGCGCCGGGCAACCATGCCTTCTATACGCGGACTTTGGGCATGCGGTTGGTCAAGAAGACTGTCAACCAGGACGACGTCAGCGCGTACCACCTGTTCTACGCGGACGCCCTCGCCTCCCCCGGCTCTGACATCACCTTTTTCGACTGGCCGGTCCGGCGCGAGCGGCGCGGCAACCACAGCATCACCCGCACCGGCCTTCGGGTCGCCGGTCAGGACACGCTGGCCTGGTGGAAGCGGCACTTCGCCGAAACCGGCGTCTCGCATGGGGAGATCACCGAGCGGGACGGCCGCCCGACCCTGGATTTCGAGGATTTCGAAGGACAGCGGCTGAGCCTGATCGATGACGGCGGAGCCGGTGCCGCCCATCCCTGGGACCGCAGCCCGGTCCCCGCGGAACATCAGATCCGGGGTCTGGGGCCGATCACGATGACCGTGCCGGACCTGAAGCCCACCGACCTGGTGCTGACCCGGGTGCTGAACATGGCGCAGGTCCGCGACTATGCGGCACCGGATGCGCCGTCGTCCCGCGTTCATGTCTATAGCATGGGCGACGGCGGGGCGGCTGCCGAACTCCACGTGGCGGTGCGGCCCGACCTCCCGGCGGCCCAGCCGGGCGCCGGGAGTGTCCACCACGTGGCGTTCCGCATCCCGGACGCGGATTATGAAGCCTGGGCCGACCGGTTGGACCGGGTGCGGATGCCGTCGAGCGGGCCGGTCGACCGCTTCTATTTCCGCAGCCTGTATTTCCGGGAGCCCAACGGCGTGCTGTTCGAGATCGCGACCGACGGTCCGGGCTTTGCGACCGACGAGGCGCTGGATGCGCTCGGCGAGAAGCTCTCCCTGCCTCCCTTCCTGGAAGGCCGGCGCAGGGAGATCGAAGCCAACCTGAAGCCGCTCTGACGCGGCTTCGGTGAACGAAAGCTAACGGTCGGACTTCTTGTCCTTCGGGTCCGGCTTGCCGTCGCCGCCGGCAACCGCCCCGCCGGGCATTTCGTCGGCGCCCATCCCGGGTGCGCCCATATCCGGGAGACCCGCAGGGGGATCCCGAGTATCGGTGACGGCGGCGTCCTTTTCCTTCGCCCGGTCACCCGGCTTGTTGTTCTGGGTCATCGGATCGCTCCCATTGTTTGATTTCCGAAGATACCAACAGCGGGCCGCGTTACCTGTCTCGCGCCGAAGATGCCGGACCAAAAAGAAGGGCCGCCCAGCTGCGGCGGCCCCAGTCACACGGAATGTGAAGCCGATGCAAGCAACTCCACGGCGTCTATTTTTCTGCGAGACATCAAGATTCAAGTGCTTGGATCAACGACTTTCGAAAAACTCGGCAGCAACTTGATTGCTGCTGAACCTGCGAAGCATAGTCCTCCTCAAGGCAAAGGTGTATCCTCGCCTTTCCCGGACATCCATGAACATGCGCCGGGAGAGCTTCCCGGCGTGCAGGTGAACTGAGACGCGGATCGGCGGACGCGGATCGGGGGGCACGGCAACCCGCCCTGTGCAATCCAGGGCTACGTATCTGGCATACCAAATACCATGATCGGATCTTGCGTCGCGGGATACCGCCCTTATCTTGGTTGCAACGCACCAAAGGAGATCGAAACATGCTGACCGACGCCCCGATCGAATTCGCCCTTCTGGTCGTCGTGGCGACCCTGGCCGCGACCGTCTTCGCCTCCGTGATGAATGCCGTCCTCGTGAAGGCCTCCGCACCCGAGTTCGCGCCGGCCGCCAACAGCAACAATCCGTCCGGCAAGGCCCCTTACGGCACCCGCCAGCCCAAGCTGAAGGTCGTAGCCTGATCCGTCGTACCGACCGGCGGTCCGGGCCGGCCGGTACGATCGGTCACGGCAGGATCAGGCCAGGAACTGCAGGTAGAGCACGTAGGCGCTGATCATGGCCAGGGCGGCGACGCCGCTCCAGGCCCATGCCATCATGGCCTTGTTCGGCAGGTACTCACGCTCCCAACCGGTGAAATCGTTCTTCAGCGACTGGATCGTGAGCCAGAACAGGAGCGGCGAGAACAGCAGCGCCACGACCGAGGCCACCTGGACGACGAGGATCGGCCGGGGCAAGCCGTAGATGATGGCGGTTCCGGTGACCAGCCACAGGATCTGGAAGCCGCGATACAGGATCTGGCGGATCTGCGGCGTATCCCAGCTCCGCCGGAGCCTGACGCAGCTTTCCTCGAAAATGCGCGCCTGGCCGTCGAAATAGGTGAACACGGTCGAGAACAAGGCCGCCGTGGCACCCGCGATGATGACGGGGAACACCCAGGCGCCGAAGGTCTCCGTATAGATGCGAGCGATGGTCAGCCCCATCTCGGCCCCCTTCGGCACCAGGCCGATCGGGTTCAGCACGACCGCGCCGATGATCAGGAACGTCATGCCGGTGATCATCGAGATGATGTAGCTGATGTTCATGTCCCGGTGGAACAGCTTCATGTAGTTCTTCATGTAGTCCGGCGCGAGGATCACTTTGTAGCCCTGCGCCCTCAGGCGCTTGACCTCGACCATGCCGGTCCGCTTGTCCACGGCCCAGTTGGACTGCATCGGGGCGACCTCGACCGTCGTCGGGAAGTATCCCCACATGGCACCGAACAGGAGCGCCGCCCCCGCCGGTGCCGCGACCGGCGCCAGGTTGGACAGGTACTCGCCTGGGGGCGGCATCTGCAACAGGAAGGCGGTCAGGGCGGCGACGGCAAAGATGACGATCGCGATCTTCACGAACAACTCGACGGCGGCATATCTGCCCAGCCAGATGATTCCGACCGTCGCCACCAGGATCGCGACAGCCCACATCTCCAGCGGCAGGATCGGGAAAGCCGCCCAGATCAACGCCGCGCAGCCGAGCGTTCGCCCGGCGATGCCGAACGTGTTCGCCAAGGATTGGAACAGCAGGTACCAGAGCGGCCAGTTCCCCCTGCCCTTCCCGATCCGCTCATAACCTTCCATGATGCTTTCGCCCCGCACCAGCGTATAGCGGTGGGCGAACTCGAACGCGCAATATTTGAAGAAGTACGCGAACGGGATGATCCAGAGCAGCGCGTAACCGAACTGCGCGCCGGCGGTCGGGGCATGCATGATGTGGCTGGCGCCGATGCCGGTCATCGCCGCCGCGATGCCCGGACCCATGGCGCGCCACGTATCGCGCACACCCGTCCCGGGTGCCTCCAGCCGAATGGTCTTCAGATCGTCGTCCGCTTCCCGGGGCGCTTGCCTGAGGTTGGTCGCCGGGATTTCCGGCAAAGGACTGGTGGCCATTTTTCCTCCCTTTCTTATCGTGTCCTGGCTCTCCTCCCAGAGCTCTTGCAGGTGCACTTTGGCATACCAGATGCAATATACCGAACCCCTCAAGACGCTGGATCACCTCGCTTTCTCGGATTATGGAAAGACAGCCCGCATGACGGGCAAGTGGCTTTTCTTCGGTCGACAACCCGCGTTACCCTCTGGCGGGAGCCGATTTATGGCCTGCTCCCGCCCACGCCTCCCGATCGCGACACGCTCGACTTCGAACAGGTCCGCATCATCCTCAGTGTGCGGTTCCGCACACACATCGCCGGAAGATGCACGGTGCTCGGTACACCGGCGTTGACATTGAGTCCGTGCGGTCCGAAACATCTGCCGCACAGACCCAATGATATAGAGGCTGGAGATGGCGCGAACCGTCAAGACGACAAGCACAAGTTCCGGAACGCTTGTCGAGGATCGAGGCGCCGCCGTAACGGCGTCCCCTGTAAGCAAACGCACCTTCCATCTCGCGGTCACCAACCTGAAAGGTGGAGTCGCCAAGACCACCACGGCTGTCAATGTAGCCTGGGGGCTGGTCGATGCCGGCATGAGCTGCTTGGTGGTCGATCTGGACATGCAGGCCAACGCCACGTCGGACCTGGGGTTCGATATCAGCGAAGTGCGCGACAACGGGCTGAACATGGCATCCGTCCTGCGCGGGCAATGCGATATCGAGAGCATCCTTCTCCAATATGGCGACACGGGGCTCTGGGTGGCGCCGAGTTCCAAAGCCTTGACCGATGCCGAGCGCATGCTGAGCAGCGAGATCGGCGGGGAGAAGCGGCTGAGCCAGAAGCTGTCGGCGGTCCAGGGCCGGTTCGACGTCATCATCTTCGACTGCGGCCCCAACCTGAACCTGCTCACGATCAACGCTCTCAGCATCGCCGACTACCTGATCATCCCGGTCCAGACCGAGTATCTGGCGGCTCACGGGACCCTGAGCCTCCTGGATACCGTCGCCCAGGTCCGGGACAATTACAATCCGGGCCTGACCATACTCCCGATCCTGCCGACCATGTACACGGCGAAGAACAGCCAGGAACAGGCGACGCTGGGCGAGTTGAACAGGCTGGTGTCGGACTTGGTCCCGATCTTCGAGCCGGTCCCCCGCGCCACCGTCTTCAGCAAGGCTTCGGCAGCCGGCCACCCTGCCCTTCGCGCCAGCGCGCGGTCGAAGGCGGTCGCGACCTACCGCGACTATGTGAAGCTCATCCTCAAGCACATCAGAGCGGCCCAGGCGGCTCAAGCAAAGGCTGGTTGACCCATGGCTAATCTTCTCGCCCGCCGCTCCTCCGACAACATCCAGCGCCAGGTCAAGGAGCTTGCCGCCAAGGGCGGCGAAGCCGATCCCAACGGCCGTCAGCAGCGCATCCCCGTCTCCAGCGTCAGGCCGAATCCGAACCAGCCCCGCAAGAATGTCGATCCCGGCAAGATAGCGGCCCTGGCGGAGAATATCCGGAAGGTCGGCCTGATCAATCCCATCACCGTCGTCTGGCTCGCCGAGGGCGAGTACGAGTTGCGCGCCGGACAGCGGCGCCTGCTCGCCCACGAGCATCTGGGCGAGACGACGATCCTGGCGCGCGTCTTCCTGAAGAGCGATCCCGCCGTCGCGATCGCGGAGAACCTGATGCGCGAGGATCTGGACGTGGTCGAGACCGCGCTGGCATTCCGCAGCTTGATGGAGCAGCTCGGCATCACCGACCAGACGGCGGTCGCCGATCTCGTCGGGATGGAGAGGTCACGCATCAGCCGCTTTCTCGGCGTCCTCCGGATGCCGCAGGATATCCTGGACGAGTATCAGGACATGGCCGACCAAATCTCCGCGGCGCGGCTTTTCGAAGTCGCCTCGGCCGGGACGGAAGACCGTCAGCGCCAGCTCTGGCACTTGGCCAAGGCGGGCCTGACCGAACGCGAGTTGCGCGACGCCAAGCGCAGCGACGCTCCCATCGAGGTCGTCACCAAGCAGCCATCCCGGGAGAGCGTCGCAGGGGACCGGGAAGCCAGACCGATGAAGCCGGGTAAACAGGTTCTCGGCATCATCGACCGGCTGTCGGCGACCATGGACGACTGGGAGAGCCGGCAGACGCAGATGGACGAGGATCATCGGACACGGCTCGAAAGCCTGCGGGACCAGATCGACCGTCTGCTGAAATCCTGAAGGCTTTGAACGGGCGGGCGCTCGTGTGCGGTTCCGCACACGCCTTCTCTCACCAAGGCCCGTGCGGAACCGCACGGGCTTTTTCTATGCCGACGTGGCTGCGCGCTGCTTCAGATGGTCGGCCAACCTCAAGGCGAGCGCCACGATGGTAAGCGTCGGATTGATGTTGCTGCCGGTCGGGAACACCGAGCTTCCTGTCACATAGAGATTGTCCATGCCATGGACCCTGCATTGGCGGTCGACGACCCCTCGCCGCTCGTCGTCGGCCATGCGCGTCGTTCCCATATGGTGATAGCCGATCACCACGTCGGGGCTCCAGCTGTTCCCACCCTCAGCAAGCCAGGGCTCCATCCGGAACAGGCCCAGACCCAGCCGGGCCAGCTCGATCCCCAGCAGCTTGGTCTGGACGTAAAGCGATCGCTTGTCCAGTTCGGACAAGCGCCAATCCAGGACCAACTGCCGGCTGCCCAGGGCATTCCGCTTGTCGGAAAGCGTGATCCTGCTGTCCGGGTTCGGAGCCTGCTCCGCCTGGAAAGTGAACAGAACTTCCGTGACGCTGGCCGGCTTCGGTACGATGGGCAGGTCCGCGATGGTGCGGCGATAGAGATTGTAAGCCACGATATCCGCACTCAGCAGGAGTTCGCCGACCGTCTCCATCGGTCGCGACGGGACCTGCCCCGCCGCCACCGCCCTGCCCACCCGCTGGAGCATCTGGAGCGTATTCTCGGTGGTCGTGAACCGAAGCTGGATCCTGCTGTTCAGGACCCGCTCCTTCTCCATGGCGGCATCCGACAGCACGATGGCCGGGAAATAGAAATGCTTGCCGCGCCGGCTGGTCCGAAGCGCGTCGATCAGCTTCATGGGATCGTCGGTGACGATGCTGCCTACGCGATCGAGCGGATGATCCATGAAGTAGCGGCCGACAAGGTCGTGCCGATTGCCGACGCCGTTCGGCTGGAAGCGGTCGAAATCGAGCATCAGCCGAGCATTCTCCATACCGCCGCAAGCCAGGACTATGAAGCGGCCCCGGGCTTCCATACGCCGTCCCTTCAGCGAGCGGATCTCGACCGAGTTGACCATGGTGCCGGTCTCGTCGGTCTTCAGCTCGGTGGCGTTGGCGTTGAAGACGACCCGAATGTTGGGAGCGTCGCGCAGTTCCAGCCCATAGGCCTCGCCGAAACGGATCGGCGGCCCGGCGACTTCCCAAAAATGATATTTCAGCCGGGAAGCGTCGAAAGCGAGAGGCGGCACCCCCATCCTTTCCTGGATCCACTCGGTCGAGCGGCGCGGTGGCAGGCCGCAGATCGGGCGTGCGCGGTCGTAATAGGGAAGAAGCTCCTCCAGGCCGAACGGCCACCCGCTGTCGGGAACCCAGGACCGCTGCCGGAAATCGATTGGCTCGAACTCTCCGCACCAGTTGTCCCAGTGGTTCGATGATCCGCCGAAATAGCGCAGACGGCTCTGGTCCAGCGCGAAGTAGGGTATCCCGACACTATCGCTGGCGTAGAGCTCCTGGGTGTCCCCGTCGAACTCTATGTCGCCGCTTTCGAGCAGGAGAACCCGCACCGGCGTCCCGATGAAATCGCGGGCCATGCTGATGGCGGCCGGGCCGGCACCGATGATGCAGATATCGGCCTCGAGCCCGGTCCGCTCGTCCAGGCTGTTGATGTCGATGAACATTGCCGTCCCTAGGCCAATGACAGGGCTGAACAGGTGAGGGCGATGGAGCGGGGCAGCACCCAGCCGTCCACCACCACGACGTCACCGTCGTTCAGATCCTGCTGAATTCTCCGCGCGGTGTGGCTGAGCATGTCATCCTGTCCGGTGCCCTTCAGGACCGCCAGCCAGGATCGGGCAGCTGCCGTTTCGTCCGGATGCAGATCCAGGAAACGCCGTCCGAGGACGCGCACGGCCTCGACGTTCCCGAAAGCCGACGAGAACGGGTCCGGGAACAACGCGGTCACGGAGTTTGCAGGTGCCAAGTGCATTCCCGCGGCGCAAAAGGGCAGGGGGAGCAGGTACAGAAGGAAGGACCGGCGGCGCATCATACGGCTCCTGCGCGATGCCGGCGGCCGGCCGGCTCCGGCAAGGCGGCGCGGCTGCCTGCAGCTTCCTTGGAACAGGTCGACGGCTTGCGGGGGCGCGACAGCACGAACCAGTAGACAGCGACCACGTTGAGGACCGGAACGAGCAGCAAAAGGGAAAACCAGCCGGACCGTCCCGTTCTTCGGCACAGTTTCCAGCAGGCAGTCAGAGGCACCGCGATGAGTCCGGAAAGCACGACGAGGAGAATAACCTGAAAGGCTTCGAACGACAGCATCAAGAACCCCTCCGGGATGACTTTTCTTCGTCTAACCCGATCCGGCTGAGCCGGCCGAGGGACGAGGGTGCAGGAGGATGACGAGGAGTGCCACGAAGCCGATATAGGGTACGACCAGCCACAGGGACAGTGCCGGCGGATATCCCCAGCGCCGGCAAAGCAGCCAGCACGGAGGGATGATGAGCGGTGTCATCAGCAGCCATCCGAGAAGGACGACGAGCATCAATGCGATCAGAGCAGACATGCCAAACATTCTGGAACAAGGATTGGTTTATTTCCATAACTGTCAACACCATAACGCTTTCGCCTCATGCTGCATAGCAGCATCGCGCAGCCGGGCAGGCCGACGATCCGGCAACTGGATCCCCGCCCCGGAACCGGCGTATCAATGAATTTCGGACCGCTGACTCGGGAACCGCGGAACGCGGCTCCGGGCGCCTGCCGTCCGGAACCATCATTCCCAGGGGAGGATCGTCATGAACACTTGGCCGGACCGCCGCATCCTTGATCTTTTCAAGATCGACGTACCGATCATCCAGGCTCCCATGGCCGGAGCGACCACGCCCGAAATGGTCATCGCGGTCAGCGAGGCCGGCGGGCTGGGCTCTCTGCCCTGCGCACTGTACAGCGCCGCCCAGGCCCGAGACGCGCTGGACACGATCCGCGGGGCCACGTCCCGTCCGATCAACCTCAACTTCTTCTGCCACGAACCGCCGACGTTCGACGGCGCGCGCGCCATGGCATGGCGCGCGCGTCTGGCGCCCTACTATGTCGAGCATGGACTGGACCCGGAAGCGCCGGTTCCGGTTTCCAACCGCGCGCCGTTCGACGGGGAGTTCTGCTCCCTGGTCGAGGAATACAGGCCCGAAATCGTCAGCTTCCATTTCGGCCTTCCCGAAAGGACGCTGCTGGAGAGGGTCAAGGCGACGGGTGCCCGGATCATCTCCTCCGCGACCACCGTCGCCGAGGCCCGGTGGCTGGAGACGCGGGGCTGCGACGCCATCATTGCCATGGGCATGGAAGCCGGCGGGCACCGCGGGACCTTCCTTGGAGAGGATGTCCTGGCAGACATGGAGCGTCAGGTCGGCACCTTCGCTCTGGTGCCGCAGGTCGCCGATGCCGTCCGGGTCCCGGTGATCGCGGCCGGGGGGATCATGGACGCGCGCGGGATCGTCGCCGCCTTCGCACTGGGCGCCTCCGCCGTGCAGATCGGTACGGCCTACCTGTTCACGCCGGAAGCGAAGATCTCCACCATGCACCGCGAGGCGCTCAAGACGGCAGCCGCCGACGATACCGTCGTCACCAACGTCTTCACCGGGCGCCCGGCGCGCGGGATCGTCAACCGCATCATCGCCGAGGTCGGGCCGCTGTCGCCGCACGCCCCGGACTTCCCACTGGCCGGCGGGGCCCTGGTGCCCTTGAGGGGCCTGACCGAGCCGGCGGGCTCGCCGGACTTCACCAACATGTGGGCGGGGCAGGGGGCGCCGCTGGGCCGCGAGATGTCGTCCGGCGACCTGACGCGTCATCTCGCGGCGGAAGCCCTGAAGAAAGCGGGCAGGGGCTGACGGCCTCACGAAGGGATTAACTCTCTGGGAGCCTTGCGGTGGAGGCTTAAGCAGTTTCAATTGGTTAGAAACCAGTTGCCCGAAGCGAGCGGGTCTCCACCATGCACGGAACATCCCACAGTGATTGCAGCGCCATCAGGCCGGGCGGCTGTCCGCCTTCAGCACCCCGTATCATGAATGTCTGATGCCCTGAGGCGTTTCGCCGGCAACCGCATCGCCATGGCGGGGCTGGCCCTGATCACCATTATCGTCGGGGCTGCGCTGACGGCGCCCCTGCTGGCCCCGTTCGATCCCAACGAGCAATTCTTCGAAGGCCTGACCCTGGAAGGGGCGCCGCTGCCGCCCAACGGAACCTTCTGGCTGGGGACCGACCAGCTCGGCCGCGACCTGCTGTCCCGCTTGATCTACGGCGCCCGGACCTCCCTGGTGGTCGGCGTGCTGGCGAACGGCGTTGCCGTCCTGGTCGGGACGGTGCTCGGCGTCATCGCCGGCTATGCCCGGGGCGTGATCGGTGCCGCGATCATGCGCTTCACCGACCTGATGATGGCGTTCCCCGCGCTCCTCCTGGCGATCGCGCTGGCGGCGATCTTCAGCCCGTCGCTGCTGATCGTGGCCCTGGTCATCGCCATGGTGAACTGGGTGCAGATCGCCCGCGTCGTCTATACCGAGACGACGGCGCTGGCCGAGCGGGACTATATCGAGGCGTGCCGGGCGCTGGGCGCCGGCTGGCCGAGGATCCTGTTCCGCCACATCGTGCCGCATCTGGTGCCGACCGTGCTGGTCTATGCCACGCTCGGCATCGCCACGACGGTCCTGCTGGAGGCGACCCTGTCGTTCCTCGGCATCGGCGTCCGGCCGCCCGAGCCGTCCTGGGGCAACATCATCTACGAGAACCAGACCTATTTCGCCAATGCGCCCTGGCTTGTGTTCATCCCAGGCGCCGCGATCCTGCTGCTGGCGCTGGCCTTCAACCTTGTCGGCGACGGGCTGCGCGACGCGCTCGACCCGACCCAGCGGGGCCGGTGACCATGGCTGGATACCTTGCCCGGCGTGTCGTCCAGGCGGTGCTCATCCTCCTGGGCGTAACCTTCATCACCTTCATCCTGCTTTATCTGCTGCCGGCCGACCCGGCGCGCCAGATCGCGGGCCGGTCGGCTACGGCGGCGACGGTGCAGTCGATCCGCCAGCAGCTCGGGCTCGACCTGCCGCTGTGGCAGCAATATCTGCGCTATCTCGGCAATCTGGCCCAGGGCGACATGGGGCGTTCCTACATCCAGCGGACGGAGGTCGCCTCCCTGGTCTGGAGCCGGCTGCCCGCGACCCTGCTGCTGATGGCCGGCGCCATCGTCTGCGAACTGGCGATCGGGCTGGGGGCGGGCATCCTGGCGGCGGTCAGGCGGGGACGGCCGACCGACACGGCGATCATGGTGGCCTCCTTCCTGGGGGTGTCGGCGCCGCAGTTCGTGGTCGGCATCCTGCTGCTCTACGTATTCGCGGTCCAGCTCGGCTGGTTCCCGATCGGCGGCTACGGCACCTTCGCCCATCTGGTGCTTCCGTCGCTGACCCTGGGCATCCTGGGCGGCGGCTGGTACAGCAGGATGGCCCGAAGCTCCATGGTGGACGTGCTGCGCCAGGACTATATCCGGACCGCACGCGCCAAGGGGGCGGGCAGCAGCCGCATCGTCCTCATCCATGCGCTCCGCAACGCCGTGCTGCCGCTGATCGCCATGATCGGCCTCGACATCGGCATCTTCATGAGCGGCGCCGTGGTGGTGGAGTCCGTGTTCGGCTGGCCCGGCATCGGGCAATTGACCTGGCAGGCAATCCAGCAGGTGGACATCCCCGTGATCATGGGCGTCACGCTGACCGCGGCCGTCTTCATCGTGCTCGGCAACCTGTTGGCGGACCTGATCGCGCCGCTCGCCGACCCGCGCATCAAGCTGCGCTGAAGCCATGGCTCGAATGAAAAAACCACAAGACGAACAGCTACAGGAGGCTTTACGGACATGCGTACCCTGATGCTTGCCGGCGCCCTCGCGTCGGCCCTGCTGTGCGGAACCGCACTCACCGAGGCAGCCGGTGCCGCCGACATAAAGAACGGCGGCTCCATGATCGTGACCTACAAGGACGACGTCGCCACCCTGGACCCGGCGATCGGCTACGACTGGCAGAACTGGTCGATGATCAAGGCGCTGTTCGACGGCCTGATGGACTACGAGCCCGGCACCACGACCCTGCGGCCGAACCTGGCCGAGAGCTACGAGATGTCGGCCGACGGCATGACCTACACCTTCAAGCTCCGGCCGGGGGTCAAGTTCCACAACGGGCGGGCGCTCACCGCCGAGGACATCAAGTATTCGATCGAGCGCACCGTCAACCCCGCGACCCAGAGCCCCGGCGCCGGCTTCTTCGGCTCGATCAAGGGCTTCGAGGCGGCGACGGCCGGCGACGGCAGCCTGTCCGGCATCACGGTGGTCGATCCGCGGACCGTCAGGATCGAGCTGTCGCGCCCCGACGCGACGTTCCTGCACGTGATGGCGATCAACTTCTCCTTCGCCGTCCCCAAGGAGGAGGTCGAGAAGTCCGGCGCCGATTTCGGCAAGCAGCCGGTCGGCACGGGCGCCTTCAAGCTGGCGGAATGGGTGCTGGGCCAGCGCGTCGTGTTCGAACGCAATCCCGACTACTTCGAACAGGGGCTGCCGCACCTGGACCAGATCACCTTCGAGATCGGGCAGGAGCCGACCGTGGCCCTGCTCCGGCTGGAGCGGGGAGAGGTCGACGTGCTGGGCGACGGCATCCCGCCGGCCCGTTTCCTGGAGGTCCGCGGCAACGCGAAGAACAAGGGCCTGATCGCGGAGGGCGGCCAGCTCCATACCGGCTACGTCACGATGAACGTGACGATGGAGCCGTTCGACGACGTCCGCGTCCGCCGGGCCGTCAACATGGCGATCAACAAGGACCGCATCGTCCGAATCATCAACGGCCGCGCCGTTCCGGCGACCCAGCCGCTGCCGCCGACCATGCCGGGCTATGCCAAGGACTACAAGGGCTACGGTTTCGACCAGAACAAGGCCAAGGCGCTGCTGGCCGAGGCCGGGTTCCCCGACGGCTTCGATACCGAGATCCTGGCCAACAACACCGACCCCAACCCCCGCATCGTCCAGGCGATCCAGCAGGACTTGGCCGCGGTCGGCATCCGGGCGGCGGTCAAGACGCTGGCCCAGGCCAACGTGATCGCCGCCGGCGGGGAGCAGCAGGGCGCCCCGATGATCTGGTCCGGCGGCATGGCCTGGATCGCGGACTTCCCCGACCCGTCCAACTTCTACGGCCCGATCCTGGGCTGCGCCGGCGCGGTGCCGGGCGGCTGGAACTGGTCCTGGTACTGCAACAAGGACCTGGACGCCAAGGCTGCGGCGGCCGACGCCATGGTCGATCCCGCGAAGAAGGAGGAGCGCACCGCCGCCTGGCGCGACATCTACCTGAGGATCATGGAGGACGCCCCCTGGGCTCCCGTGTTCAACGAGCAGCGCTTCACCATGCACAGCGCCCGCATGGGCGGTCCCGACGCGATCTTCGTCGATCCCGTCCATATCCCGGTCAACTACGAGCAAGTGTACGCAACCGATGTCCAGTAATCACACCCACGCGCCCGGCCAGGGGCACGGCCACACCATCCACCGCCACTGCCACCACCATGGCTGGGACAATTCCAACGCCCCGGTCCTGACCATCGCCCCGGGCGAGACCGTGGAGTTCGAGACGGTGGACAGCTCGGGCGGGCAGCTCGGCCCCGGCAGCGTGCTGGACGACCTGCTCCGGCTCGATTTCGGCAAGGTCAACCCGGTGACCGGCCCGGTCCATATCGACGGGGCGGAGCCGGGCGACGCGCTGAAGGTGACCCTGGTCTCCTTCAAGCCGTCGGGCTGGGGCTGGACCGCCAACATTCCCGGGTTCGGGCTGCTGGCCGACCAGTTCACCGAAGCCGCGCTGCACATCTGGAAGTACGATTCCGCCAGCATGGCGCCGGCCCTCTACGGGCCCGGCGGCCGGGTTCCCCTCAAGCCCTTCACCGGCACGATCGGGCTGGCACCGGCCGAGCCGGGGCTGCACAGCGTGGTTCCGCCGCGCAGGGTAGGGGGCAACCTGGACGTCCGCGACCTGTGCGCCGGCACCGAGCTGTACCTGCCGGTCGAGGTGGCGGGAGCCCTGTTCTCCGTCGGCGACACCCACGCGGCCCAGGGCGACGGCGAGGTCTGCGGCACCGCGATCGAGAGCCCGATGGACGTCACGCTGAAGTTCGAGCTGGTCAAGGGCGCCAACTTGGCCTTCCCGCGCTTTCGCACCCGCGGCCCGGTGACCCGCCACCTGGACGCGGAAGGATACGAGGTGACCACCGGCGTCGGCCCCGACCTGATGGAAGGGGCGCGGGCTGCCGTGTCGGGCATGATCGACCTGCTGACCGCCCGGCACGGCATGTCGGCGGTGGAGGCCTACATGCTGTGCAGCGTCTGCGGCGACCTGCGCGTCAGCGAGATCGTGGACATGCCGAACTGGGTGGTCAGCTTCTACTTCCCGCGGGTGGTGCTGTCCTGACCATGTCCGAAACCAGGCCGCTGCTGGAGGTCCCGCTGCTGGAAGTTCAGGACCTGACCGTCAGCTTCGGCGGGCGGGACCGGGGCGACGCCCGCGCCACCGTGCTGGACGGGGTCGGCTTCACCCTGAACGCCGGCTCGGTGGTCGGGCTGGTCGGCGAGTCCGGCTGCGGCAAGAGCGTCACCGCCATGTCGATCCTGCGCCTGCTGCCGTCTCCGCCGAGCCGGGTGGAGCGGGGCAGCGTGCGGTTCGACGGCACCGACCTGCTGGCCCTGGACGAAGGCGCCATGCGCGACATGCGGGGCAACCGCATCGGCATGATCTTCCAGGAGCCCATGACCAGCCTGAACCCGACCTTCACGGTCGGCTGGCAGATCGACGAGGCGCTGCGCCTTCACACCGCCCTGGACCGGGCGGAGCGGCACCGGCGCTGCCTGGAGCTGCTCCGCCTCGTCGGGATCGGGGCGCCGGAGCGGCGGCTCGCGCAGTACCCGCACGAGCTGTCCGGCGGCCTGCGCCAGCGTATCATGATCGCCATGGCGCTGGCCTGCGAGCCGCGCCTGCTGGTGGCCGACGAGCCGACCACCGCGCTCGACGTGACGATCCAGGCGCAGATCCTGGACCTTCTCTCGGGCCTGCGCGAGCGGCTCGGCATGGCGATCCTGCTGATCACCCACGACCTGGGCGTGGTCGCGGAATATTGCGACGAGGTCGTGGTGATGTATGCCGGCCGGGTGGTCGAGACGGCGCCGGTCCGACCGCTGTTCGCCCATCCGCGCCACCCCTACACCGCGGGGCTGCTCGCCTCCATGCCCAGGCTCGACGGCGGCCGGGGCGTCCTGCCGACCATCCCCGGCATGGTGCCCAGTCCCGGCAAACGCCCGCCGGGGTGCCCCTTCGCCGACCGCTGCCCCAACGTCCTGGACCGCTGCCGGGCCGAGATGCCTCCGCTGGCGGGTGGCCCGGACCGCCATGCCTTCGCCTGCTGGAACCCCGCGTGATGACTTCGGCCCCTGAAGCGACGGCGCCCGACGACCTGCTGACGGTCGAGAACCTGACCAAGCATTTCCCGATCAAGGGCGGCGGCGTGATCCATGCCGTCAACGGCGTCAGCCTGAGCCAGCGCCGCGGCGAGACGATCGGCATCGTCGGCGAGTCCGGCTGCGGCAAGTCCACCCTGGCGCGGCTGTGCCTGCGGCTGGTCGAGCCGACCTCCGGCGCGATCCGGTTCGATGGCGAGGACATCAGGGCCTTGCCGGCGCGTGCGCTCCGCGCCCGCCGCCGCGACATGCAGATCATCTTCCAGGACCCCTACGCCTCGCTCGACCCCCGGATGAGCGTCGGCGACATCATCCGGGAGCCGCTGGACATCCATAGCATCGGCAACCGGGCCGAGCGGCGGGTCCAGGTCGCCCAGCTTCTGGAGAAGGTCGGGCTTCCCGCCGATGCCGCCCGGCGCTATCCGCACGAGTTCTCCGGCGGGCAGCGCCAGCGGATCGGCATCGCCCGGGCGATCGCGCTGAAGCCCAAGCTGGTCGTCGCGGACGAGCCGGTCTCCGCCCTGGATCTGTCGATCCAGTCCCAGGTGCTGAACCTGCTGGTGGCGCTGCGGGTGGAGATGAACCTGTCCTACCTGTTCATCTCCCACGATCTCGCAGTGATCCGCTATATCAGCGACCGGGTCGCGGTGATGTATCTGGGCCGGATCGTCGAGCTGGCGGACGTGGACACGCTCTACGCCGACCCCGCCCACCCCTACACCCGGGCACTGCTGTCGGCGATCCCGCAGCCCGACCCGGAACGCCGTCGCGCCCGCACCGTTCTGGCCGGCGATCTGCCCAACCCGGAATCACCGCCGCCCGGCTGCCCCTTCCATCCCCGCTGCCCCGCCGCCATGGACCATTGCCGCACCGTCGAACCGGCGGAGCGGAACATCGGCACACCGGACAGGCCGCATCTGGTGAGCTGCCATCTTTACGGTTGATGCCAAGGGCTTTGAAGGCGGTGCTACCGGGTGGTAGCATATGAACGACACGGACATCGGCTTTCGGGATTTTGACATGACGGTCAAGACATCGATTTTCTTGACGGATGAGCAGGAAGCATATGCCCGAAGCCTTGTGACCGCCGGTCGGTATTCCAGTCTCAGCGCGGTGCTTCAGCAGGGACTCGAACTGCTCAGGCGCGACAACGAGGCGCGCGATGCGGAAATCACCGGCCTGCGGGCACTGATCGAGCGGCGCCATTCGGAAGGCTTCGTCTCTCTCGAGGATAGCGAGCGGGACATCGACGCGATGCTCGAGAACAGAAGACAAGATCGTGCGGATTTATGACGTCCGTCCGGCCAGGGGCGTCGTCCGCGACTTGGCGCTGATTGAAAGCTTCCTCTTCAAAACATTCCGGAACCTGGGGGATAGCCCCGAGGATGCCGGCGACCGTGCCGCCGCCCGCGTCAAAGCTGCCGCCGCCTATATGCGGACATTCGACAGAAACCCGCATCTGGGTACCGAGCATCCCGGAATATGGCCGGGCCTGCGCACTGTGACCAAAGAATAGTTCATCTTCTACTTCGAGATCGACGAGCTCAGGTTCGAAGTCAGGATTCTCGCCGTCTTCTTCGGAGGAGAAGATCACACGCAGAGGATCATGGACCGGCTCCAATACTGAAGCGATGCGCCTTCGTCTATCGCCGTTCCTGCGGCGGCCGGACCAGCTTGGTCAGGGAGTCAAGGTTGCTGACCAGATGGTCCATGGCGAGCGACAGGGCGAACACCCGTTCCGCCTCGTCCGCCGGGAGGCTGCGGGTGGCGCCCTGCCGGCGGACCTCGGCCAGGGCGATTTCCAGCGCATGCCTCGCGTCCCGGACGGCGTCGATCCGGGGCAGGGGATCGCCCGACCGGATCGCTTGGGAGAGCTCCAGGAGATGGGCGCGGGCGGCTTCGGATAAACGGTACAGGGGGTCCGCCAGCGGTTCGCGCGGCCCGGAAGCCAGCGGCCCTCCACTGGTCCGCTGCGCAAAGACGATGGTATGCCACAGATGCTGGGCGCACCTCACGATCGTGACAGGATCGATGATCCGGTCGTGACTCCGTCGGCGGCGCTCGATCGGCCGGCGCGACTGCGACGCCGAACTCTCGGCCGCCTGCAAGGCTCCCAGGATTTGGTCGTCCAGTTCCGCGATCCTCGACGGCTCCTTTTGCCGGCCGAGAAGCTCGTCGGTCACCTCCGCCAGCAGGTCGGCGCACAGGTCGAGGGCGCGCGAGACCTGCCGCGCCGACTGGCGATGGGCCGAGATTGGAAACAGCAGGCGCGACGTAACGGTCGCGATCAAGGCTCCCAGCACGATCTGGGCAGCCCGCCCCGCCGCGGTCGCCAGCACGTCGGCCTCGTCGGGAGGCGGCGCCAGGATCAGGATCGCCGCGGCGATCGCGCCGAACCTCAGCCCGGGCCAGATCCCGGCGATGAAGACCAGCGCCGTCCCGACGACGAAGAGCGCCGCGGCCTGGGGAAGGGGGGTGGCCGGGACGATCAGCACGGCCGCGATCCCGGCCCCCGTGCCCAGCGCGGTCCCGATGATCCTGTTGATCGCCGTTCCGATGGTGCCGCCGACGCTCAGCTGGATCACGAACAGGGCGGAGATCACGCCCCAGGTGAGCTGCTGAAAGCCCAACAGCCGGCACAGTTCCAAGGTGACCACGGCCGCGACGCCGGTCTGGATCGCCATCCGCGTTGGGTCCCGGTAGCGCCCCAGCTTCTCCCGCATCGTCCGTCCGGTCTTGGTCCGAGTGTCGGGCGGATCAACCCGAAAGTCGTGGAATCGTTGCGGGACGGAAGGGGAGAAACGTCTTCAAGGCGGGGCTGGGGCACTGCATACTGAAGGCTCGGACAACGGCAGTAATCGAAGAGGCACGGCGATGACCCTCCAGGCGATCATCTTCGACGTCGACGGCACCCTCGCGGAAACCGAGGAGGAGCATCGCCGGGCTTTCAACGAGACCTTCGGCAGCTTCGGCCTGGACTGGCACTGGGACCGCCGGCTCTATGCCGAGCTGCTCAGGGTGACCGGTGGCAAGGAGCGCATCCGCGATTATGTCAGCCGCCACCGCCCGGCGGAGGCGGGCAGGGTGGAGCCGATCGTCGGCGAGATCCACAGGGCCAAGACGGACCGCTACGTCTCGAACCTTGCGGAGGGCGGCGTAGCACTCCGCCCCGGCGTGGCGCGGCTGATCCGGGAAGCAGGGGACGCCGGCCTGCGGCTCGCCATCGCGACCACCACCAGCCTGCCCAACGTGAAGATCCTGCTGAAGCAGGCGCTGGGGCCGGACGCCCTGGGCCTGTTCGAGGTAATCGCCGCCGGCGACATGGTCGAGGCCAAGAAGCCGGCGCCGGACGTCTACCTGCTGGCGCTCGACCGATTAGGGCTTCCGGGCCAAGCCTGCGTCGCGATCGAGGATTCCTACAACGGCGTCATGGCGGCGCGGCGCGCCGGCATCCCGACGCTCGCCACCACCAGCGACTATACCCGCTTCGAGGACCTGCGCTACGCCATGGGCGTGCTGTCGGACCTGGGCGAGCCCGACGCGCCGTTCCTGCATCTGGGCGGCATCGGCGCGGGCGAGCGCTGCGTCACCGTCGAGATGCTGAGACGCTACGGCCGAAGCACCACCTTGAGCGCCGGGTAGAGCGCCTTGTAGGAATCATAGACCGGCCGGTACGCCTCGTAGCGCTTCATGTCGGGCTCGACCGTCCGGACCACCTGGACCATGCGGCCCGCCGCCGTCGCGATGTCGTTGTAGTGGCCGGCGCCGACCGCGGCCAGCACGGCGCTGCCCAGCATGGGCGCGTTGGCGATGCGGGTCAGCTTGAGCGGCAGGCCGGACACGTCGGCATGGATCTGGATCCACAGGTCCGAGTTGGTCGCCCCGCCGCAGACTACCACGTCCTCCGGCTTGAAGCCGGCGGCGCCCATGGTCTCCAGGATCAGCTCGGTGCCGAAGGCGACGCTCTCCATCATGGCGCGGAAGATGTGCGCCGGCCCGTGGCGCAGGGTCAGGCCGGTGATCGCCCCGCGCGAGGCGGAGTCCGTGTAGGGCGTCCGGTTGCCCTGGAAATGGTCGAGCACGACCAGCCCCTCCGAGCCGGGCGGCAACTCGGCCGCCTCGGCGTTCAGTCGCTCGTAGGTGATGCCGGAATCGATCAGCCGCTTGAACCAGGCGATCACCGACCCGGTGGAGGTCTGGCCGCCCTCGATCGCGTGCAGGCCGGGGATCACCGCGTCGGGGTAGGTGCCCCAGAAGCCGGCGCCATGGACCTCCTCTCCCACGAATCCCAGGTGGTTGTGGGACGAGCCGGTGATCATGGCGAGCCGGTTCGGCTGCACCACGCCCAGCCCGATCATCCCGATGAAGGCGTCCGATCCGCCCTGGGCGACCGGAAGGCCGGCGGGAAGTCCCAGATGCTCGGCGGCGGCGGAGGTCAGGCCGCCGATCACCTCGCCCAGCGGCAGCACCTCGCGCGGCCAGCGGTCGAGCAGGGCGGTCAGGTCCAGTTTCGAGAGCAGGCCGGCGGCGTAGCCGGTCCGGCTGTCATAGTGCCAGCGGGTGGACGCGCTGGTGATGTTGGCGACCATGCGGCCGGTCAGGTGAAAATTGATGTAGTCCTGGCAGTCGCAGACATAGTCGGCCCGCTCGAACAGGTCCGGCTGGTTCTCCGCCATCCAGAGGGACTTGGGAATCATCCACTCGGCCGAGACGGGGCCGCGGCCGGCGTTGTTCACCTTCAGCGCCGGGTCGTCCAGCGCCGCGATGCGGGCGGCCTGGGGGGCTGCCCGCATGTCCATCCAGATGATCGCGGGACGGAGCGACCGGCCCTGGTCGTCCATCGCCACCACGGTGCAGCAGGTGGTGTCGGCGGCGAGGCCGACGATCTGGTCGGGACGGATGCCGGCCTTGCCGACCGCCTGGCGGACCGAGGCGCCGAGCGCCCGCCACCACTCCTCCGGGCTCTGCTCGGCCCATCCGGCCTGGGGGAACCGGGTCTCGATCGGCGTCACGCCCTCGGCGACCAGGCCGCCGTCCAGGTCGAAGACGCCCGCCCGCATGCTCTCGGTGCCTGCGTCGATGCCGATCACGTAGATGTCTGCCATCACGCACCTGATCTCGGGAAAAGGGGAGGGGAGACGGGAAGCCTCACGCCGCGACCGCGGAGTGCCGCGCCAGGTGCGGCAGCGCCATGCCGGCCTCGTCGAACAGGTGGCAGCAGCGGCCGGAGACGCCGATGCTCAGCTGTTCCCCCGCCTTCACCGGGGAATTGCCGTCGCCCTTGACCATCAGCTCGCTGCCCTCGGCCGTCCTGGTATAGGCGAAGGTCTCGCCGCCCAGATGTTCCACCACCAGGGTCTGGCCGACGATCCGGGCCTCGCCGTGGCCTTGGTCGGACAGGTCTTCCGGCCGCATGCCGAGGGTCAGCCTGGCACCGGGCGACACGCCGTCGGGCCTGACCGGCACCGTCAACCGGTCGCCGCCGGGCAGGGTGACGGTCACGCCGCCGGCCGCGACGCCGGCCGCCTGGACCGGCAGGAAGTTCATCTGGGGCGACCCGATGAAGCCGGCGACGAAGCGGTTGACCGGGTGGCGGTACAGTTCCAGCGGGCTGCCGACCTGCTCGATCCGGCCCTTGTTCAGCACCACGATCTTGTCGGCCAGGGTCATGGCCTCGACCTGGTCGTGGGTCACGTAGATCATGGTCGCCTTGAGGTCGGCGTGCAGCTTGGCGATCTCGATCCGCATCTGCACCCGCAGCGAGGCGTCCAGGTTGGACAGCGGCTCGTCGAACAGGAAGACGTCGGGCTGGTGGACGATGGCGCGGCCGATGGCGACCCGCTGGCGCTGGCCGCCCGACAGGGCCTTGGGCTTGCGGTCGAGCAGCGGTTCGAGCTGGAGGATACGGGCGGCGTTGCGCACCCGGCCCTCGATCTCCGCCTTGGGCGCCTTCTGCATCTTCAGGCCGAAGGCGATGTTGTCGTAGACCGTCATGTGCGGGTAGAGCGCGTAGGACTGGAACACCATCGCGACGCCGCGGTCCGCCGGCTCCAGGTAGGTCACGTCCCGGCCACCGATGGAGATCCGCCCCCGGGTGATGCTCTCCAGCCCCGCGATGGTCCGCAGCAGCGTCGACTTCCCGCAGCCGGACGGCCCGACGAACACCACGAACTCCCGGTTCTCGATGTCCAGATCGATGTCGTGCAGGACCTTCACATCGCCGTACGCCTTCTCGACGCCGCTCAGCTTGACCTCGGTCACTTGCTCTCCCCTTCCCAAGTTTCTCGTTCTCGCACCGGTGCTTACTCAACCCTCGTTACGCCGAATAAATGTATTGTCCGAATTACAAAAGCTTGACACCCTTAGTTTCCTGACAATACGATATTTGTAAATTCATTCTTACAAAAGTCAAGGAGGAGACCCAGCATGCGCGCCGCGTACATCCACGGGATCCGGGATATCCGGGTGGGCGACAAGCCGACCCCCCAGCCCGCGGCCAACGAGGTTCTCCTGAGCGTCAGCGCCGTCGGCGTATGCGGCAGCGACCTGCATTACTACAAGGAAGGGGCGATCGGCTCCGCCCGGATCAGCCAACCCTTCGTGCCGGGGCACGAGTTCGCCGCTCATGTGATCGAAGACCGGCCCGAGCTGGGCCTGAAGGCCGGCCAGCTGGTCGCGGTCGATCCGGCGAAGCCCTGCGGCCATTGCGAATGGTGCGAGCGCGGCCACGTCAACCTGTGCCCGAACGTGGAGTTCATGGGCGCGCCGCCGACGACCCACGGCGCCATGACCGAGCTGATCTCCGCCGCCCCCAGCCAGATCTTCCCGGTGCCGGACAATTTCACCGACATCCAGGCGGTCATGCTGGAGCCGCTGGGCGTCGCGATCCACGCCATGGACCTGGCCAAGATGAAGCGGGTGCTGGAGACGGTCGCGATCATCGGCAGCGGCCCGATCGGCCTGTGCCTGCTCCAGCTCGCCAAGCTGATGTGCAAGGACAAGGTCTACGCGATCGACCCCGTGGGCTACCGCGCCAGCCTGGCGAAGAAGCTGGGCGCCGACGAAGTCGCCGACAGCCATACCGCCATCGCGGACTGGACCGGCGGCCGGGGCGTGGATCTGGTGCTGGAGGCGACCAATTCGCCCATGGGCTTCCAGATCGCGGCGGAATCCGCCCGGATCGGCGGCCGGGTCGTGCTGGTCGGCATCCCCGACGGCGACCAGTATGTCCCGCTCAGCGCGTCGCTGCTGCGGCGCAAGGGTCTGGACATCAAGATGTCGCGGCGCATGGGCCATGTCTACGAACGCGCCATCAAGCTGGTCGCCGGTGGCAGGGTGGACGTGGATACCATGGTGACCCATCGCTTCGCGCTCGACAAGGCCGACGACGCCTTCAGCTACCCGGCTGAATTCCACGACGGCGCGGTGAAGACCATCATCCTGCCGAACCAGGCCTGACCTGCAGATCAAACAGCATTTCATCAAAAACATCCTGGAGGGAACGTGATGAGGAAAAAGCTTGCGTGCGCCATCGCCTTCGCGGCGGCGCTCGTATCTTCCACCAGCGCCATGGCCTGGACGCTGGAACAGGCGGCGGAGCCCTACAAGGGCACCAGCATCAAGGCGATCTTCCTTGACCGGCCCGGCTACGCCGCCGCGATCAAGCTGCTGCCGGAGTTCGAGAAGAAGACCGGCATCAAGGTTGATTACGAGATCGTTCCCTACGAGAACAGCCGCGAGCGGCAGGTGCTCGACTTCACCGCGGGCGGCGAGATCGACGTGGTGCTGACCGACGTGGTCTGGATCGGCGAGTTCGCCGGCAACGGCTGGCTGGAGCCGATCAAGACCTTCACCGACGACGAGGACCTGGCCGACCCGAACCTGAAGCTGGACGGCTTTTTCCCGATCCTGCTGGAGTCCTTCGGCACCTGGGGCGACGAGGTCTACGGCCTGCCGTTCGACAATTACTCCGGCCTGCTCTACTACAACAGGTGCATGCTCCAGGAGGCCGGCTTCGACAAGCCGCCCGCCACCTGGGACGAGCTGCTTAACGTCTACGGTCCCAAGCTGACCGACCAGGCGAACCGGAAATACGCCTTCGCGCTCCAGTCGCGCCGGGGCGAGACCCAGTCGGCCGACAGCTTCATGCGCGTGCTGTGGCCGTTCGGCGGCTCGCTGCTGGACGACAAGTTCAAGTCGAACCTGAACTCCCAGGAATCCCAGGCCGGCCTGAAGTTCCGCCAGGACTTGATGAAGATCATGCCGCCGGGCATCGTCGACTATGACCACGCCGAGGCGGTCAACGCCCTGGCGCAGGGCAACGTCGCGATGATCACGGAATGGTCGGCCTTCTACAGCACGCTGGCCGACCCGTCCAAGTCGCGGATCACCGACTGCCTCGCGGTCGCGACCGAGCCCGAAGGACCGGCCGGACTGAAGCCGGCGCTGGGCGGCTTCTCGCTGGGCGTCAACGCGCAGTCGTCGGACGACAAGAAGGCCGCCGCCTGGCTGTTCATCCAGTGGGTGACGTCCGAGGAGATGGCGAAGCCCTATGTGGAGGCCGGTGGCGTCAGCGGACGCACCTCGGTCTACAAGGATGCCGACATCCAGAAGCGCTATCCCTTCGTCCAGCCCATGGTCGCGTCCTGGGACGGCGGCGTTCCCGACTTCCGCCCCCGCTTCGCCGAGTGGCCGGAAATCTCCGAGGTGGTAGCCGAGTGGGGCACCCGGATGATGCTGGGCAATGTCAGCGTCGAGGAAGGTGCCCGGTCGATCGGCACCCGGGTCGAGGAGATCCTGGGCCAGGCCGGCTACTATGACGGCAGCAAGCCGCTCCGGAAGTAACAGGGTGGGGCGGCGGACCGCCGCCCCATCACCACGTAGCAGGGGAGATCCGCGTCCATGCCCAGCGGAACCAAGCCGGCCGTGTTTCCCACGCTCTGGAACAACGGGCGGGCGGCCTTCGCCTTCCTGGCACCGGCGGTGGTGGCGCTGGCGCTGATCGGGATCTTCCCGACGGTGTTCGCGCTGGTCAACTCGTTCCGGCGCTACAACCTGGCCCGTCCGCGCGACCCCATCTCCTTCGTCGGGTTCGAGAACTACCTGACGGTGCTCTACGACCCGTCCTTCTGGGGCGCGCTGGGAAGGACCTTCACCTTCCTGATCACCGTCGTGCCGATCCAGATCGCCCTGGGCCTGGCGATCGCCCTGCTGCTGCACAAGCCGGGGCTGTCCGGCTTCAAGCTGCTGGCGCGGCTGAGCCTGGTGATCCCGCTGGCGACCGCGCCGGCCGTGGTCGGGCTGATCGGAAGGCTGATCTTCAACCGCGACTTCGGCGTCGCCAACGCCATCCTGACCCTGGTCGGGAGCGGCCCGATCGAGTGGCTGGGCGACACGACCAACGCCTTCATCGCGGTGGCGCTGATGGACATCTGGCAGTGGACGCCGTTCTGCGCCCTTGTCCTGCTGGCCGGCCTGACCATGGTCCCGACCGAGATAGAGGAGGCGGCGAGGCTGGAGACCCGCAGCCGCTGGCAGATCGTCCGCTATGTGCAGCTGCCTTTCCTGCTGCCCAGCATCACGGTGATCCTGATCCTGCGGACGGCCGACATCCTGAAGATGTTCGACACCGTCTTCACCATGACGCGCGGCGGCCCGGGGGCCGCGACCGAGCTGGTCAGCGTCTATATCCAGCGCGTGGGCTTCCGGGTGTTCGACCAGGGGGTGGCCTCGGCCCAGGCGATCCTGCTGCTGATCCTTACCATCATCCTCGCCCGCCTGTACATCAAGTTCGTCTACCGGGAGATCTGACCCATGGCCGTGGCAACCGCCGACAGCGCCGTCCCGGCGACATCCCGCCAGACCAGGCCGAAGCGGCTGGTGACCGCCTGGCATCTGGTCGGGCTGCTCGCGATCTTCCTGTTCGCCGTGTTCCCGTTCTACTGGATGGTCGCGACCAGCCTGAAGACCCAGGCGGAGGCGCTGGCGTCGCCGCCGATCTGGGTCTTCACGCCCCGGCTGGACAATTACTTCGAGGTGCTGTTCAACCGCGACGTCCTGTCCAGCCTGATCAACTCGATCATAATAGCGGTCTCCACGACGGTGCTGGCGGTGGGGCTGGGCACGCCGGCGGCCTATGCGCTGGCCCGGTTCGAGTTCAAGGCGAAGGAGGAGCTGTGGTTCTGGTTCATCACCAACCGCATGCTCAGCCCGATCGTCGTGGCGCTGCCGATCTTCCTGATGGCCCGGACCTTCGGCCTGATCGACACCCATATCGTGCTGATCCTGGTCTACCTGACCTTCAACCTGCCGATCGTGGTGTGGATCTGCACCGACCAGTTCCGCGGCGTTCCGAAGGACCTGGACGAGGCGGCGCGGCTGGCGGGCGCCTCGCGCTTCACGATCTTCTGGCGGATCGCCCTGCCGCTCGCCATGCCCGGCGTCGCGGTGTCGGCGATCTTCTCCTTCATCTTCTCGTGGAACGAACTGCTCTATGCCCTGGTCCTGACGCGCAACGCGGCGCGGACGGCCCCGGTGGCGGCGACCAGCTTCATGAGCGGCTACGACCTGCCATGGGGCGAGATCATGGCGACCGGCACGCTGATCGTCCTGCCGGTGATCATTTTCGCCCTGATGGTGTCCAAGCACCTCGTCCAGGGATTGACCATGGGAGCGGTGAAATAGGACTGTTGCAGTTGCAGTCCGACGATGCGGGAAGGAAAAGCCGTGCAGACCAGGAGCCTGGACGACGATGTGGCCACCAGCTCGGACGAGCAGCTGAACATCCGCATCGCGTGGTATTACTATATCACCGACATGACCCAGCAGCAGATCGCCGACCGCTTCGGTATCACGCGGGTGCGGGTCAACAAGGCCCTGGCGACCAGCCGGGAGACCGGCGTCGTCCAGATCCGGATCAATTCCAAGCTGGCCTCCTGCATCAAGCTGGAATACGAGCTGGAACAGCTCTACGGCCTGTCGCGGGTGACGGTCGTCCCGACGCCGGAGGACGACCGCTTCATCTTCCGCGTCCTGGGCGTCGGCGTGGCGCCCTATATCCACGACCAGGTGTTCGACGGCTGCACCCTGGCGGTCGGCTGGGGGCGGACGCTGCGGCAGGCGGTGCGCGAGACGCGGGGCCGGTCGCTGCCCAACATGACGGTGCTGTCGCTGCTGGGCGGCCTGCATTACGGCTCGGCCAACAACACGGCGGAGATCGCGTCGAGCTTCGCCAGCCTGTTCGGCGGCTCGTATTATTACCTGGCGGCCCCGGTCTATGCGAGCTCGGACGAGTACCGCGACATGATCCTGGCCGAAGCCTCGGTCCAGGACGTGCTGGGCAAGGCCCGCACCGCCGACATCGCCCTGGTCACGGTCGGCGACCTGACCAAGCGGTCGCTGATGATCGAGCTGGGGCTGGTCAGCCCGGAGGACGCCAAGACCCTGAAGGCCGCGGGTGCTGTCGGCGACCTGTTGGGCCACTACCTGAACAAGGACGGCGAGGAGGTCGACCACCCGCTGAACCGCCGGGTGATCGCGCTGGACCTGGAGGACCTGAAGCGGGTCAGGAAGGTCGTCCTGGTGTCCGGCGGGCCGTACAAGGCCGACATCATCCGCGCCGTCCTGCTGCGCAACTTCGTCCACGAGCTCGTGATCGACGAGGCGACCGCCGAACGGCTGGTCAGCCGCCAACCCAGGAAATGACCCCGGAATTGGCCCAGGAATTGACCCAGGAAACGACATGACCGAGAGCGTTGCAGCGCTGGCATCCCAAGCCTGCGCCGAGATCGCCGCGACCTTCCGGACGATCGACGAAACGGCGGTGGCGGAACTGGTCGAGGCGATCGCCGCCGCCCGGCGGGTCGTCCTGCACGGCGTCGGCCGGGAAGGGCTGATGATGCGGGCGCTGACCATGCGCCTGTTCCACATGGGCCTGGACGCCCATCCCGTGGGCGACATGACGACGCCGGCGGTCGGCCCCGGCGACCTGCTGGTGGTCAGCGCCGGACCGGGGGAGTTCGCTACGGTCAATGCCCTGATGGGCGTGGCGAAGGCCGCGGGCGCCCGGGTCGCCGTCGTCACCGCCCAGCCCGGAGGCGGTGCCGCCCGCGCCGCCGACCTGGTGATGTGCCTGCCGGCCCAGACCATGGCGAGTGATTCCGGCCCCGCGGCCAGCGCGGTCCTGTCCATGGGAAGCGCCTTCGAGGGCGCGCAATACGTCTTCTTCGAGGTGCTGGTCCTGCTGCTGCGCCAAAGGCTGGGCATCGGCGCGGAGGACATGCGCGCCCGGCACACCAACTTGGAGTGACGGGATTGGTATAGGCGGGGCGGAGTGGCTTGTCCGGGTCCACGGCTGTCCGGCACGATACCGGCTGATCAACCATCGAGAACATGCCTGGCGACTGTTTTCTCCTTCGGTTCGTCATCCGCGGGCTTGACCCGCGGATCTCAAGGCACGGAGGCTTCGATGCTTCCTGCGAACGATGGCCGGATCAAGTCCGGCCATGACGAAAACGGAGTGCTTCTCCCCGCGATCAACCCTTTCGCGGAATAGGCAATCACCGTGCCGGACAGCCGTGGGCCAGGTCAGCCCATCGCGGCGAGCGCCCCCGCCTTGAAGACGGGCAGGGCGTTTGCCGGAAGCGGCTGGGTCAACGAGGTCGAGGTCATCAAGGCGGGTGCCCGGCGCGGGGCGAAGGGCGCCGGCTTAGGGGCCGGCCTGCCGGCCGTCTTCGATCGCGGCCCCGGGTCACTATCCGAGGTCACTATTTCAACGCTGGCACCGGCGAGGCGGCCGTCGTTCTCCTCGGCCGGGTCGGGGTCGTGCGTCTCCAGGTCGGCATCGGGGTGCGGAGCGGCCGTGAAGAGATGGGGGATGCGCTTGTCCAACATGATGCCGCACAGCTTCAGGCGCAGCTCGACGGCGCGCAGCGCCAGGGCGCATTGCTTCTTCTCCATCGCGTCGGCGATGATCGCCTTGACCGTCTCCGCCGCCTCCTTCAGCTCGGCCTCGATCCCGGCGGAGCGGGCCGCCCGAAGCTGATCGACGCGGATGCGGGTTTCCGGCCGGGCCATCAGGTACACCCCGCGCTGCTTGGCGCCCTTGGGCGAATAGCCGGCCCGGCGCGCGGCCTCGGCCCCGCCGACATTGGCGGCCATGGCTTGGCAGAAAGCCTCGTGCCGAGCGGTGAGGCGGATCACGGGAGTTGCATCGGACATGGCGGTGGCCCTCGGCGGTAGATGGTGCCGGGGAGTTTACAGGAGATGTGAGAACAAATAAAGAACAATGCGTGTTTCCTGTTTGTTGGAGGGGAGCTGACGGGCCGAGCCCTTGCTGCGCCATATCGATTTCGTGGCCGCTTATCTGATTGCGAAGGGTGAGAAGCCGCAATGATTCTCCCGCTCCATGTTTTGCGATGCGTTGGCCCGGGGTCCGGAAGATCGGTCTACTTCGAGGCGTCACGGCTCACCCCGCGATTGATGGAGAACAGACCGATCAGCGAAAGGCACATGCCGACGGCCATCATGATCGACAGGGGCTCGTCGAAGACGGCATAAGCCCAGATCATCGTCACGGGCGGGCTGAGATACAGGGCGCCGCTCGCACTCTCGGCCGAACCGAGGCGGAGGCAAATCCAATACAGCCCATATCCCCCCAACGTCGGGACCAGCACGAGCCACAGGAGGCTCAATCCGAATTCCGGACTCATCACGGGGGCGATGCCGCCTTCGAGCAGAGCCAGGACACCGAAGACAGGCACGCTGACGCAGACCTGGATGAAGAGTGTCGCCATGATCGGCAGCGACAGGTCGGTACCGCCGGTCTTCTCCTGGATCAGCGTCGCGACGGCCAGGGACAGCATGCCGATCACCGGCAAGCCGTAAGCCCAAGCCGGCGCGGAGCCCAACCGGAAGCTTTCGCCCGCCACGAGCAGGGCGCCGACAGCGCCGATGCCGACGCCGAACCATCGCAGCCCACCCATCCGCCGCCCGGGCAGGATCACCGACACTCCCGCGACCGCCAGGGGCAGGAGGTCGGCGGCCAAGGCGGCCAGACCCGCCGGAACTCCGTACTCGATCGACTTCGCGATCGGCGCCAGATAGCCGCAGATGGCGAAGACGCCGATCAGCGCCTGGCGCCCCATTGCCGCCGACGGTGCCGCGCGGAGAGCCGGCAAGGCGAAGGGCAGCAGGAGCGGGGCCGCCAGCGCGAAACGCCAGAACGAGATCAGGAACGTCGGCGCATGCTCGGCCGCATAGCGGTAGCCGACGAAACCCGCGCTCCAGGCCACGACCATGGCCGCCTGAAGCGCGAAGAGCATGAGTGCCGAGGGAGCGGCGCGACCCGCGCCGCCTCTCCCGCGCTTCGCGGTCCCAGCGGTCCCGCATGCGGTCGCCTTTTCCATCACCTTGTCCATGGCCGTATTCCTTCCGTCGATGTGCTTGACAATCGAGCGGGAAGGACGTGCAATCAAACGAAACTATCAGCACCAGTAATGCGGAATTCGTGAACCATGGCGCCGCCTCTCGATATCGAGCTTCTTCGCACTTTCCACGCCATCGCCCGCTTCGGTCAGTTCCGCGCGGCGTCGCTGCATCTCAACCGCAGCCCTTCGGCGGTCAGCACCCATGTCCGCCGCCTTGAGGAGCTTTCCGGCCGGCGCCTGTTCGACCGCGACAACCAGGGCGTGACGCTGACTCCCGCCGGACGGAGCCTGCTGATCCAGACCAACGATTTCCTTCAGGCGCATGACCGGATCGTCGCGAGCTTCGACACATCCGCAGCGACGGGGCGCGTGCGGTTCGGCGTCTCCGAGGAATATACCCGCAGGCTGCTGCGCGATGCCTTGCCCCTCTTCTCGGCGGAACACCCCGGCGTCGAGCTCGAAGTGGAGACGGGGTCGAGCGGCGATCTGGCGAGCCGGCTGGAGCGCGGCAGCCTCGACCTCGCCCTTGTCGTGCAGCCCACGGGCCAGCCACGCGAACCCGGCCGCCGGCACTTCGGCACGACGCAACCGGTGTGGGTCGCGGGTTTCGGATTCGTCCTCCCCGCGGACATGCCGGTGCCGCTCGCCCTGCACGGGTCCGGCTGCCCTTACCGGAGTGCCGCGGTCGATGCCCTGGCGGCGATCGGCCGATCCTGGCGGACGGTCGTGACAAGCTCGGGGTCGGCCGCCATCGAGGCGGCGATCGAGGGTGGTTTCGCGGTCGGCATCCTTGACCGTGCCCGTGTCACCGATGCCATGAGGATCCTCGGCCAGGACGAAGGACTGCCGGCCTTGCCCGCCTATGATCTGGTCATCGCCCAGGCTGCCGGGTCCGCCAGCAAGGCGCAGGATCTCCTCGCCCAGACGATCATCCGCCACTTTCGCCTTTAGGGAAACCACCGTTGGACCAAGGCGCCGACTTATGCGGAGGGGCGGCGTCCCGCCGCCCAAGGTGCGCGGGACGCGCACCCTCCCAGGTAGCATCGTTCAGGATCGGCCTGCTCAAGGGAAGGCTCGGCACTGGCCATGACCCTTTCGGACCGATGGACGAGAGCGATCTTGATCTCTGGGAAGGAGGAGGTTGACGGTGACGCAGGGTGAACTGCATTTCCTGGATTCCGATATGACCGCTCCTCTTCCGGGAAAGTCCGAGCACGGGAGCGATCCATGCAGAAGAGGGACAACATGACCGATCCCGTGCAGAATAAGGCGAACGTGATCGCCTTCTATGAGCTGATGTTCAATGACTGCCAGCCGCGCGAGGCAATCGAGCGCTATGCTGGCGACGAGTACATCCAGCACAACCCGCATGTCGCGACCGGCAAGGATGGCTTCGTCGCTTATTTCGAGCGCATGGCACGGGAGTGGCCGGGGAAGCGGGTCGAGGTGAAGCGGGCGATCGCCGAGGGCGATCTCGTGGTGCTGCATTGTTTGCAGCACTGGCCGGGCGACCACGACTATGCGTGCATGGACATCTTCCGGCTCGACGGCAGCGGCAAGATCGTCGAGCACTGGGACGTGCAGCAGATCCTGCCCGAAACTTCCGCCAATCCGAACGGGATGTTCTAAGGGCCTGTCCTGGTGGCGCAGCCCTCCCCGCAGCCGTGATGGCACATGCGACCTGGAGCATGGCGGGACGGTTTTCCGGCAAAGGTTCAGCGCCGGGTTAAGGGAGCAACTTCCAGCGCCCGACCGGTACGATGTCGAGCGTTGCCTCAGGTATTGTATGGTTGGACATGTTGGCGCCCGCAGCGCTACGTCGTACGCGGCACGAGTCTGGCACGGCGGGCCTTGAGGAGGGCGAGGAACTTCTGCCGGATCTCCTCCATGAGCCCGTAGGGCAGGAGACCGTAAACCATGCTCGCCGTGTCGCCCGCGCGCGCCGGTCGAAGGTCCGGCCCCGGCCAAAGAAAGCGGTTGGCCTCGGTGAGGACGACCCAGGAGCGCGCTGAGTCAAGGCCGAGACGCGCCTTGGTCGCGGCCGGGATCTCGACTGCCGCCGAGGTCTCGACCGGCAGTGTATGGGTGACGGGCAGGACGGTGACGACCGACTCACCGGCGGCGGTCGTTGTGACCAGCACTACGGCACAGGGACGGTCCTTGACCCCTTCTTCCCGACCCTGCCGCTGCTCGGCCTGCCAAAGATAGCTGTACCGCACTACCAAGCCCGGCACCGGTTCGGGAAACGGCATCTCAAGCCTTCAACTCGGCATCGAAGGCGCGGGCCTCTGCTGGCGGTCGCGCCTCCTCAAGGGCGGCAATGTCTGCTTCGGTGAAGTCGTCAAGGCCCAGCACCTGCCGATCGCGACGCTTGAGGCGTTCGTACTCCTCGCTTGAAATCAGAACTGTGCTTTCCCGGCCGTTGCGGGTGACCGCAACCGGTCGGGAAAGCGCTAAATCCTGATAACGGCCGATGTTGCGCTGGAATTCCGCAGCCGAGACTTTGAGCGTGTCCATAGGCCGAATCCTTATGCAAGTCATGCAAGCCATGTAAATTTAATCGGGTTGTGCTTTTTTTCAAGCATATTTCCTTACGTGTAGGTGCGCCAAGCTCGTGGGCGGTCCTACTCCTTTGGTTCTCGGGCTCTTCTTCCGGCGAAGGAGCAGTCGTCGGAAGCCGTTGATCCAGGAGTGTCCGAGTTCGACCGCCCAACGCCACGATCTGGGGTTGGGATTTGCAGGCGCCGTCTTTCTTCGCTGCGGCACGCTCGATCAGATCTCGGCTCCGGACAAGCCGATCCTCAGGAGCAAGGCTCCCAATAGCTTCACCGTGGAGCGCTCGATCGCCGGGCTTGCTCCGCGGCAGGAATAGGGTGAGCGTGCCGTTACCTGCGATCATCGCTTTGGAGACCGGACACATGCCGAGCCGCACGCTTTACGAGATCGACTTCGCGGCCTGGACCGAACAGCAGGTAGCGCTGCTCCGCGCCGGACAGCTCGACGCAGCGGACATAGACCACATCGCCGAAGAGATCGAGAGCTTGGGGCGGAGGGAACTGCGGGCGATGGAAGACGCCGTGATGCGGATCCTCGGGCACCTGCTCAAGCTTGCCTGTGCGCCCGCATCCGATTTCCGTGACCGCTGGCGAGAGTCTGTGACGATCCAGCGCCTCGCATTCGAGGCTCTTGCCGACGACAATCCCGGCTTGGTCGGGCGGGTGCGCCTGCCGACCGTCTATGATCGCGCCCGGCGACTGGCCGGTGTCAGTTTGGCGCAGCATGATGGCCTGCCCATGTCGATCCTGCCGGCCACCTGTCCCTGGACCCTGGCCGAGATTGCCGATACGGGTTTCTGGCCTTGAGCCGTGCAGTCACTCGAGCCCTTTGGAGCGGATGCAAGGAGCGTCCGCGAGGAAATCATCCGTCTCGGCTTCGTCAGGCAACGGGTTGGCTTGGCCGGTTCTCCCATTTACCACGCCCTGACATGACCCGCCCCGGCGGGAAATCCACCAAGCGGTGACATGCCTACCGCCTTCCGGCCCAACCGATGGCGTTGATGGACAGCCCGATGCCGACGATGATCAGCCCGGCGACGATCACGGAGTCGTAATCCACCTCCTCGCCGAACATGTAGGCTTGGTAGTCGAGCCGGAGATTCAGGACCGCGACCTTCTGGCTGATCCTGTCGGCGGTGGTGGGCAGGATCAGGAGCGGCAACAGCGCGCCCCAGATAACCAGCAGCTTCCCGAGAGTGCGCATTCATCGCCTCCGTTCAGGCCGGGGCAACCGGGCGGGAGCGACGTTCGAGCAATGCCGAGCTTTTTCAATGCATGGGCTTTCCAGACATGGGAGATCGCTCCGCGCATCCGGCCGCAGGGGCGGGGAGGGCGCAGTGCTGAAAGGAGCGAGTTGCAGGACGGCACCGAGCCATCCCGGGCGGGATCAGGTCAGGGCCGAGCGGGTCGGCGTCGCGACGGCGGACGCGGTGGTCAGGTGGCGGGGCGCAACCGACGACGTGACGTTCCGCCTATCAGGACGCCGCGGAAAACCGCGACGCCCCCCTTCAACCCAGCCGCGGCAGTGGGAACCACCGCGGCCCATGACGGGAAATTTCGGCGCGGCAACGCGCCGGGCGTTGTGCTATGGAGTGCATTAGCCATTGATACTCATCCTTAAGCTGGACTATCGATGGTCAGGCCGGATCGAGAACTTGGACCTTCTCGGTTCGGCCGCCCTGCGGGTGCATGGGTGTGGCGAGACTGAGGGGATTACCCCGAAATGTCAAGAGTGTGTTCTTGCGCCCGATTTGGCCAAGATAGGGTGAGTAGATTCACCGGATTGGCTACGCAGAACGTTCATCCGGATTCGTTTTGGATTCATGATACTGTACTTAATGTATACTTAACAGAACTTGATTTGAACGCGCCCGAGATTGACTATTGTGAGTGTTCTGCCATCAAGAACACAGGTAGTTAAGGGCGGAGTATCATGATCCAGGCTGTCGATGATTATTTCGATTCTGATGCCTCAGAGTTCTTAGAGTATTCCTGGCCACGAGGGAAAAATTCCCGCAATTACGACCAGACAATTGTTTGGAAGAATGAGAAATCAGCGGAGTGGAGGCTAGGCGATCGCAATAAAAGAATATCCATAGCTCACGATATTGTCGTAAAATGGGGCGGCATACCGGGGAATAAGCCTGAAAATCTCGAACGATACGTTGATCTTGCTGGCTTGGATGATCCGCCTTTACCAATCGAGAGAGTCACAACCTATTCAAAAATCTTCGCGATTGCCAATCCTGATAAGTATGCGATTTATGACTCTCGCGTCGCGGCGGCACTTAATGCCATACAAATAATCTTCAGCAAGCCGCACGGACCGGGAGTATTCTTCAATTATCCCGAAGGCCGGAACACAAAAATCTACGGGCAGGGTGGATTTGCCGAAATATTTAGGAAAAAGTTTCTCGTGGATAAGGGAGGCTGGCAGTCTTTGGAGTGCGACAATACTTATCGAGAGTACCTTAAACTTATTAACGGTTTAAGCGAGAGGCGGGGTCACCCGCTTGTCCATTTTGAAATGACCCTTTTTGCTAATGCCGAGAAGCTGTGCGGGAAGGCCCTTGAACAATACAAAGGTGGCCGTTATCAGATTTGAAAAGATACTGCGGCCCGACAGCACTACTCATTATAGGTTTCATGTATTGATAAGAGTTTTATTTGCATTTTGGAGAGCGTTTACCACAGTATTTCATCATGAATTGAACTGATTCCTGAACGGGCCTTCAATAACCAATCTATTCAGGGATTGACACTGCATCACATAACGGATGTTTCTTTCTTCGAGTATTGGAAATGCAGACATTCAAGCCGTCCAGTCGATTCGTTTAGTATCACGCCTAAGTATCGCGAACGAGATCAGTGAAAATATTGCTGATCGGCGTCGCCATTGTTGCGTCGAGCCGTGCCAATACGCTAGAATGCAATAGCCAATGAATATGCATTGGTTTGAGGGGTAAGATTAATTCCGATTTTTGGCGTAATACGATGAAAATCAGTGAAAGCAAACGAGAGGCACGAATTACGTTCTATGTTGGCTGTTTATTGGGCCTGCTTCCCCTATTAGCCCATCTACTTGTTGCAGCTTCCGTTGCGATTGAGGTCATAAAATTTGAAAATGCGATTGCGTTTGAGAATCAAAACTGGCTCGGCCACTTGATCTTCCTTGCCCTTGCTCTAGGATCCGGGTCGCTCTTGAACGTTTCCAAGATTGAACGAAAATGGACAACGCACCTTAAGGTGAGCTTCTATCACCTCTTATCAGTAACGATCTTCCTATGGTTGCTCTTTGGCCTGATGGCGGTGTCTGGCGCTTCACAACACTGGGCTGCATGGTTAGCGGTTTGCACACTTGTTGTCGCGGGAACCATTTTTGCCTATAATGTTGATATGGCAATCGCCACTTTGAGTTCGGACGTGGACAAGGGAGACGGGAGCAATGGAGCCTGATGTGTTGCTGGCCCTCGTGCCCGCCTTCTACTTTCTTGCCATGGCACTGTGGCAGGCTGCCAAGGTCCGGGAGGACATGCAGCGCAGAACCGGCAGTGGCGACAGGCTTCTGGACATAATCAGCTGGCCCGCCCGGCTTCTGCGTCGCTGAAGTCCCGATCCCCGTCTGTTTCAAGTTGCCACAGGCTGGCAGTGCGAAGTAGCAGCAGGCTTCGACGCGCCGGACTGTCGGCTGCCGCTTCGCTGTAGCCGACCTACGGGCTGACAGGGCGGATTGGTGGCCGACCCATCCGAAGCCTTGCCATCCCGCCCGCCGCCCCCGACACTCGGCGCCCTGTAAACTGAACGGGAGCCAACACCATGGTCCGCTACGACTTCACCGGCAAGCGCGCGCTGGTGACCGGGGCCGGGAAGGGGATCGGGCGGGAGGTGGCATTGCTGCTCGCCGGGTGCGGGGCGGAGGTCATCGCGCTTGGCCGCACCGCCGCCGACCTGGAAGGGTTGGGCGTGCCGGTCGTGGTCGATCTGGCCGACGCGGAGGCGACGCGGGCCGCGGTTCGGGCGGTGTTGCCGGTGGACCTGCTGGTCAACTGCGCCGGGATCGTCGAGCTGGAAAGCTTCCTCGAAACCAGCACCGAGACGTTCGACCGAACCATCGCCGTCAATACCCGCGCGCCGCTGGTCGTGGCGCAGGAGGTCGCGCGCGACCTTGTCCGGCGCGGGGTGCCGGGGGCGATCGTCAATGTGTCCAGCCTCGCCGCCGATGTCGGCACGCGCGACCACACGGCCTATTGTGCGTCCAAGGCCGCGCTCGACGCGGTCACGCGGGTGATGGCGCTGGAGCTGGGGCCGCACGGCATCCGGGTGAACAGCCTGAACCCGATCGTGACGCTAACCCCGATGGCGGACAAGGCGTGGAGCGATCCGGCCAAGTCGGGGCCGATGCTGGCCCGCATCCCGCTGGGGCGGTTCGCCCGGCCGGCGGAGGTGGCGGCCTCCGTCGCTTTCCTGCTGAGCGATGCCGCCGCCATGATCCACGGCACCTGCCTGACGGTGGATGGCGGGTTCAGCGCCGGTTGAGCCGGGCGAGGCGCGGGTAGAGGTCGCGCAGCCTCGGGTACAGGTCGGCGTAGAGGCCGAGCAGGTCGGCGTGGAAGCCGGCCTCGGCGGGGTCGGGATGGAACGCCGCGCCGGTGCGGGTCATGGCGGCGGCGGCTTCCTCGAAGCCGGGGTACCAGCCGGCCCCGACGGCGGCGGCGATGCCGGCGCCCAGGCTCGACGCCTCCGCCGTCTCGGCGCGGACGACGGGGCGGCCGGTGATGTCGGCGATGATCCGGCACCAGGGATCGCTGGCGGAGCCGCCGCCGATCGCGACGAAGCTGTCCACCGGCTGGCCGGTCGCGGCCACGACGCGGTCGGTGGCGAAGGCCTGTTCCAGGGCGATGCCTTCCAGCAGCGCGCGGTAGATCTCCGCCCGGCCGTGGTCGGGGGAGAGGCCCAGCAGGCAGCCCCGGGCGTCCTGGTCCCAATAGGGGTTCATCACGCCGTTCCAGTAGGGCAGCAGCAGCAGGCCGCGGCTGCCGGGGGGGACGGAGGCGGCCTCGGCCTCCAGCCGGCGGAAGATGCCGGGATCGGCGTCGGGGTCGAGGCCGAACATCTGCCGGATCAGGGAGTTCACCAGCAGCGTGCCGGAGCGGAGCGAGGTCTCCAGGATATAACCCTGGCGGTCGATCGCGCACAGCGTCCGGAACGCGGGGTCGATCCGCGGCTCCCGGTCGTAGACGCCGGACACGATCGCCGTGCCGAGGTTGAGATAGGCCGTGCCGGCCCCGGCCACTCCCGTGCCGAGCCCTCCGGCCTGGCCGTCGCCGCCGCCGGCGACGACCGGGGTGCCGGCGAGCAGGCCGGTCAGGGCGGCGGCCTCCGGGGTGATCCGGCCGATGACGGTGCCGGGGGCCGCAGCCTGCGGGAAACGGCCGGGGTCGAGGGCGATCGGCAGGGCGCCGATCACCTCGTCCGCCCAGACGTGGGAGGATATGTCGAAGGCGCCGAGCGGGTCGGCGCTGGCCCAGCTCGTCGCGAACTCGCCGGTCAGGCGGCGGACCAGCCAAGCATGGGGATCGTAGACGTGGCGGACGCGGGCGAACAGGCCGGGCTCGGCCCGCGCCATCCAGGCGAGGCTGTAGACCGCCGGGGCGAAGTCCAGCGGCTTGCCGGTCAGGGCGTGCATCCGCTCGACGCCGACGCGGGTGGACAGGGCGGAGACCTCCGCCTTGCGGCGCTCGTCCAGCCACAGGATCGCGGGGCGGAGCGGCACGTCGTCGGTGCCGGTGACCGCGACCGTCTCCCGCTGGTTGACCACGGCGACGGCGGCGACCGACGCAGCGGGGACGGTGGCGAGGGCCTGACGGAGGGCGGTTTGCGCTGCCCGCCACCAGGCGTCGGGGTGCTGCTCGTAGGCGTTGGGTTCCGGGCGCTCCAGGCTCAGCGGGGCGCGGCCCTCGGCGACCGCGCGGCCGTCGCGGTCCCAGGCGATCGCCTTGCAGGTGGTGGTGCTGAGGTCTATGCCGATGACGGTGTCTTGCATGGTGCCTGGATGCCCGGTCGGGGGAGATCATTTCGGAGGGGCGGCGTCCCGCCGCCCGAGGTGCGCGGGACGCGCACCCTCCTCAGCCGTTCGGCATGGGAGCGGATGCCATCCGGCGTTCCAGCTCCTCGCGGATCAGCTTCTTGGTGATCTTGCCGTAGCCGGACTTCGGCAGTTCCTCCCAGAAGACGACGCGCTTGGGCATCTTGTAGCGGGCGATCCTGCCGTCCAGCCAGCCCAGCAGCTCCGCCTCGCCGAGGGAGGCGCCGGGGCGGGGGACGCAGACGGCGACGCCGACCTCGCCCCATTGCGGGTCCGGCACGCCCAGCACCGCGACTTCCGCCAGGTCGGGATGCATCAGGATCTTCTCCTCGATCTCGCGCGGATAGATGTTCGACCCGCCCGAGATGTACATGTCGGACGCCCGGCCCGTGATGTAGAGGAAGCCCTGCGCGTCCATGTGCCCCAGGTCGCCGGTGCGGAACCAGCCGTCGCGGAAAGCCTTGGCGTTGGCCTCGGGATTGTCGTGGTAGCCGGCGAAGACGGCGGGGCCGCAGACGCAGATCTCTCCCGTCTCGCCGGGGGCGAGCTCGCGGCCCGCGTCGTCCTGGATGGAGACCTGCATGCCCGTCCGCTCGAAGCCGCAGGTGCCGATCCGGGCGCCCTCGCCCTCCTCCAGGCTGTGCAGGCGGGGCGGCAGGACGGTGATGTTGCCGGTCACCTCGCCCAGCCCGAAATACTGGACCAGCACCGGGCCGAGCCTGTCCAGCGCGTGCTTCTGGTCGGCGCGGTACATCGGAGCGCCGGCATAGATCACGTAGCGCAGGCTGGAATGGTCGAACCGGTCCACCGACGGGTGCTCGGCCAGCATCTTCAGGATGGTCGGCACCGTGAACATGTTGGTGATCCGCCACCGCTCCACCATCGCCCAGGCCTGCTCGACGTCCAGCCGTTCGGAGGCCGGCAGCACCGTCTTGGCGGCCCTCGCGACCTGGACGAGCTGGTGGATGCCGGCGCCGTGGGACAGCGGGGCGACCACCAGCGAGGCGTCGCGCTCGGTCGTTCCCGGCATCAGGTCGCACAGGTGGTTGGTCACCACGAAGGCCATCTGGCCGTGGGTCAGCACGGCGGCCTTGGGCCGCCCGGTGGTGCCGGAGGTGAAGAAGAACCAGCAGGGGTCGTCGCGGTCCACGGCGGCCACGGCGGGCTTCTCGCCGTCGTGGCGGGCTACCAGCGCGTCGTAGTCGTCGCCGAAGTCGGACGGGCCGATCGAGACGACGCTCCGCAGGCCCGGCTGGGCCGCCCGGCAGGCCGCCGCGTGCTCCGGGAACGCGGCGTGGCAGATCATCGCGGCCGCGCCGCCCGCCTTGGCCAGCCAGGCGACCTCGTCCGGGGTCTGGCGGTAGTTGGCCGGGACCCAGACGGCGCCGATCCGGAAGCAGGCGAACATGGACTCGAACATCTGGTTGCAGTTCTTCGACTGCACCAGCACCCGGTCGCCCTTGGCGACGCCCCGGTGGAGCAGGGCGGAGGCCATGGCGTCGACCCGCCGCTCCATCTCGCTCCAGGTCCAGGTGCGCTCGCCCCAGACGAAGCCCACTTCCGCCCCGTGGCGGCGCGCCGCCTGGGTCAGGAAGTGGGCGAGGTTCATCACCCGCGTGGTGACGGGTTTGGTCTCCGTCACTTCACCCGCTCCAGGATCGACACGTAGTTGGCGACGGCGGCGCCGCCCATGTTGAACACGCCGGCCAGGTCGGTGCCGGGGATCTGCATGCCTTCGGCCTCCCCCATGACCTGGAGGGCGGCCATCACGTGCATGGAGACGCCGGTGGCGCCGATCGGGTGGCCCTTGGCCTTCAGCCCGCCCGAGGGGTTGACCGGCAGCCTGCCGCCCTTGGCCGTGGTGCCGTCGCGGACCACGCGGTAGCCCTGGCCCGGCTCGGCGAGGCCCATGGCCTCGTACTCGATCATCTCGGCGATGGTGAAGCAGTCGTGGGTCTCGACCAGGCTGAGGTCGGACAGGGTCAGGCCGGCGTCCTCCAGCGCGCCGCGCCAGGCCCGGCGGGCGCCTTCGAAGGCGGTCGGGTCGCGGCGGCTGAGCGGCAGCATGTCGTTGACGTGGCGGCGCGCCCGGAAGGCGATCGCGCGCTCCAGCGTCTCGGCCGTCTCCGCGTCGGCGATCACCAGGGCGGCGGCGCCATCGGACACCAGGGAGCAGTCGGTCCGGCGCAGCGGTGCGGCCACATAGGGGTTCTTCTCCGACACGGCGTTGCAGAACTCGAACCCGAAATCCTTCCGCATGTGGGCGTAGGGGTTGGCCATGCCGTTGGAATGGTTCTTGGCCGCGATGCGGGCCAGCTCCTCCGACCGGTCGCCGTAGCGCTGGAAATAACCCTGGGTGATCCGGCCGAAGATCCCGGCGAAGCCGCCTTCGATGTCGGCTTCCTCCTTGTGGTAGCTGGCGCCCAGCAGGATGTCGCCGATCTTAGTGCCGGGGGTGGCGGTCATCTTCTCCGCGCCGACCACCAATGCTACGCGGCCCCGGCCGGACTCCACGAAATCCAGGGCGGCGTAGAGGGCGGCGGAGCCGGTGGCGCAGGCGTTCTCCAGCCGGGTCGCCGGCACGTGGGCCAGCCGCTCGTCGGAGAGGGCGACCAGCGAGGCCTGGAAGTCCTGCTTGGAGAAGCCGTTGTTCATCACGCCGACATAGATGCCGTCCACGGACTCGGCCGGGACGCCGGCATGGTCGAGCGCCGCCCCCGCGACCTGGGCCATCAGCGCCTCGGTGTCCGGGGCTTCCGCCTTGCCGAACACGGTGTGCGCCCAGCCTACGATCCTGCCGTTTCCTGCCATTGTCCCGTTTCCTCATTCCTGCGGCGCCTGGGTTATCGGGGCGCCGGTGCCGAAGCTTATTGAATTCAATACGCACTTCAATATTCTTCGCGCCGGTAATGCAAATGGAAATCAGATCCGGCGCGGGCCCGAGGGCTTCGGGCGACTGGGGGGAGAATCCTAAGGAATGACATGCGCGCGGTGATCGACTATTTCGAGGAAGGGCTGTGCGCCCTGATCTTCCTGGCCATGACCGGCCTGGGATTCGCCAACATCCTGGTCCGTTACCTGAGCAGCCGGTCGCTGGCCTCGACCGAGGAGCTGCTGATCAACGGCTTCCTGCTGCTGACCGTCCTGGGGGCGGCGATCGCCGCCAAGCGGGGCGACCATCTGGCGGTGACGGTCGTCCACGACTTGCTGCCGCGCGGCGGCAAGGTCGCGCTGACCATCCTGGCGACCGCGCTGGGCTGCGTGCTGCTGGCGGCGGCGGCCTGGTTCACGGCGGAGCTGGTGGCGAACCAGATGGCCACCGGCGTGCTGTCCTACGCGCTCCAGATCCCGGCCTGGTACTACACCGCCGCCGTCCCGGCCGCCTTCCTGCTGGTGATGGCGCGCTTCGTGCAGCAAGCGGCCAGGGCGGTGCGGGACCTGCGGTCGGAGGGTGCCCCGAGGGGTGGTCATGGGTGAGTTCCTTGGACTGGGCGTCGGCACGCAGATGGTGATCGTCTTCTTCGTGCTGCTGTTCCTGAGGCTGCCGGTCGCCTTCGCGCTGGGCCTTTCCGCCATGTTCGCCATGTGGCAGCTGGGCTTCGGCCTGGACCTGGCGGGCGACCTGATCACCACAGGCATCACGAAATACTCGCTGCTGGCGGTGCCGTTCTTCATCCTGGCCGGCTCGCTGATGGGCGTGGTCGGCATCGCGGAGCGGATGATCCGGTTCTTCCGCGTGCTGATCGGCGGGCTGCCGGGCGGCATGGGGGTGGTCGGGACGGTGGTCTGCCTGTTCTGGGGGGCGGTCAGCGGATCGGGGCCGGCCTCGGTCGCGGCGATCGGCCCGCTGATCATCAAGAGCATGGCGGAGGACGGCTATCCCCGGCCCTTCGCCGCCGCCCTGGTCTGCACCGGCGCCGCCCTGTCGATCGTGATCCCGCCGTCGATCGGGCTGGTGATCTACGGAGTGATCGCCGAGACCTCGATCTCCGACCTGTTCCTGGCCGCCATCGTCCCGGGCCTGCTGATGGGCGTGCTGATGCTGGCCGCCCTGCCGTTCGCGTCGCGCGGGCGGCCCCAGGACGGTCCGGGGCGGGAGGGCGGCACCGTGGCGCTGCTGGAGCAGCCCTATGCCGGCCTGCCTTACTTCACGCGGCTGGGGCGGGCCTTCGTGGACGCCTTCTGGGGGCTGCTGACGCCGGTGGTGATCCTGGGCGGCATCTATGGCGGCGTCTTCACGCCGACCGAGGCGGCGATCGTCGCGACCGTCTACGCCATGTTCGTGGGCGTCGCGATCTATCGCACGCTGACGCCCCGGGTGCTGTTCTCGGCCCTGGCGGAGGCCAGCGCCTCCTCCGCGGTGGTGATGCTGGTGGTGGCCTTCGCCAGCCTGTTCGGCTGGGTGGTCACGGTGGACGACATGGTCGGCCAGTATTCCTCCGTGCTGCTCGGGCTCAGCCATAATGAATGGGTGATCCTGTTCGTCATCGCGGTGATCCTGCTGATCGCCGGGATGTTCATGGACGCGATCACGATCATGTTCATCACCCTGCCGATATTCCTGCCGGTGGTGAGGGAGCTGGGCTGGGACCCGGTCTGGTTCGGCGTGATCCTGATGGTCAACCTGTCGATCGGCCTGTTCACCCCGCCGGTCGGAATCAACCTGTTCGTCGCCGCCAACATCACCCGCCTGTCGCTGGAGCGCATCGCGATCGGCGCCATCCCGTTCCTGATCACCAGCCTGATCGGGCTGGCGATCCTGTCGATGTTCCCGTGGATCTCGCTGTTCGCCCTGCGGTGACCAAACCTATTCTAAGGAGGAAACACACCATGAAGATCGCAACCGCCCTGAAGGGCATCGCCGTCGCCGCGGCCCTGGGGCTCGCCGCGATCGGGAGCGCGGAAGCCGACACCTTCCGCCTGTCGCACAACACGTCGGACGCCACCACCTGGCACAAGGGCGGCGAGCGCTTCGCCGAGCTTCTGAAGGACAAGACCGGCGGCAAGCACACGGTCCGGCTGTTCGCCAACGCGACGCTGACCGGCGGCGACCAGATGAAGCAGGCCGAGATGGTCGGGCGCGGCGCCATCGACTTCGTCATGACCTCGGCGATCAACGTGACGCCGCTGGTGCCCGAGATGGCGGCCTTCTCGCTGCCCTACCTGTTCACCTCCTACGATCAGGTGGACGCGGCCACCAGCGGCGAGCCGGGCGAGCGAATGACCGAGATCCTGGACAAGCACGGCATCGTCGTCCTGGCCTGGGGCGAGAACGGCTTCCGCGAGGTGACCAACAACGTCCGCCCGATCAAGTCGCCCGACGACATGAAGGGGCTGAAGATGCGGGTCGCCGGCCCGATGTACATCGACGTGATGAACGCGCTGGGCGCCAACCCCCAGCAGATGCAGTGGGTCGAGACCTTCTCCGCCCTCCAGCAGGGCGTGGTGGACGGGCAGGAGAACCCGATCGGCGCGGTGATCATCCCGCAGCGGGTGTACGAGGTGCAGAAGTACCTGACCACCTGGCACTATTCCTACGACCCGATCTTCCTGGGCGTGTCGCGCAAGCGCTGGGATTCGTGGGATGCCGACACCAAGGCGAGCGTGAAGGCCGCCGCCGAGGAGGCCATGGCGTTCCAGCGGAACCTGACGCGCGAGCAGACCGCCCAGGGCATCGAGATGCTGCGCCAGAAGGGGATGGAGGTCTACGAGCCGACCGAGGCTGAGCTGGCGGCCTTCAAGGCGGCGACTCGCCCGGCCTTCGAGACCTGGGCTGCCAAGGTCGGCCCCGACCTCGCCAAGCTGTTCGAGACGACGGCGGCGAGTGCCAACTGACCCCGCTCCCTGGAAATCCGGGATAATCCGGAGCGGAAACCCGAAAAATCCGCACAATCATCGGGGCGGGTCACGTAAGCTGAGGCGCGAAGGCGCTTCAGCCGACGCGAGAGCCGCTCCGATGAAACTCGGGACCCTGGAGTGAGATAGCCGGATGCCCGCGGACCGACCCCGAACCGACCAGGACGCGGCGGCGGCGCCGAGGCAGCGGGCAAGCCGGTCGGTCACCGCGGCGCTCGCCCTGACGGCGTTGCTGCTGGTCCTGGTGCTGTCGCTGGCGGCCCAGTTCATCTGGCGCAGCCAGAGCGACGCGAGGGCGGCGGCGGAAGCGCGGGCCGCCAGCGCCGCCTACGTCGCGTCCACCCATGCAAGATGGCTGATCGAGGCCAACCTCCAGGCGCTGCGGCGGATCGACGAGTCGCTGGGGGACCGGCCGGACCTGCACGGCACCGACAGGGCGCGCGACCTGGACACGGCGGTCGCGGCCCTGCCGGGAGCGGTCCATGTCTGGGTGTTCGACGCCGACGGCAATTCGGTGCTGACCGACGAGCCGGAGCTGGGACCGGCGCGCATCGGCGACCGGGACTATTTCCTGGCTCTCAAGACCGGCACCGAATGGCACATCGGCGCCCTGGTCAACGGCCGCCGCACCACCCGGAAGGTGTTCCCGATCGGGCGCAGGATCGAGCGCGGCGGGGAATTCCTGGGGGCGGCCGTCATCTACGTCCCGGCCGATTTGCTGGCGCAGTTCTGGCGATCGATGGATCTCGGCCCCGGCTCCACGGTCGGGCTGCTGCGCGACGACGGCTGGCTGGTGGCGCGCTTCCCGGTGCCGGAGAGTTCCCTGAACCTGGCCAACTACGTCCTGTTCACCGAGCATCTGCCCAAGGCTCCGGAAGGGTCCTACGAGGCCGAGGCGTCCCCCGCGGACGGGCGGGCGCGGATCGTCGGATACCGCAGGGTCGACGGGCTGCCGCTGGTCACGGTGGTCGGCATTCCGTCCAGCGCCCTGGCCGAGGGCTTCCGGGGCCGGCTGGGCGAGATAGCGCTGGTGGCGGCACCCATCGGAGCGGCGCTGCTGCTGGTCTCGCTGTGGGTGGTGAGGCTGCTGCGGCAGGAGGAACGCGCGCGCGACGCGCTGGCGGCCGCGCTGGAGGACAACCGCATGCTGCTGCGCGAGGTCCATCACCGCGTGAAGAACAATCTCCAGACCGTCTCGTCCCTGATCCAGCTCCAGCCCGGCGACCGGGAGGGCAAGGACGACCTGATGCGCCGGATCGCGGCCATGTCGGCCGTCCACGAGCATATCTACGGGTCGGACCAGTTCGGCCATCTCGACATCGCCGACTATATCCGCAGGCTGGTCGGGGGCCTGCGCGACGGCTACGGGTCGGCGGTCAGGGTCCAGTGCGACCTGGAGCCGGTGAAGGTAAGCCCCGACCAGGCGCTGCCGCTGGGGCTGATCGTCAACGAGGTGGTCTCCAACGCCTTCAAGCATGCCTTTCCCGACGGGCGGCCGGGCCTGATCACGGTGACCCTCAAGGCGGAGGACGACGGCCGTGCCCTCCTCCGGGTCCGGGACGACGGCGTCGGCTACCAGCCCGGCCGGGCGACCGGCATGGGAAGCCGCCTGATCCGGGGGCTGGTGCATCAGATCGAGGGGAACTGCGAGTTCCAGGACGACCACGGCACGGTATTCGTCCTGGACTTCCCTCTGGCCGACCTGCAGGCCGGCCGCGCCGGCCGGCGGGTCCCGGGCGCCGCCGAACGGGCGGCCTGATCGGGGCGAGCCGGACGGTGTGATCCCGACGGGGCACCACCGAAGAGAGCGGCGGCCGGGGGCTGAGCGGCGTTTTTCACGATCGATTCACGCTCCCCGTGACGGGGCGATGACAGGCGGCGGGTAGCGTCGGTCCAGGAATACGGACCGACCACCACATGGATGCCCCATCATGAGCCTCAAGGACCTGCGCGGCGAGCCCGTGTCCGCTTCGGACCGCCGCTCGCTCGACCGTTTCGAACATGCCCTCGGGCTGCTGAACGGCTATTTCGCCGACCCGCTGGCCGCCATCGACGAGGCGCTGGAGGAGAACCCCGGCTTCGTCATGGGCCACTGCCTGCGCGGAGCCCTGATGCTGATGGCGGCGGAGAAGTCGGCCGAACCGGAACTCCGCCGCAGCGTCGAGGCGGCCGAGGCGCTGGCCGGCTCTGCCAACGGCCGGGAGCGCGGCCATGTCGCGGCGCTGCGGTCCTGGCTGGACGGGGATTTCCACCGGGCGGGCGAGCTGTACGGCGAGGTGCTGCTGGAGCATCCTCGCGACCTGCTGGCGCTCCAGGTCGCCCATCAGGTGGATTTCTTCGTCGGCAACACCGCCCTGCTGCGCGACCGGCCGGCCCGCGTGCTGCCGCAGTGGGACGCCGCCACGCCGGGCTACGGCTACGTGCTCGGCATGCACGCCTTCGGGCTGGAGGAGAACAACATGTTCCGCCGGGCGGAGGAGGCGGGCCGCCACGCGGTGGAGCTGACGCCGCGCGACCCCTGGGCGATCCATGCCGTGGCCCACGTAATGGAGATGGAGGGCCGGCTGGGCGACGGCATCCGCTGGATGACCAAGCGGGTGGACGACTGGGCGCCCGACAACATGCTGGCGGTCCACAACTGGTGGCACCTGGCGCTCTACCACCTGGACCACGGGCAGCCGGACAGGACCCTGGCAATCTATGACGAGCATATCCGGCCCCGGCCGGGCGGCGCCGCGATCGAGCTGGTGGACGCCACGTCCATGCTGTGGCGCATGCACCTGCGCGGGATCGACGTGGGCGATCGCTGGGAGCCGGTGGCCGACGCCTGGGAGCCGATGGCGGAAGACGGCTACTACGCCTTCAACGACATGCACGCCATGATGGCCTTCGTCGGCGCCGGCCGCGACCATGTCGCCCGCCGCCTGCTGGTGGTGCTGAACCGGCGCGCCGCCGGGACCGGCAGCAACGCCGCCATGACCCGCGAGGTCGGGCTGAAGGTGTGCTCGGCGATCCGGGCCTTCGCCGACGGCTTCCACGACATCGCGATCGATCTGCTGACCCAGGCGCGCGCGGTGTCCCACCGGTTCGGCGGCAGCAACGCCCAGCGCGACGTGATCACGCTGACCCTGATCGAGGCGGCGCTGCGCGGCGGCAGGTCGAAGCTCGCCCGGGCGCTGGCGGCCGAGCGGACCGACCTGAAGCCGTCGAGCCCGTTCAACTGGGCGCTCGCCGCCCGCGCCCTGGACGGGGCCGGCGACGCCGCGGCGGCCGGACGCGCCCGCCAGCGCATGGTCCGGCTGCATTCCTGAGAATGATCGCGACGTTTGGAAACGGAGAGGAAACATGACCCGTTCGACCCTGCGGACCTCGCTCCATGCCGGCCTGGTGACGGCCGCGATGCTGGCTTTGGTCCACCCCGCCGGAGCCCAGACGGGCACCCAGCACCAGGGCATGCACCACCAGCCTATGAAGGTGGAGACTAAGCCCTTCGTCCCGCCCGCGGGCGGCATGTCGCCGGAGGTCTATGACGACCTTTCCGACGTGCCGCTGTGGCAGAACCTGGGCACGGTCACCTATCCGGTCACGACGGCGTCGCCCCTGGCGCAGCGCTATTTCGACCAGGGGCTCCGGCTGGCCTACGGCTTCAACCATGCCGAGGCGCGGCGCGCCTTCCGCAAGGCCCAGCAGATCGACCCGACCTGCGCCCTGTGCTTCTGGGGCGAGGCGCTGGTGCTGGGGCCGAACATCAACGCGCCGATGGATGCCGGCGCCATGGCACCCGCCCTGGCCGCCCTGGCCCGGGCGGAGCGGCTCGCCGCCAACGCCCGGCCCCATGAACAGGCGCTGATCCAGGCGCTGTCACGGCGCTATGCCGCCGGGGGCACGACCGACAGGGCCGCCCTCGACAAGGCCTATGCCGACGCCATGACGGAGGTCGCCCTGCGCTACCCCGAGGACACCGAGATCGCCGTCCTGACCGCCGAGGCGCTGATGAACCTGTCGCCGTGGGACTATTGGCAGGCCGGCGGCGCGCAGCCCAAGGGCCGCACGGCCGAGATCATCGGGATGCTGGAATCCGTGATGGCGCGGAACCCCGACCATATCGGGGCGATCCACTTTTACATCCACATGGTGGAGGCGTCGGACCGGCCGGAGCGGGCGGTGCCGGGGGCGGACCGGCTGGCGTCGTTCGACCTGGGCGCGGGGCACCTGGTGCATATGCCGTCGCACATCTATTACCGCATCGGCCGCTACCGGGACTCGCTGGAGGCGAACCGGCGCGCCGTCGCCGCCGACGAGGCTTATCTGGAAAGCATCGGCACCGCCGGCATCTACCCCTCGGCCTATTATCCGCACAACATCCATTTCCTGCTGGTCTCCGCCCAGATGGCCGGCGACGGCCCGACGGCGGTGAGCGCCGCCGAGAAGCTTCGGGCGACCGTGACGGACGAGGCGGCGCGCACGATCCCGTGGGTCCAGCCGATCATGGCCGCGCCGTACTTCGCCCATGCCCAGTTCAGCACCCCGGAAACGGTGATGGCGGTGCCGGCGCCCACGGACGAGTTCCCGTTCGTCAAGGCCATGTGGCACTACGCCCGCGGCGTGGCCCTGGCGGCATCCGGCGACGCGGCGGGTGCGGCGGGCGAGGCCGACGCCATAGCCGCGCTGGAGAAGACGGCCGGGATCGCCGGGCTGGCATCCGCCGGGATTCCGGCATCCACCGTCCTGGAAATCTCGCGCCACGTGGTGCGGGCGCGGATCGCCCAGGCCCGCGGCGACCTGGACGGCGCGATCGCCGAGTTCGGCAGCGCGGCGGCGCTGGAGGGGCAGCTTCCCTATATGGAACCGCCGTTCTGGTACTATCCGGTCCAGCAGTCCCTGGGGGCCGCCCTGCTCCGGGCCGGCCGCGTCGACGAGGCCGAGCAGGCCTTCGCGGCGAGCCTGACGCGGTCGCGCAACAACGGCTGGGCCCTGTACGGCATGATGAAGGTCCACGAGGCGCGCGGCGACCAGGAGGCCGCGAAGCAGTCCGCCGAGGTCCTCGGGCACGCCTGGGCGGGCGACCGCGCGCTCCTGGACCTGGAGCGGATGTAGGTCGGCCTCGGCCGAAGGCCGACGCCGACGCCATGGCCGGAGCGTCGGCATGTGGTGTCGGCGTTGGCCCTGCGGGCCAAGGCCGACCTACGAAAATTGGAATTTTTTCAATGCCTTCTCGATGCGGGGGGTGTGGCGGTCGAGGGCGGCGGCGCGGCAGGTTTTCAGGACGCGGGTGAGGTCCTGGCGCAGGTCGCAGCCGCGCTCGCCCCGGCCGAAACGGGCGAGCAGGCGGCCGCGGGTGGTGAACAGGCTGCTCCAGGGCAGCGGTTCGGGGCTGGCATAGTCCTCCAGCCCGTCGGCGTAGCGCTCGGCTGCCTCCCAGTCACCCATGTCGAGCGCCGTCTCGATCGCCTCGCGGTGGAAATAGAGGTGGTTGTGGCTGACGCTGCCCCGCGCCAGCATGGCCGCACCCTCGTCCAGCAGGCGGCGGCGCTCGTCCGGGTCGTCGCCGGCCAGGGCCATCAGCGCCAGGATGCTGGGACCGAGATATCCCTCCCCCGTGCGCAGCGCGATCTCCAGGGCCTGCCGCAGCAGGTCGAGGCTCTCCTCCCGCCGGCCGGCATGGAGCGCCATCCGGCCGAGGCCCAGCAGGTTCTCGGCCTCGAACCGCCAGGCGCCGAGCTGGGCGGCCAGGGCCTGGGCGCGGGCGAAGTGGGGGCGGCCGGCCTCCTCGTCGCCCAGCTCTCCCAGCATCTCGTTGGCGACGATATGGCTGAGCAGTTCGGCCCGCCGGTGGCCGATCCGGACGGCGACATCGATCGACTCCCGCGCCGTGGCGAGGGCGGCGCCCGGGTCGTTCATGAAGAACCGGGTGACCGCGTCCATGTAGAGGTTTTCCGCCTCGATCCGGGGCAGCGACCGCTCGCGCGCCCGGCGGACGCAGCGGGAGAAATAGCCGTGGGCGGTGATCATCCGGCCGCGCAGGTAATAGGCGTCGCCGAGCCCGCTCATGGCATGAAGCTCAAGGTCGGGCTCGTTCGACCGCCGCGCCCAGTCCAGGGCGGCCTCGTGCTCGCGCAGGCAGCCGTCGAGGTCGCCGCGGGGGAAGCACAGGTTGCCGCGCAGGTGGTGGATGCGGAACCGCTCCGCCGCGAGGCCGGCGCGCATGGCCGCCGCCTCGGCATGCTCCAGCGCGTCCATCGCGCCGGAGAGGTCGTCCACCACGCGCATGCCCGACGCCAGCCCGAGCCAGGCGCGGCAGCGTTCCGCGTCGGTCTCCGCCAGGTCGCGGGCCTGCCCGTAGGACCGGATCGACGGGGCGACGGACCCCAGCGCGTCCAGCACCTCGCCGTGCAGGCAGGCCAGCTCGAACCGGTCGGCGCGTCCGCAGTCCAGCGCCAGGCCGCGCTCCACCAGCGACAGCGCGCGCTCGAACCTGAAGCCGGCGGCGTGGAACCGGGCGGCTTCCAGGAAGGCCGCGGCGGCCCCCGGGTCCTCCGCCTGGGCCAGGTGCTCGGCATGCAAGGCCGGGTCGCGCCCGGCGTACCACGCGGCGGCGCGGCGGTGCAGCTCGCACCGGCGGGAGCGGAGCAGGCCGGAATGGACCGCTTCCTGGACCAGGGCATGGGCGAACAGGTAGCCGCCGCCATTTCCGCCATCGGGGGCCGCCGGGCGGACCAGCGCCTGGTCGAGCAGCGCCGCCATTCCATAGTCCGGGTCGTCCAGCAGCGTGCGCAGGGCGTCCAGGTCGAAGCGCTGGCCCAGCACCGAGGCGGCCTGGAGCGCCCGGCGGTCGGCAGCGGGCAGCGCGTCGGTGCGCGCCAGCACGATGGCGTGGATGGTATCCGGCACGGTGCCGCCGGTGCCCCGGCTGCGCAGGAGCTGTTCCAGGAACAGGGGATTGCCGCCGGACCGGGTGACGCAGCTTTCGGCGAAGGACCGGTCGTCCGCCGCCACCGCGTGCGTCAAGGTCTGGGCCAGGCTCTGGGCCTCCGCCGGGCGGAGGGGGCCGAGGTCGATGGTCATGATCGGCACCCCGCCGGCGGCGGCCCGCCAGGCGGCGTCGAGCGGGTCGCCCTGGACCCGGGTCGTCAGCACCAGGATCAGCGGGCAGTCGGCCACCAGCCCGGCGAGCATCGCGACGTAGGGTTGGACCTGGGCATCGGCCCAGTGGACGTCCTCGATCGTGAGGACCAGCGGCCGGTCGCCGGCCACCGCCCGGACCAGCGCCGAGATGACGGCGCGGCGGCCCAGGTCGCGGGTGCCGTGGTCCAGCGCGTCGTAGACGGAGCGCTGGTCGGGCGGCAGGGGCCGGTCGAGCAGGGGGGCGAGGTGGATCCCATGCTCCGGGCCGAGCGTGCCGGCGGCCGGCAGGTCCGCAAGCGCCCGGACAACCGCCTTGATCGCGTCCTGGCCCCGGCCGACGCCGAAATCGAGCACGCAGCCGGTGACGCAGCGCAGTCCCTGGGCGCCGGCCAGGGCCTGGAACTCCTCCACCAGCCGGGTCTTGCCGATGCCGGGTTCGCCCCGGATATGGATCACGGTGCCGCTGCCGGTCTCGCGGCAGGCGGCGAGCAGGCCGTTGAACTGGTGCAGCTCCGCCCGCCGCCCCACGAAGGGGCGGGAGGCCGCCGCCTTGCCGGTGCCGGCCGTGCGAAGCCCCCGCAATCGCCAGGGCGGCCCGCCGCCACCCTCCAGGTCGAGGAACCCGTCCATCGCCTCCCGCACCCCGGGGGAGATCAGGATGTCGCCGGGGCCGGCCAGGGTGGCGAGCCGGTTCCCCTCCTGCATGGCGGTGCCGGTCAGCACGAAGTCCGGCCCGCCGTCCACGACGACCAGCCCGCAGGAAACGCCGATGCCGGGAGGCTCCGCGGTGCCGTCCACCCCGGCGCGCAGGTCGAGCGCCGCGCGCAGCGCCCGCTCCGGATCGTTGCCGTGGGACCGGCGCGCGCCGAACGCCGCGATCACCGTGTTGCCGGCGTGGCGGTAGAGGTCGCCGCCATAGCTCCGGGCGATGCGCTCCACATGGCCGACCGCGTCGGCGGTCTGCCTGTGCATGTCCTCCGGATCGGCGGTATCGGACCCGGACAGGGCCGCGCAGAGGATGGCGGCGACGCGCAGCTCGGGGGCGGAGGGGAAGGGGCGGGGCGGCGCCTCGCCGGCTTCCGGGAGGGGTGCCGCGGCGGGGTCGGGCGGGTCGGCCCGGCTGTTGCGGCGGCGCTCCCGGATCTCCCGCAGGAGCGCTTCGGTCTCCGGTTCGGGCCGCACGCCCAGCTCGCGCTCCAGGACGGAGCGGCAGGTCTGGTACTGCTTCAGGGCGGCGGCGTGGCGGCCCTGGCGGGCATAGAGCCTCATCAGGGCGCGGTGGGCCGGTTCGCGCAGGGGATCGAGCGCCAGCAGCCGCAGCGCGTGGCGGACCCCGGCCTCGGCGTCGCCGGTTTCCAGGGCGTGGTCGAGCAGCCGGCCCAGCACGCCCTGGATCTGCTCGCGCAGGTGCCGGCGCTCGACCTGGAGCCAGTCCTCGAAGGCAGGCGACCGGGACGGGGCGCCGTCGAACAGGTCGCCGCGATAGAGCTCCGCCGCCCGCGCGAGGTGCGCGGGGGAGCCGTCGGCGACGGCCGCCCGGAATTCCGCGACGTCGGTGGCGAGGGTCCCGGCCGGGACGGCGACGCCGTCGCCCTCCGCGCTCAGGACGGGCAGGCAGCGGCGGAGCAGGGCCAGCGCCTGGCGGAGGCTGCTGCGGGCGAGGGCGTCGGGGCTGTCCTCCCACAGCAGCGTCGCGAGCTTCTCGCGCGGGTGGGACTGGCCGGGGCGCAGGGCCAGGTACGCCAGCAGGGCCATCGGCTTGCGGGCGGTCAGGGGGATCGACGATCCGGCTGGCGATAGAAGGTCGAACCCGCCGAGAAGATTGAGGCGATGGGTGCCCACGGGCTCCTCCTCGCGCACGATCATGAGGGACGACGATGAACGATCTTGCCACCCCGGCCCGGCGGCGACCAGGAAAAACGCCATCGGGAACCGCCCCGGCGCCCTCCTGTTGAGGTCGGTCCGAGCATCTGAACCAAGGAGTGGCCCCATGGCCGAGCAGCAAGACAAGTTCCACCGGGTCGGCGGCAACACGGACCCCAAGGCCAACCCGCCGAGCCCCGACGGCCCCGACGCCGTCCACAACCCGCCCGAGACCAACCGCGGCAACAAGCCGGGCCAGGTCTCCCAGGAAGCCGGCAAAACCGAGAAGCCCGAGCCCAGCACCGAGTCCGGCGCGCCGGGCTGAGGGGTCGCCATGGCCGGGCGTGATCCATGGCCGTCCGGCACGGCAGTTCCGCCCCGCTCAAACGGTCTGCATGGCGACGGCAGCACCCTCCTTTTCGTCATACCCGGACTTGATCCGGGTATCTCCCCGCACGGCGTCGCTGATGGAGTCTGCAAGCGATGACCGGGTCAAGCCCACGGCTATCCGGCACGGTACTTGCGGTTTTCTCAAAAGAGTTGATCAGGGGAAAAAGCACCCCCTTGTCGTCATGCCCGGACTTGATCCGGGCATCTCCGGCCACGGAGCCGTGGTGAGACCTGCGATACGATGGCCGGATCAAGTCCGGCCATGACGAAAAGGGAATATTTCTGCCTACGGCTAATACTTTTCCTCTTTGAGCAAATACCGTGCCGGACAGCCGTGGGTCAAGCCCGGTCATGACGGCAAAGGGAGGAACGCTCTGCCGAAATCCGACCATCCCCTTGCAGACCTAATCAAGCAGCCGACAAAGCCGGCGCGGACGGGGCTGAAAGAAAGGGATTTGGCCACAGATGCACGCAGATGGACGCAGATAAGAAATCGATAAGTATCTGCGTCCATCTGCGTGCATCTGTGGCTAAGTAATGATCCCTGCCTTGGACGGTGCTGGGCCGGGAGGAAGGGATTTGGCCACAGATTACGGCGATATCCTCAGATGATCCGGGCCGTATCTTTGTCCATCGCCGTAATCTGTGGCAAGAGCCTGGATTACGTTTGCGCCCCTCCCGCTATCCCGGACGGCGCCCGGCGGTCGATGGTGAAACGGGCGGTTTCCGGGTCGAAGCCTCGGCGGTCCATCTCGTCCACCGCTTCGCCCAGCATGTTGACGAGGTAGACCGCATCGTCGTCGGCCAGCGGCGCGCCGTCCGCGTCGAACACGCGCATGTCCTTCAGCCCGGCGTCGAACCGGGCTTCGTACCTTCCTGCTTGTGGCATGATGCTTACCCCCGCGCCGCCGGACTGACGACGGTGGGAGCCCCCCGCCGCGGCGAACGAGGTCGCCGCGGCGGGGGTAACAATGACCGGAGCGCGAACACTCCGTTTGTGCTAATCAATTGGGTAGCCATGGATGTGGTTCCTTGATCAAGAGGCATCTATGGTCAGGCCGGGCCTAGGAGTCCCCACTCTTTGGCTCGGCCGCCACGTCCGGGTGGTGTGGCGCGCGAATTTTGATCCGAATTCGCGCGCATGTCAAATTATGCGCATATTTCAGAATGTTTTCGCGCAATAATGCTCCCGACGCGGTTCCGCTGCTGCTATAATGCCCGCATCGGTTGATCTTGAAGGCTTGGCATCGTCGCTGCCGGCCGGTACCGGGCGGGGCGGGCGATGGAATACGATATCTTCTTCAGCTACGCCTTCGCCGACCGCGACGCGGCTCTGCCGGTGATCCAGGCGCTGCGGGCGCGAAAACTCCGCGTTTTCAGCTTCGAAACGGAGATTCAAGAAGGCGAATCCATCCAGCGCCGGATCGTGGAGGATCTTGGCCGCGCCCGGATGATGGTGGCGTGGTATTCGGCGACTTACCCGACCAGCCGCGCCTGCCAATGGGAGCTGACTTCCGCCCTCATCGCCGCCCGGCACGAGTCACCCGACGGCCAGATGGTGGAGCGCCGAATCCTGGCGCTGAACCCGGAGGAAGATGTCGGCCATCTCCAGCCGGCCGACATTCTCGTGAAGAGGTTCGTCAATGCGCGGGGTGTCCGAGCGGACGAACTGGCCGGCCGGGTCGCTGACCGGCTGGCGGGGCTGACCGGCAACTTCGGGAGAATCAAAGCCTTCAGCGGCACGCACTGGCACGGCGGCAACCCGCGTGCCGGGTCCAACCGGTTCGTCGGCCGCTTTCCGGACATGTGGCGGATCGACAGTCACCTGTCGAAGAACAGGATCGCGCTGATCGCTGGCGCCAGTCCCAGCCTGATCCAGGTGCAGGGCATGGGCGGCATCGGCAAGACCCTGCTGGCGGAGGAATACGCCCGGCGCTTCGGCGCAGCCTATCCCGGCGGCATCTTCTGGCTCAATGCCGTCAAGGGGCAGGACCTGGGCGCGCAGCGGCAGGGCATTGCCGGAAACCTCGGCATCGCGGTCGCCGGCCTGGGGCCGCACGAGGTCGAGGGTGCGCTGAAGATCAAGCTTGCTGACCTGGACAGCTACCTGTGGATCGTGGACGACTTGCCGCCGGACGCTGGCATGGCCGACCTGAACGCCTGGAGAGCACCCACCGACAACGGCGCCACCCTGGTCACCACCCGCGGCACCGGGCTGGACGGGGCGGGCTTCGTCCACCGGCTGGGGCTGCTGTCGGGTACCGAAGCCCATGAGCTTCTGACCAGCCGCCGATCTGCGCGTAGCGATGACGAGCGGGCGGCGGCGCGGGAGATCCTGGCCCTGCTGGGCAACCATGCTCTGGCGGTCGATGTGGCGGGTGCCGCCGTCGCGATGCTGGGCTATGCGGCCTTCCGCGACCGGCTGCGCGATCCGGCGAAGGACGCGACGGAACTTGCCGCCGAACTGGCCGGCGACCTGCCGACCGGCCATGCCCGGCAGATCGCGGCCACCCTGCTGGACAGCATCGACCGGCTGGACGCGGCGGGCCTGCGCTTCCTGCACCTCGCCGCCCTGCTGGCCCCGGCGCCCATCCCCCTGTCCCTGGCCGCCGATGTCTTCGCCCGGCAGCCCGGCGGCGACGACGGCTTGGCCGAGGCCGCCCGCGCCGTCAAGGCGGCCGCGCGCGAAGCCCTGGCCGAACACATCCCGGGTGGGGAGGAGGATGCCGGCGACGCCGTGTCGGTCCATGTGCTGGTCAGCCGCACCCTGCGCTTCCACAGGGGCGATCCGCCGCCCGCGATGCGCGACGCCGCCGTGGCGGCGTTGAACGAGTCGATGGAGGAGGCCGGCGACATCCGCAACCATGCCGCCTTACTGCCCCTGGTCCCCCACGCCCGCGCCCTGACCGGGGACCTGCCGGACGTCCCTACAGCCACGCTCCTGTCGTGGCTTGGACGGCTCAATAATGAGCGGGGAGCCTACGCCGACGCGGAGGCGGACTACCGCCGAACAGTCGAGGCCAGGAAACGCCTGCTGGGCGCCGAGCATCCCGACACCCTGACCAGCATGAACAATCTGGCCGAAACGCTCCGGGCACAGGGCGACCACGGCGGCGCCCGGACGTTCCAGGAGCAGGTGCTGGCGCTCCGCCGCCGGGTGCAGGGCGACGAGCATCCCCACACCCTGACCAGCATGAACAATCTGGCCGTAACGCTCGATGCACAGGGCGACCACGGCGGCGCCCGGGCGCTCCACGAGCAAGAACTGGCCATCTGCCGCCGGGTGCAGGGTGACGAGCATCCCGACACCCTGGCCAGCATGAACAATCTGGCCCTGACGCTCCAGGCACAGGGTGATCACGGCGGCGCCCGGGCGCTCCACGAGCAGGAATTGGCGCTCAGCCGCCGGGTGCTGGGCGAAGAGCATCCCGACACCCTGGCCAGCATGAACAATCTGGCCACAACGCTCCGGGTACAGGGCGACCACGGCGGCGCCCGGGCGCTCCAGGAACAGGTGCTGGCGCTCTGCCGTCGGGTGCTGGGCGACGAGCATCCCAACACCCTGACCAGCATGAACAATCTGGCCCATACGCTCTGGGCACAGGGCGACCACGGCGGCGCCCGGGCGCTCGAAGAGCAGGTGCTGGCGCTCCGCCGCCGGGTGCTGGGCGACGAGCATCCCGACACATTGCTCAGCATGAACAATCTGGCCGAAACGCTCCGGACACAGGGCGAAGCTGACCGAGCAATGGCGCTGGTGGCCGAGGCATTGCCCATCGCACTGCGGAAATATGGTCCCGAGCCCGAAGTTTCGCAGTGTTTGATCGCCAGGGCCAAGCATCTCGGCCTGCCGATCCCGCCCCTGCCGTAGTCTACGTCGTCGCCTTGATCCTCCGATGGGATCAGCTATGCCAGCGTTCGGCATCGGCGATCCCGCCGCTTCGCCGCGCCGGGGTGAAGCGGCAGGCCGTCTGGACGCCGCCGCCGCCTCACCCCGGCGCGGCGAAGCGGCGGGCGAGCGCCATCACCGGCTTGAGGGCGGCGTCGAGGGCGCGGCGCCAGGGGGACATCCAGGTCTGGCTCATGTGGTGGATGCCGTAGGAGCGGGAGGTGTCGGGGTCGATGGTGATGCGGCCGTTCACTTCCGCCGGGGTGCCGGGCTCGAAGTACCAGGAGGGGCAGACCAGGGTGTCGGCGTCGGCCTCCACGCCGCTGCGCCGGACGCAGTCGGTGAACAGGCGGGGTCCCGTGCTGTGCGCCATGAACAGGGCGTCGGCATCGACCAGGAGGTTCAGCGGCGAGCGCTTCGGGCGCTGGTGGTTGGACTTCAGCGCCTCGAACACCGTCTCCCAGAAGCGGTGGCCGGGCACGCTGCCGACGATGGCGTTGTTGTACCCCACGGTCCGCGACAGCAGCAGGCTTGGCCGTTCCACCAGCGTATCGATCGGCTTCAGGCTCTCGATGTCGCTGTCCACATAGAGGCCGCCCAGCGTGTGCAGGATGAAGTAGCGCACCGCGTCGATGCGCTGGATGTTCAGCGGATAGCCGTCGTAGATCGGCAGGAACCAGGCGTGGTTTTCCGCCATGAAGGCGCGCATGGTGGTCTCGTTCCACAGGTGGAACGACCAGTCCGGGTGGTTGCGGCGCCAGCCGTCGCCGAAGGCGCGGAACTTGGCGGGCATCTGGTCCTCGCCCTGGTACCAGATCTGGTGGATGATGCGCGGGATGCTCATGAATAGCTCGCCCCGCCGTCCACCTGGATGACCCGGCCGGTGAAGAAGTCGCATTCCACGATGAAGCGCAGCGCCGCCCAGATCTCCTCCGGCCTGCCCATGCGGCCGAGGGGCACGTCGGCCACCATGCCGGCGCGCTCGTCGGGGTCCAGGGCCTGCGCCATGGGCGTGTCGATCAGCCCCGGCGCTATGCCGCCGACGCGGATGCCGTATTGCGCCAGTTCCAGCGCCCAGGTCCGCGTCGCGGCGTCCAGGCCGGCCTTGGCGGCGGCGTAGTTGCCCTGGCCCGGGTTGCCGGCCCCGGTGATCGAGGAGATGTTGACCACGAGGCCGGGGCTGACGCCGTTCTCCAGCATCTGCGAGACCACCTCCCGCGCCATCACGTAGCAGCCGGTCAGGTTGGTCTCGATCACCGACTTCCACTGGACGCTGGGCATCTTGCGGACGAAGCCGTCCTCCTCGCGCAGCGCCAGGACGCCGTCGCGCAGGATGCCGGCATTGTTGACCAGCAGGTTCGGCGTGCCGAGCCGGGCCGCCGTCTCGCCCAGGAAGCCGCGCACCGAGGCCTCCTGGGTCACGTCGAGCGCCATGGTCTCGACCCGGCCGGCGAGTCCCCGGGCCTCCTCCGCGAGGGTGCCCAGGCCGTCGGCCTGGATGTCGCCGGCCATCACCCGGGCGCCGGCGCGGGCCAGCTCCAGGGTGAAGCAGCGCCCCAGCCCCTGGGCGGCCCCGGTGACGACCGCGGTGACTGTGTCTATGCGCATGACCTGTTCTTTCGTCTCGGGGGCTTTGGCGATGCGGAGGCGGCGGCGTACCGCCTCCGCAATCTCGACGGGGCGAAGTGAAAACCGAATTAAGACGGCAAGGGCTGCCTGTAGGCTGCGTCGAAGCGGTCGCCGTTCCGTAGGCGTTCGATCAGCGCCAGGAGGCCGGCACGTCCATTCCGCGCCAGCCATCCGCGAACCTCATGGCCGACCATCGGGTAAACGACCATCGGATGATCCGGATTGCCTTCGATGGCGGCTTGAACGTCGCCGTACCGGACGACGGCACGACTCCAGTCGCCGTTCGACATCAACTCGGTCAACTCAGGCCGTGGCAACGCGCGTCGCTCCACCGTCCGCCAAACTTCTTCGGAATGCATCGGCTCGCCGCTTACGGCCACGGCCAGTCCTTCATCGAACCATGATGGCAGATCTCCCAGAACCCAGCGCGTGAGCCAGCCCAGCCGGGCACTCAGTTCGGTATGCGACCACTCGTGACTGACCATGTGAACCGTGGAGCCACGGGGGGAAAGCAACATCCGATCTCCGAAGGCCAGCGCCCGCTGTCGGCCGCCGCCGAAGCTTTCGAAACAGCTCTGCGTCGAGCAGGCCACTATGTCCGGCGTGGAAACAGCAGCTCCATAGACTTCGGCGATCCGGCTTCTTGCTTCGGCGACATTGGTGACGAGTGCGCGTCGCACTTCGTCCGACATGGAGCTGTCGACGTAGATGCCCTCGGCGATTCGTTCCATGCCGAACAGCTCGGGGTTGAGAGCCTTGGCATAGCCTACCGCCGAGCATCCGCCGAGCCCGCCGATGAACAGCATCAGGAGAGACGACAGCCGCAGAAAGCCTCGGAGCCGGTTGTGCCTCATTCATTCCCGCCATATCTCGATCGGCTCGGTAGGCCAAGTTAATCGCCATGATCACGTTCCGGGTAGCGTTGCGATGCCGCAGCACGGGTATTCGATGGGAGACTTTCGCTTGACGGATGATCGGCCGGCTCATTGAACGATTTGGGCTTTGCCGGCGGAGCGGGCCTGCCGCAGGGCTTCCTTCTGCTCCGGCGTCATGGCGAGCAGGCGGAGATAGGCCTGGGCCACCTTCAGCGCGCGGCCGGGCGATGCCTCCCGCGACCGCAGCAAGGCGGCCTGGGCGGCGACGGTCGGCGCCTCCAGGAACTCGCGCAGGCGCAGCTCGGTCTGGAACACCCGGCCAAGCTTGGCGTGGATCCGCATGGCGACCAGGGAATGGCCGCCGAGGTCGAAGAAATCTTCCTCGACGCCGATCTCCCCGCCGCCGAACGCCTCGGCCCACAGGCGGGCGACGGCGTCCTCCACCGGGTCGCGGGGCGCCAGCCGGGTGGCGGTCACCTCGACGGGGGCCTGGGCCAGGGCCTTGCGGTCGATCTTGCGGTTGGGCGTCAGCGGCAGCTCGGGCAGGATGCGCCAGACCGTCGGCACCATGTAGCCGGGCAGGCGGGCGAGCGACCGCTCGCGCAGGTCGGCGACGGCCAGTTCGGGGGCGGGTTCGGGCGCGCCGTCCTGCGGGACGAGGTTGGCGACGAGGCGCGGTTCGCCCTGGCCGTCGCGGCCGATCACGACCACCGCCTCGGCGATGCCGGGCAGGGTGCGCAGGACGCTCTCGATCTCGCCCAGCTCGATGCGGAACCCGCGGATCTTGGCCTGGGTGTCGAGCCGGCCGAGGATGTCGAAATCGCCGTCCGGCCGCCGCACCGCCCGGTCGCCGGTCAGGTAGCAGCGGGCGCCGGGCAATCCGGGGAAGCGGTTGGGCGCGAAGCGGTCGGCCGTCAGGTCGGGGCGTTCCCAATAGCCCTCGGCGAGGCCGTCGCCGCCGATCGCCAGCTCACCCGGCGCATCGACCGGGGCGGGGCGGCCGAAGGCGTCGACCACGCCGATCCAGGTGTTGCGCACCGGCGCGCCGACCACGCCGGCCTGAGCCGCGTCGTCGATCCGGCGGGCGGCCGACCAGATCGTCGTCTCGGTCGGGCCATAGACGTTCCACAGCGCGACGCCGCGGTCCAGCAGGGCCGCCGCCAGGTCGGCGGGAACCGCCTCCCCCCCGACCCAGCCGGCGAAGCCCTGCGGCGGGCGCCAGTCGGCGGCGAGCAGCAGGCGCCAGGTGGCGGGTGTGGCCTGGAGCACGGTGGCGCCCCGGGACGCGATCAGCTCCGCGAGCGCTGCGCCGTCCACGGCGGTGGCGCCGCCGCACAGCACCAGCGTGGCGCCGGCGGCCAGCGGCAGGAACAGTTCCAGCGCCGCGATGTCGAACGACAGGGTGGTGACCGCCGCCAGCCGGTCGTCGCGGCCGAAGCCGGGCCGGTCCGCGAAGCTGTCCACCACGTTGGCGAGCGCGCGGCGGCCGACCGCGACGCCCTTGGGCCGCCCGGTCGAGCCGGAGGTGAAGATGACATAGGCCAGCCGGTCGCCCTCGCGCGGGTCGGGGGGGACGGGCGCGTCGGGGCCGGCCAGCAGGTCCTCCACCGTCAGCACGGGGGCGGCGGTGGGCGGGGCGTCGGCGCGCAGGGCGCGGGAGGCGACGACGGCGGCGGGGCGGCCGTCCTCCACCATCATCGCCAGCCGTTCCGCCGGGAACGCGGGGTCGAGCGGGATATAGGCGGCCCCCGCCAGATGCACGCCCAGGAGGGCCGGCAGCAGGTCGGCGCCCCGGTCCAGGAAGATGCCGACGCGGTCGTCCGGGCGGATGCCCGCCGCGGCGAGGCCGGACGCCACGCGCCGGGCACGCTCGGCCAGCTCGCCATAGGTCAGGGTCGCGTCCTCGGCGATCACGGCGAAGCGGCCGGGTTCGGCCTCGGCATGGTCCAGGATGCGGCGGTGGACGGGGAGCCCGACCGGGCCGGCGGTGCCGGTGGCGGCGGGGCTCGGTGCTGCCGGCAGCAGGTCGGCGATCCGCTCCCGCGCGGGGTCGCCAAGGGCTTCGAGCAGGGCCGCCAGCTCGGCCAGGAGCGCGCCGGCGGCGCCCTCGTCCAGCCGGGCGCGGTCCCACATCAGTTCCAGCCTCAGGCCGTCGCCGGGGAGGGTCCCGGGAAGGACGTAGAGGCTGAGCGGGAAATTGTTCTGTTCCCGCGCCGTGACCGCGCCGACCGCGAGGCCGGCGGAGGCGCGGACCTCGGACGCGACGGGGTAGTTCTCATAGACCAGGATCGCCTCGAACAGCGGCTGCTGGCGGGGGCGCCCGCTCCAAGACTGGATATCCACCAGCCGGCTGTCCTGGTGGGCCGCCAGATCGCCGAAGCCGGCCTGGAACGCCGGCAGCCAGTCGGCGAGATTCGCCGCCGGGTCGAGCACGGCCCGCACCGGCAGCGTGTTGATGAACATGCCGACCATGCCGTCGGAACCGTCGAGGTCCTGCGGCCGGCCCGACACCGTGACGCCGTAGAGCACGTCGAGCGTGCCGCCGTAGCGGCCGAGCAGCACCGCCCAGGCGGCGTTGACCAGCGTGCTCTGGGTGACGCCGTGGCGCCGGGCTGATTCGGCGAGGCGGGCGGCCGGGGCCGGGGGCAGGTCGAGGCTGCGCATCGCCATGCCGGTCCCGTCGCCGCGCTGGCGGCCGGCGGCGGGGAACGTCGCCTCCGGCGCGTCGGCCAGCCGATCGCGCCAGAAATCCGCGGCCTTGGCCGGATCTGCCTTCGCGAGGCGGGCGACATGGTCGCGGAAACCGTGGTCGCCCGGCAGGTCCGGGGCCTCGCCCCGCGCGATGGCGGCCAGCGACCGCATCACGCCCCGGAACACGATCGGCATGGACCAGCCGTCCAGCAGCAGGTGATGGTGGCTCCACACCACCTGCCAAGCGATCTCCCCGATCCGCGCCAGGGTGACGCGCATCAGCGGCGGCGTCGCGGGATCGAAGCCCCGCGCCCGGTCGTCGGCCAGGAAACGGTCGAGGGCGACGGCCTGCCCGGCCTCGTCCAGGCCGCGCCAGTCCAGCACCGCGACCGGCAGTTCGGCGCGAAGGGGAATCCGCTGGAGCGGCCGGGGCAGCCCCGCCCAGGCGAAGCCGGCGCGCAGGTTGGGATGGGCATCGAGCACCGCCTGCCACGCCCGGGTCAGCCCCTCGGCGCCGAGCGGGGTGTCCAGCCGGGCGGTGACCTGCTGGACATAGACGCCGGAGGCGGAGTCCTGCTCCACCGTGTGGAAGAGCATGCCTTCCTGGGCGGGGGTCAGCGGATAGATGTCGTCGAGGTCGCCGTCGCCCAGGACCAGGGGAAGCGTCTGGGCGTCGAGCCCCGCCAGCGGGAAGTCGGACGGCGTCCAGGCGGCCCGCGCCGCGGCACCGTCCAGGCGGACGAGCCGTTCCAGCGCCTGCGCGAAGCGGTCGGCCCAGGCTTCGACCCGGGCGGCGGCGTGCAGCGCGGGGACATGGATCCAGCGCAGGGTGAGCCGGCCGCCGACCACGGCGGCGACCAGTTCCAGCGCGTGGCGCCGGGGCGCGTCCGGGTCGATGGTGTCGCCGACCGCCTCCGGCGCCAGCGCGATCGGGGCGGAGCGGCCGAGCACCCCGTTCACCTGGCCCAGGAAGTTGTACGCGAAGGCCGGCTGCGGGGCGGAGGCCAGCCGGTCCGCGACCTCCCCGTCGCCGTACCAGCGCAGCAGCCCGTAGCCGACGCCGTCGTCGGGGATCGCGCGCAGCCGTTCCTTGACCCGGGCCAGCGTCGCGGCCGGACCCTTGCCGCCGTCATCGCCGCCGCCGGCGGGCAGGCGGAACGGGTGCAGCGCGGTGAACCAGCCGACCGTGGACGCCAGATCGACGCCGGGGACCAGGTCCGTGCGGCCATGGGATTCCAGCGCGATCCGCAGGTCGCCGGAGCCCAGGTCGGGAGCGACGGCCTCGGCCAGGGCGGCCAGCAGGATCTCGTCCAGCTTGGCGCGCAGCTTCTGCGCCGCGGAGCGGAGGAGGGTGACTTCCCCGGCGCCGATCTCCCGCTCGACCGTGCGGGCATCGCCCTCGACCGCGGGGCCGGCGCCGTCGGACGGCAGGTCGCCGGCCTCGCCCAGCGCCTCGTCCAGCCAGTAACCGGCCTGCCCCGCGATGCGGGGGCCGGCGGCGGCGGCTTCCAGCCCGCGCGCCCAGCGGCCGAACGCCGGCCGCAGGGGCGGCGGCTCGGAAAGGGAGCCGATCAGCGCCCAGCCGAGATCGATCAGGATCAGGCGCCAGGAGACGCCGTCCACCGCCAGATGGTGGGCGACGATCATCAGGCGCGGCAGTTCCGGTGCCGGAAGGGTATAGAGAACGGCGCGGACCAGCGGCCCGGCGGCGAGGTCCAGGGTGCGCTGCACGCCGGCGGCATGGGCGACCAGGGCGGCGCCGTCGGCCACCGCGACCGCCTCGAACGGCACCGGGGCGGCCTGCTCCGCGTAGGTCTGCTCCCAGCCGGCATCGGCGCGGCGGAAGCGGAGGCGGAAGGCGTCGTGCCGCTCCAGCGCAGAGCGGACCGCCGCAGCCACCGCGTCGGGCGCCGCCGGCCGCTTCAGGGTGACCAGGACGGCGTGGTTCCAGTGCGACGGGTTGGGCGGCGGGTCGGCGAAGAACCAGCGCTGCGCCGGGGTCAGCGGGACGGGGCCGGCCAGCGGCTCGGCCGTCGGTTCCGCGGCCGCGGGGGCCGGCAGCGCGGCGGCGCGCGCCATGTCGGCCAGCTTGGGGTGGCGGAAGACCTGTTGCAGGGTCAGGATCAGGCCGCGCGCCTTGGCGCGGGCGACGATCTGGAGGCTGAGGATGCTGTCGCCGCCGAGCGCGAAGAAATCGTCCTCGGCCCCGACCCGCTCGACCGCCAGGACGGATTGCCAGACCTCCGCCAGGGTGGTCTCGGCGCCGGGGGCGGGTGCCCGGAAGGGGCGGCCGGAGTCGGGTTCCTGCGGGGCCTCGGCGGGGTCGGGCAGGGCGGAACGGTCGATCTTGCCGCTCGCCAGCAGCGGCCAGGACCGGACGGCATGGTACAGCGCCGGCACCATGTAGTCCGGCAGGCTGGCGCGGGCGTGGTCGGCCAGCGGCTGTTCCCAGCCGGCGCCGGACTCCTCCAACGATATTTCCACATAGGCGACCAGCCGGGGCGAGCCGCCCGGGCCGGGACGGACGGAGACGGCGGCGCGGCGCACCAGCGGGTGCCGCTCCAGCACGCGCTCGACCTCGTCCGGCTCGATCCGGTATCCCCGCAGCTTGGTCTGGCGATCGACGCGGCCGAGATAGTCGAGCCCGCCGCCGGGGGTCCGGCGGACCCGGTCGCCGGTGCGGTAGAGCCGCGCGCCGGGCGTGCCGGAAAACGGATCGGGGACGAAACGTTCGGCCGTCAGGTCCGGCGCCCCCCAGTAGCCGCGCGCCAGCCCGGCGCCGCCGACATAGAGCTCGCCCGGGACGCCGTCGGGGACGGGCATCAGGTCGCCGTCCAGGACATGGAGCGCGGTGCCGTCGCGGGAATCGCCCAGGGTCGCGGTGTCGCCGGCCTCGAACCCCTCGACCCGGCGGATCGAGCATTCGACCGTCGTCTCCGTCGGGCCGTAGAGGTTGATCACCTCCACCGGCAGCAGCGCCTGGAGCCGTCCGACCAGCGCCATGGGCAGCGCCTCGCCGCCGACCGCCACGCGCCGCAGGGTGCGGCAGTCCGCCAGGGCGGGCTCGCGCAGCAGCAGGTCGAGCTGGGTCGGCACCAGATGGAGCAGCGTGACGCCGCCGGCCGCGATCTCCGCCGCCAGATAGGCCGGGTCGCGGTGGCCGTCGGCGCGGGCGAGCCGCAGGGTGGCGCCCGACATCAGGGCGGCCCACAGCTCGTCCACCGAGGCGTCGAACACCACCGGCGTCTTCTGGAGCATGACGTCGTCGGGCCGGACCGGATAGTCCCGCAGGAACCACGCCATATGGTCGGCCAGCGCCTGGGACGGCACGGCGACGCCCTTGGGCTTGCCGGTGGAGCCGGAGGTGAAGATCAGGTAGGCCAGCGCGTCGGGGTGGTCCGTCCCCTCCGGCGGGGTCGCGGGAAGGCAGGCTATCTCCAGCGCCTCCGCGGCGAGGTCGAGGACGCGGGTGCCGTCCGGCACGGCCACGCCGCCGGTGCCGCCCGCGGTTATCAACACGGCCGGCCGGCAGGTCTCCAGCGAGGAGGCGAGGCGGGTCGGCGGCTGCGCCGGGTCGAGCGTGACATAGGCGCCGCCGGCCAGCAGGGTTCCCAGCATGGCGGAGACGAAGGCGAAGGAGCGTTCCAGCAGCAGCGCCACCGGCCGGTCGGGGCCTACTCCCAGCGCGCGCAGCCGATGGGCCAGCCGGGCGGAGCTGTCCGCCAGCTCGCCATAGGTCCAGCGGTCGCCGCCGGCCACCACGGCGGTGCGGTCCGGCGACAGGCTCGCCTGTTCCAGCACCACGCGGTGGACGGGGACGGCGGGGGCCTCGGACGGGAAGTCGGGCGCGGGGGGGAGGGCTTCGACCAGCACCGCGTCGGCGAAAGGCCGGTCGGGCGCCTCGGCGAAAGCGCGCAGCGCGCCTTCCAGCAGGTCGGCGGCGGTCTCCGCGAAGCTGTCGGGGAACTGGGCGGCGTCGAAGCCGATGCCGACGCGCAGCGGCCCGCCGCCGGCATCGTCGCTGAAGCTGACGCTGAACGGGATGTCGATGTCGTCGAACGACCTGGTGTCCAGCAGCTCGATGTCGCGCAGCCCGGCGAGGCCCTGGTAGACGTGGAAATTGACGAAGTTGAACGAGGTCTCGAACAGCGTCCTGCCGCCGGCGATCCGGCGCAGCTCGGCCATGGGAAGGCGGCGGTTGGGGAGCATGGCGGCCTCCCCCGCATGGACGGCGCGGGCGAGGTCCAGCCAACTCCAGCGCCGCTCGATCCGGAAGCGGAACGGCAGCGTGTTGAGGAACAGGCCGAGGACGCGCGTGCTGTCCTGGTCGTCGGGCCTGCCGTTGGACACCAGCCCGGTGACCACGTCGGACGATCCGGCGAGCAGCGCCAGCACGCGCAGGTGTGCCGCGAGCAGCAGCGCCTTCAGCGGCAGCCGGCTGGCCCGGGCGACCTCGCGCAGCCGGTCCTTCAGCTCCGGCGGGAACGCGCGGTCGATCCGGCCGGACGGGCGCGGGGCGTCGGCCGGGCGCCTGACGCGCGGCAGGGAGGTTACCGGCAGGCCGGCCAACGCCCCTTCCCAATAGCCCCGGATCGCGGGGTCTTCCAGGGCTTGGGTCTCCAGCGCGACGAAGTCCCGGAAGCTCGCCGCCGGCGCCGCCGGCAGCGAGCCTACGCCGCGGCCCAGGCGGTGCAGGTAGCGCTGCACCCATTCCGCCAGGAAGGTCGCGACGCTCCAGCCGTCGAGCACGGCGTGGTGGAAGCCCAGGCTGAGATGGACCACGTCGTCGGCGAGGCGGTGGACCGCGATCCTGCCGCACGGGGCCTTGCGCCAGTCGTAGCCGAGCCGGCGTTCCTCGGCGACATGGGCCGCCAGTTGGATTTCCTGCTCCGCCGGGGGCAGGCCGCGCAGGTCCGATACCGTGAGGGGCGACGGCACCTCCCGGTGGACCAGCTGGAGCGGGCGGGAGAAGCTTTCCAGGTCGAAGCCGGTGCGCAGCGCCGGGTGGACCGCGATGGTCTCCGCCAGCGCCTGTTCCAGCGCCGGGATGTCCACCGGCAGGCGCAGGCGGAACAGGAACAGGTCCTGGTACAGGGACTGGGCGGCGTCGAAATCGCCGTGGAACAGCATGCCGGCCTGGAGCCGGGTCAGCGGATAGGCGTCCTCCGCCCAGGCGGGCATCAGGGCGCGGTCGGATTCGGGGACCAGGGAGAAGGGGCCGGCGGGCACCAAGGCGGGCGCTGCGGTGGCGGGTCCGGCGCTGTCCAGTGCTGCGGCGAGGCGGCGGACGGTCGGGTTGCCGAAAAGCTGCGGCAGGCTGGCCGCGACCCCCTTGTCGCGGGCCAGCGCCACCAGCCGGATGCTGCGGATGCTGTCGCCGCCCAGCGCGAAGTAATCGTCGTCGATGCCGACCCGCTCGATGCCCAGCGCCGCGGCCCAGGCCTCGCACAGGATGCGCTGGGTCTCCGTCTCCGGCGCGGCGTAGGCGCCGGCCACGCCGGTGCGGGCGGCGTCGGGGTCGGGCAGGGCGGCGCGGTCGATCTTGCCGTTGACGGTCAGCGGGAAGGCATCCAGCGGGACGAACACTTCCGGCACCATGTGGTCGGGCAGCCGGCCGCGCAGGAAGTCGCGCAGCGCGTCGGCGCCGGGCCGGGCCTCGCCGGGACGCATCGCCAGATAGGCCACGAGGCGCCGGCCGGCGGGTCCCTGCGGCGCCAGGACCAGCGCCTGGGCCACCTGCGGGTGCCGGGACAGGGCGGATTCGATCTCGCCCGTCTCGATCCGGAACCCGCGCACCTTCACCTGGTGGTCGCGCCGGCCGCAATATTCGATGTCGCCGTCGGGCAGCCGGCGGGCGAGGTCGCCGGAGCGGTAGAGCCGGGAGGCGGCGCGCTCGACGAAGCGCTCGGCGGTCAGCTCCGGCCGGCCGAGATAGCCGCGGGCGACGCCGGCGCCCAGGACGCAGATCTCCCCGATGGCGCCGGGGGGCACGGGATGGCCGTGCTGGTCCAGGATCTCGATGCCCAGGTCGGGGATCGGCCGGCCGATCACGCTGCGGCTGCCGGCCTCGATGTCGGCGCTGCGGATCGGGCGGTAGGTGACATGCACCGTCGTCTCGGTGATGCCGTACATGTTGACCAGCTCGGGCATCCTGTCGCCGCGCCGGGCCACCCAGGGGGCGAGCATCGCGGGCTCCAGCGCCTCGCCGCCGAACACCACGGTGCGCAGCGCCAGGTCGGGCCTGGCTGGCCGCGCCGCGTCGGCCGCCATGAGCTGGGCGAAGGCCGACGGCGTCTGGTTCAGCACCGTGACCCGCTCCCGCTCCAGCAGGGCCAGGAAGGCGTCGGGATCGCGGGAGACCAGCCAGGGCACGATGACCAGGGTGCCGCCGTGGAGCAGCGCGCCCCACGTTTCCCAAACGGAAAAGTCGAAGGCGAAGCTGTGGAACATGCACCACACGTCCCGCTCGCCGAAGCCGAACCAGGGCTGCGTCGCAGCGAACAGGCGGAGCACGTTGCGGTGGGTCACCACCACGCCCTTCGGCGTCCCGGTCGAGCCGGAGGTATAGATGACGTAGGCCGCGTCGTCCGGGCCGGCGGCGCGGCTATCGGCGGGGTCGGGAACCTCTGACGGCCGGTCGATCAGGACCGGCGCCGGGGCCTGCGGCAGCCGGCCGGCCAGTTCGGCGCTGGTCACGACGATGGCGGCGCCGCTGTCGGCGACCAGGAACGCCAGCCGCTCCGCCGGATAGGCCGGGTCGAGCGGCAGGTAGGCGCCGCCGGCCTCGACCACCGCCAGCATGGCGACGATCAGGTCGGCGGACTTCTCCAGGCAGATGCCCACGGGCCGGTCGGGTCCGGTCCCGGCGGCGCGCAGCCGGCGGGCCAGCGGTGCGGCGCGGGCGGCCAGCTCGGCATAGGTCAGGCGCGCTTCCCCGTCCACCACGGCGGTGCGGTCTGGGAAACGCGCCGCGGCGGCGGCGAAAGCGTCGGCCAGGGAGGGGGCGGGCAGGGCGACGTCGCGGATTTCGCCGGCTTCGGGCGGGGTGGCCAGCAGGCCGATCGAGGCGACCGGGCGGGCCGGGTCGGCGGCCATGGCGTCCAGCACATGGGCCAGGTGGCGGAACACGCCCTCGGCGGCCTCGGCCGGGATGCGGGCGGTATCGACCGCGACCTTGACCGTCAGCACCTCCCCCGGGACCACGATCAGGGTCAGGGGGTAATGGGTCTTCTCGATCAGGCTGGCGTCGCGGACGGCGATCTCGGGCACCGCCTCGCCCAGCCTGTCGCCGAGCGGAAAATTCTCGAACGCGAACAGGCTCTCGAACAGCGGCTCGCCGCGCGGCACCGGCGACCAGCCCTGGATGTCGGTCAGGCCGCAATGGTCGAAGCGCTGAAGCTGGAGCTGGCGTTCCTGGACCTGCCGCAGCAGGTCGGCGACCGGCGCCGCCGCGTCGATGGCGACCCGCAGGGGCAGGGAATTGACGAACAGCCCGACCATGCGCTCTGCCCCGGGCAGATCGGCCGGGCGGCTGCTCAGCGTGATGCCGAAGGTCACGTCGTCGGTGCCGGCGTAGCGGCTCAGCACGATCGCCCAGGCGGCCTCGACCACGCTCGCCTGGGTGACCCGGCAGCGCCGGGCGAGGTCGGCCAGGGCGGCCGTGGCGGCGGCGTCCAGGCCGAAGGTCCGCTGCTCGATCCCGCCGGCCCCGCCGCGCTTCCCGGCGATGTCGATGCCCAGGGGCGTCGGCCCTTCCAGCCCGGACAGCCCGTCGCGCCAGAACGCCTCCGCCGCCGCGCGGTCCTGGCGGCCGAGCCAGGCGACGTAGTCGCCGTAGGCGGCGGGGGCCGGCAAGGCGGCCAGGGTGCCGTCCCGCTCGGACCGGTAGAGGGCGAACAGCTCGCCCATCAGGATCGGCAGCGACCAGCCGTCCAGCAGAAGGTGGTGGTGGCTCCAGACCATGCGGAACCGGTCCGGACCCAGCCGGATCAGCGTGATCCGCATCAGCGGCGGGCGGTTGAAGGCGAAGCCCTTGCGGCGGTCCTGTTCCAGGAAGTCGTCGAGACGCGCCCGCTGGGCGGCTTCGTCCAGGCCGCTCCAGTCCTCCGGCGTGATGGAGAACGGCACTTGGTCGAACACGACCTGCACCGGCTCCCGCTGGCCCTTGGTCACGAAGGCGGAGCGCAGGATGGCATGGCGGTCGATCAGCCGGCGCCATGCCCGCTCGAAGGCGCCCGCGTCCAGGTCGCCTTCCAGGGTGACGCAGAGCTGCTCGAAATAGACCGCGGAGTCCGGCTCGTACAGGGCGTGGAACAGCAGCCCCTTCTGCAAGGGCGTCAGCGGATAGATGTCCGCGACCGCCGGCTTGGCGGCGGGCTTGCGGGCGGGTCCGGTCGGGGAGGCGGCGGAGGGGTTCGCGGTCATCCGGTCAATCGTCGAAGCTGTCGGCCAGATCGGCCATGAGGGCGTCAAATTCGTCGTCGGCGAGGTCGATCTTGTCGAACCGGGCGGCGCCGGGTCCGGTGTCCCCGACCAGGGAGTCCAGCGCCTCGGCCATGCCGGCGACGAGGCGGTCGGCGGTCTCGGCCGAGAGCCGGCCGGCGCCGTAGGCGAGGTCGAGGGTCAGCGCTCCCCCCTGGACGCGGGCGTTGAAGGCGAGCGCGTGGCTGCGCGGCTGGCTGGGGTCGCGCTCCGCGCCATGGGCGGCGGCGAGCGGGGCGAAGCCGTCGAGGCCGGCGGCCCCGGCGTCGGTCTGGCCCAGGTAGTTGAGCGCGACCGGTGCCGGCGGCGCCGAGGACAGGGTTTCGTCCCCCGCGAGGTGGCGGAGCACGCCCCAGCCGAGCCCCTTCGACGGGACGGCGGACAAGGCCGCTTGGGCCGCGGCACGGGCCACACCCGGGTCAGCGGTCCCGGCGATCTCCAGCCGCACCGGGTGGAGGACGGTGAACCAGCCGCAGGTGCCGGACAGGTCGATGCCGGGCCAGGGGGCGTCCCGGCCGTGGCTCTCCAGGTCGATGACCGCGGCACCGGCGCCGCGCCACCGGCCCAGGGTCAGGGCGAGGGCGGCCAGCAGCGCCTCCGGCATCGGGCCGGCGGCGCCGTCGAGCAGGGTCCGGGTGCGGGCGACGCCCAGGGAGACGCGGGCGACCCGTTCGCCGGCCACCCGGTCCGGCCCGGCGGGATCGGGGCCGTCGAACGGCAGCGGGGCGGTTCCCGGCGCCATGACGGAACGCCAGTGCGCCGCCTCGGCCTCGAAGTCCGGGACATGGGCGGCGAGCGCCTCCGACCAGCGGCGGAAGCTGGTGCCGCCGGGGGCGGCCGGGCGCGGAGCACCGCCGGCCTCCGCCCGGTAGAGCGCGTGCAGGTCGGACAACAGGACGCGCCAGGACACGGCGTCCACCGCCAGATGGTGGGCGCACAGCAGCAGGACGCGCGGGCGCCTGGCCCCCTGCTCGGCCAGCAGCCCGGCGATCAGGCAGCCGGAGCCCAGGTCGAATCCGGCCTGGAGGCGGTCGGCGGCCCGGGCCAGCATGGCGTCGGGATCGGCCTCGGCGGTGAGGTCGATGCGTTCCAGCCGGGGCGGCTCGCCGGGGCCGTCGTAGAACTGGCGCCAGCCGCCGGGCGTGCGGGCGAAGCGCAGGCGCAGCGTGTCGTGGCGGGCATGCAGGGCCCGGAGCGCGCGGGCGAAGGCGGCGGCGTCGAACCCGGCGTCCACCGCGAAGGCCAGCGACTGGTTCCAGTGGTGCGGCGCCGGCAGGTCCTGCTCGAAGAACCAGCGCTGGATCGGCGTCAGCGGGATCTCGGCTGAGGCTGGCTCGGGCTCCGCCGGGGCCGCCGCCAGGGGGACCGCCAGTTCGGCGAGAGCGGCGACGGTCTGCGCCTCCAGCACTTGGCGGGGCGATATCTCCAGCCCGGCGGCGCGGGCGCGGGCGGCGATCTGGAGGCTGATGATGCTGTCGCCGCCCAGGTCGAAGTAATTGTCGTGGCGGCCGATCGCCCGGCCGTTGAACACCTCGCGCCAGACCGCCGCCAGGATCTCCTCCGACGCGCCGACCGGCGTTTCGGCGAGGGCGGGAGACGCGGCCGGCTCCCGCTCCGCCGCGCGGGCGAGCAGGGCGGCGCGGTCGATCTTGCCGTTGGGCGTCAGCGGCCAGCGGTCGAGGACCAGCACGGCGGAGGGGACGGCATGGCCGGGCAGGCGTCCGGCGGCATGGGCGCGAAGCTCCGCCGGGTCGGGAGCGGTGGCGGCCCCCGTGACGAAAGCCAGCAGTTCGGCCGGCCCGGCGGCGGGACGGTGGACCAGCGCCACCGCGGAAGCCACGGCGGGATGGTCGGCCAGCACCGCTTCGACCTCGCCCAGTTCGATGCGGAAACCGCGCAGCTTCACCTGATGGTCGCGCCGGCCGAGATAGCGGATGCGCCCGTCCCCGTCCCACAGGGCGAGGTCGCCGGTCAGGTAGAGGCGGGCTCCGGCGACCGGACTGAACGGGTCGGGGCGGAAGCGCTCCGCCGTCAGGGCGGGCAGGTTGCGGTAGCCGCGCGCGACGCCGATGCCGCCGATCGCGATCTCGCCCGGCACACCGGGGGGGACCGGGTCGCCGCGCGGGTCGAGCAGGTAGAGCGCGCAGCCGGCCATGGCGCGGCCCAGGGCCGGTTCCCCGGCGAGGTCCGTGCAGGTCTCGACCGAGGCGCAGACGGTCGCCTCGGTCGGGCCATAGGCGTTGACCACGTGGCCGACCCGGCTCCAGGCGCGCAGCAGGGCGCCGGGCGCCGCCTCGCCGGCCACCACGACCGTGCGCAGGTCCGGCAGGGCGGCGGGGTCGAGGGCGGCCAGGACGGAGGGCGGCAGGGTGACGTGGGTCGCCCGCGCCTCCGCCAGGTGGCGGCCGATGTCGAGCGCGTCGCCCTCGGGCGGCAGGCACAGGGTGGCGCCGGTGCCCAGCGCGTGGAAGATCTCCGCCACCGCGGCGTCGAAGCTGGGCGAGGCGAACTGGTAGACGCGGTCGCCCGGCCCGATCCGGAAGGATTCCGCCTGGGCGGCGACGAGGTTGGCGATCCCGGCATGGGGCACCAGCACGCCCTTGGGGCGGCCCGTCGTGCCGGAGGTGTAGATGGTGTAGGCCAGGCCGGACGGATCGACCTCGGGGAGCGTGGTGCCGGCATCCGGTTCGGCGGGCGCGTCCAGGTCCAGGACGGGGCGGCCGGCGGCCAGGTCCACGGCGGCGGCGCCACGCGTCAGGATCAGGCGGGCGCCGCCGTCCGACAGCATGTGCCCGAGCCGGTCCGCCGGATAGGCCGGGTCGAGCGGCAGCCAGGCTCCGCCCGCCTTCAGGATCGCCAGCAGGGCGGTGATCAGGTCGGCCGAGCGCGGCAGCAGGGTCGCGACCACGGATTCCGGCCCGACGCCCCGGGCGGCGAGATTGCGGGCAAGCCGGTCGGCGGCACCGTCCAATGCCGCATAGGTCACGACCGCGCCGGCGGTGTCCAGCGCCGGGGAGTCCGGCCGGCGGGCGGCCATCCGCTCGACCAGCCGGTGGGCGGGCTCCGGTTCGGCGGCACCCTTGCCGACGGGGTTTGCGCGGGTGATCAGCCCGGCGGCCTCGGCCGGCGGCAGGACGGCGAAAGCGTCCACCGGCGCGTCCGGCCGCTCCGCCATCGCGGCCAGCAGGCCGATCCAGCGGTCGAGCAGGGCCGAGGCCTCGGCCAGCCCGAAGCGCAGCCCGTCATAGTTGATCTTCAGGATCAGCGCGTCGCCGGGGATCACGGCGGCGGTCAGCGGATAGTTGGTCCGCTCCACGAACCTGATGTCGGAGAAGGCGATGCCGCCGGCCTCCCGCTGGAGGGCCGCCGCGACGGGATAATTCTCGAACACGAACAGGCTGTCGAACGGCGCCTCGTCCGCCGGCAGTCCCGCCCAGCGCCGGACCTCGACCAGACTGACGGCGTCGTGCTCCTGCGCCGCGGCAAGCCGCTGCTGGACCTCCCCCAGCCAGCCGGAGAGCGGCGTGGCGCGGGGCACCGGGACCGCGCAGGGGAGGGTATTGATGAACAGCCCCACCATGCCGTCGGAGCCGGCCAGGTCGGGCAAACGGCCCGAAACGGTCAGGCCGAACATCGGGCGGGGGCCGGCGCCGTGGCGTTCCAGCAGGAGCGCCCAGGCGGCGGCGGCCACCACGTTGAGGGTGACCTGATGTTTCCGCGCCAGGGTGCGCAGCGCCTCGGACGACGCGACATCAAGCGTGCGCTCGACCTCGCCGGGCAGTTCCTCCGCCGCGTCGGCCGGGCGTTGCAGGGCGAGGCGCGACGGTCCTTCGATCCCGGCAAGCTCCGCCTTCCAGAACCGCTCGGCGGCGGAGCCGTCGCGGGCGAGGAGCCCGGCGACATGGTCGCGGAAGGGGCGGGCAGGTGCTGGCTCGGCGACGCCACCGCCGATCCGGGCGACATAGGATGCCAGCAGGTCGCCGAACAGGATCGGCAGAGACCAGCCGTCCACCAGCATGTGGTGGTGGGTCCAGACCCAGCGCCAGGCGGCATCCCCGGTGCGGACCAGGGCGAAGCGCATCACCGGCGCGCGGCCGAGGTCGAGGCCCAGGCGGCGGTCGGCCGCCAGCAGCGCTTCCAGGCGAAGGTCCTGCTCGTCGGCGGGCAGGCCGCGCCAGTCCTCCCGCCGGACCGGCAGGGCGGCGCGGGCCAGCACGACCTGATGGGGCTCCGGCACGTCACGCCAGACGAACAGGGTGCGGAGCGGCGGATGCCGGTCCATCACGTCCTGCCAGGCCTGGAGGAAGGCGGGTTCGTCCAGCTCCCCGATCAGGCGGCCGGCGAGCTGTTCGACATAGACGCCGGCGTCCGGCCGCTCCACCGCGTGGAACAGCATGCCGAGCTGGAGCGGCGTCAGCGGGTAGGCGTCGGCGATGGGGGCCGGAACGGTGGCGGCGATGGCCGCGAGGGCGCCCGCGTCCAGCCGGGCGAGCGGCAGGTCTTCCGGCTTCGGCGGCACGATGCGGCCGGCGGCGGCGCCGGCGACTTCCAGCAGGGCGGCCCTGAAGCGGACGGCCCAGCGCTCCGCCGTCGCGGCGTCGATCCCGGCGGCGAACAGCCAGGTCACCTCCAGCCGGCCGCCCGCGACCAGCGCCACGAGGTCGAGGGCGAAGGGGCGGCGGTTCTCCGGCGCGGAGACGGGCACCGAGGCTTCGCGGCGCAGCCGCCAGCCGGAACCGGCGGCATCGGCGATGCGGCCGAGATAATTGACGCTGACCTCCGGCCAGTCCGCCGGGTCGGCGGGCAGTCCGTCGGCGGCGCCGGCCAGCGCCTCGGCGGCTTCGGCGGGGGTGGCTTCCGGGCCGAGCGGCAATGCCAGGGTGCGGAACACGGTGAACCAGCCGACCGTGCGGGACAGGTCGGCGTCGGGGACGTCGCGGCCATGGCCCTCGATGACGACGGGGAGCAGGCCCGCGCCCAGGTCCGAGAGGGCGCGGGCCACGGCGGCGAGGACCAGGGCATCCACCGGCTGGCGGGACGCGGCCGGGGCATCGACCGTGATCAGCGCCGTCTCGGCGGGATCGAACGCGGTGGAGATCCTGCCGGCGGTCCCGGACGTGTCGGGGACGCCGCCGGCCAGGGGAAGTCGGCGGCGCTCGGCGGGAACGGGGGCCGGCGGGGCCGCCGGGCGGTCCCCGAGTGCGCGGGCATGGGCCGCGAAGCCGAAGGCGGGGGCCGGCGGTTCCCCGGCCAGGGCGCCCGCCAGATCGTCCAGCAGGACGCGCCAGGAGACGCCGTCAACGATCAGGTGATGGACCGCGACCGCGAGCACGCCGCCAGCCTCGTCGCCGAACCAGGCGGCGCGGGCGAGAGGCCCCACGGCGAGGTCCCAGCCTTCCTGGAGGTCGATGGCGGCCCGGGGCAGTTCCGACCGGTCATGGACGGTCAGCGGCAGGGTCGCGGGACCGGGCACCAGGGTCTGCACCCAGCCGGAGGACTCCCGATGGAAGCGCAGGCGGAACGCGTCGTGGGCGCCGGCCACCTGGTCGAGGGCGCGGGCCAGGGCGGCGGGATCGACGGGAGCGGCGGTCTCCAGCCACGCGATCTGGTTCCACCAGGACGGCCGGGCGAGGTCCAGGCCGAAGAACCAGCGCTGGATCGGCGTCAGGGGCACGGGGCCTTCGGACGACCCGGCGACCGTCGCGCCGGCGCCGGCCTCGGTGGCGGCCAGGGCCAGCTCGCGAAGGGACGGCTGGAGGAAGACCTGCCGGGGGGTCAGCGCCAGGCCCTGCTTGCGGGCGCGGGCGACGACCTGGAGGGAGAGGATGCTGTCGCCGCCCAGCGCGAAGAAATTGTCGTCGCGGTTGACCGCCGGCACGCCCAGCACGTCGGACCAGATCGCCGCCAGCGCCTGCTCGACCGGGGTGGCCGGCGCCTCGCCGGCTTCCGAGCGGGAGCTTTCCGGCGAGGGCAGGGCGGCGCGGTCGATCTTGCCGTGGTGGGTCAGCGGGAACCGCTCCAGCACCACGAAGGCCGCCGGGACCATATAGTCGGGAAGGGTCTCGGCCAGCGCCGCGCGCCATCCCGCCACGTCGCCCCGGCCGTCCTCCGCCGCCACATAGGCGACCAGCCGCGGGTCGCCGCCCGGGCCGGGCTGCGCCAGCACCAGTGCCTCTCGCACGCCGGGCCGGCGCACCAGCGCCGCCTCGATCTCCCCCGGCTCGATCCGGAATCCCCGCACCTTCACCTGCTGGTCCGCCCGGCCCAGATACTCCAGGCTGCCGTCCGCCAGCCGCCGCGCCAGGTCGCCCGAGCGGTACAGCCGCGACCCCGGCGGCCCGAACGGATCGGGAAGGAACCGCTCCGCCGTCAGGTCCGGGCGGTTGCGGTAGCCCCGCGCGACACCGCCGCCGCCGACATAGATCTCGCCGACCACGCCGACCGGCACCGGCTCCAGCCGGTGGTCGAGCAGATGCACCTGGAGATCGGAAAGCGGCCTGCCGATCTCGCTGCCCCGGCCGGCCTCGGCGTCCGCCGGCTCCAGCGCCCGGTACGTGACGTGGACCGTGGTCTCGGTGATGCCGTACATATTGACCAGCACCGCGGCGTCGCCCTGCGCCGCGTACCACGGCAACAGGCTGGCCAGCTCCAGCGCCTCGCCGCCGAACACCACCCGGCGCAGCTTCAGCCTGCGGCCCGCGACGGCGGGGATCAGCTGGCGGAAGGCGGACGGCGTCTGGTTCAGCACCGTGACGCCCTCGCGTTCCAGCAGCTCGGCCACAGCGTCGGGCGCCCGGCTGACCCAGTAGGGCACCACCACGAGCTTGCCACCGTAGAGCAGGGCGCCCCAGATCTCCCAGACCGAGAAGTCGAAGGCGTAGGAGTGGAACAGCGTCCAGACGTCCTCCGGGCCGAAGCCGAACTGCGGCTCGGTGGCGGCCATCAGGCGGGTGACGTTGCGGTGGCTGACCACGCAGCCCTTGGGCCTTCCGGTCGAGCCGGAGGTGTAGATCACGTAGGCCGCCTGATCCGGATCGATCGTCACGCCGAGAGATGTGGCGGGCAGGGCAGCGGCGTCCGCCTCGGCGTCGGCCAGATCGACCACCGGCAGGGTGCTGCCCCCCAGCGCCGCGGCGAGCGCCGGGCGGGCCGGCGCGTGGGTCAGCACCAGCTTCAGGCCGCCGTCCTCTGCCAGCCAGGACAGGCGGTCGGCCGGGTAGGCCGGGTCGAGCGGGACATAGCAGCCGCCGGCCTTGAGGATGGCGAGCAGGCCGACGATCAGCTCGGCCCCGCGCTCCAGGCACAGGCCGACCGGCGTCTCGGCCCCGACGCCCAACCCGGCCAAGTGGCGGGCCAGCCGATTGGACCGGGCGTCCAGCTCGGCGTAGCTCAGCGTGGTGCGTTCATAGCTCAACGCCGGGCGGTCCGGATGCGCCGCCGCGGTGGCCTCGAACCAAGCGTTCAGGGTGCCGGTCGGGCGCACTTCCGAGCCTGCGTTCGCCTCCCGAACCAGCCAGTCGCGCTCTCCGGTGGTGAGGACATCCAAGGAGGACAGGCGAGCCTCGGGCGATCCGACGACCTGCTCCAGCAGGCGCATCCAGCGGTCGAGGATCGTCTCCGCCGTGGCCCGCTCGAACCGGTCGGCGGCATATTCCAGGCTGGCGAGCAGGGTGTCGCCGTCCGGTTCCAGGATCAGGGTCAGGTCGAGCTTGGCGGCTCCAGTGTCGGGGCGCAGGATCTCAACCTTCAAACCAGGCAGGGCGACCCGGCCCAGGGGAGCGTTCTGGACCGCCAGCATCGTCTGGACCAGCGGCGAACGCGCGCCCTCGCGGGCGGCGCCGGCCAGTTCGACCAGCCGCTCGAACGGAAGGTCCTGGTTGGCATAGGCGTCGACGGCGGTCTTGCGCACGCGCCCGATCAGGTCGGCGACCGTGGGATCGCCGTCGAGCCGGCAGCGCAGCGGCAGCGTATTGACGAAGAATCCCACGACATCCTCGAACCCGCCATGGTGGCGGTTCGCGACCGGCGTGCCGACCAGCAGGTCGCGCGCTCCCGTCAGCCGGCCCAGCAGGACGCCCCAGGCGGCCAGCGCCAGCATGAACGGCGTGGCGCCGTGACGGGCCGCGGCCTCGTTCAGCCGCTTCGCCAAGGCGGGCGGAAGGGCGCTGCGCACCGTGCCGCCGGCACCGTCCCGTCCGGGAGCGCGGGTGCGGTCGGACGGAAGCTCCAGCACCGTCGGGGCGCCCGCCAGTTCGGACCGCCAATGGGCGATCTGCGGCGCCAGGGCCTCGTCGGTCAGCGCCGTGCGGCGCCACTCGACATAGTCCGCATAATGCAGGTTGTCCGGCGCCAGGGCGTCGCCCCGGCCCGCGTAGAGGGCCGCCAGTTCGCGCACCATCACGCCGAGCGACCAGCCATCGCAGGCGATGTGGTGGAGCGTGACCAGGAGCATGTGGGTTTCCGGCGCCACGCGGAACAGGCGGGCGCGGATCACCGGCCCGCGCCGAAGGTCGAAGGGTGCCGCCACCTCGGCCGCGATGCGGGCGTCCAGGTCGGACGGGTCCGCCGTTTCCTCGATTTCCAGGGTCAGGCCGCCCTCGGGATGGACGAGCTGGCAGGGCTCGCCGGCCTGGGTCGCGAAGGTGGTGCGCAGGATCTCGTGGCGTTCCACCAGCCCGCGGAGCGCCGATTCCAGCCGCCGGGCGTCCAGGCCGCCCGTCAGCCGCAGCGCCAGCGGGACATGGTAGGCCGGGTCGGCGGGGTCGAGCTGATGCAGGACCCACAGCCGCCGCTGCGCAGGGGACAGCGGAAACAGGAAGACTTCCTGGGATGTCGCCAAGGTCATGGATCAGTCCGCCGCCCCGTCCGCCAGGACCGAGCCGTCGATATCGACCACGACGCGGGTCGCCGTCCGGCGGGCGGCGCGGATCGGCACGACGGGAGCGGATGCCGCCGCCCGCGCCTCTTCCAGGTAGACCGCGAGCGCCGCGATGCTGCGATGCTCGAACACGGCGCGCAGCGGCAGCTCCAGGCCGAGACGCCGGCGCGCCAGGGTGACGAACCGGGTCGCCTGGATCGAATCGCCGCCCAGCGCGAAGAAATCGTCGCTGACCCCGATCTCCGGCATGCCGAGGACTTCCTGGGCGACTTCGGCCAGCGTGATCTCGATGGGGCTCCTGGGCGGCAGGTAGTCGGGACGCCCGGCGGCGGCATCGGCCATGGGCAGGGCGGCGCGGTCGATCTTGCCATGGTGGGTCAGCGGGAACCGTTCCAGCACCACGAAGGCCGCCGGCACCATGTAGTCGGGCAGGGTCTCGGCCAGCGCCGCGCGCCATGCGGCCACGTCACCCCGGCCGTCCTCCGCCGCCACATAGGCCACCAGCCGCGGGTCGCCGCCTGGGCCGGGCTGCGCCAGCACCAGCGCCTCGCGCACGCCGGGCCGGCGCACCAGAGCCGCCTCGATCTCCCCCGGCTCGATCCGGAAACCGCGCACCTTCACCTGCTGGTCGGCCCGGCCCAGATACTCCAGGCTGCCGTCGGCCAGACGCCGCGCCAGGTCGCCCGAGCGGTACAGCCGCGACCCCGGCGGCCCGAACGGGTCGGGAAGGAACCGCTCCGCCGTCAGGTCCGGGCGGTTGCGGTAGCCCCGAGCGACGCCGCCACCGCCGACATAGATCTCGCCGACCACGCCGACCGGCACCGGCTCCAGCCAGTGGTCGAGCAGGTGGACCTGGAGGTCCGCCAGCGGCCGGCCGATCTCGCTGCCCCGGCCGGCCTCGGTGTCCGCCGGCTCCAACGCCCGGTAGGTGACGTGGACCGTGGTCTCGGTGATGCCGTACATGTTGACCAGCACGGCGGCGTCCCCCTGCGCCGCGTACCACGGCGACAGGCTCGCCAGCTCCAGCGCCTCGCCGCCGAACACCACCCGGCGCAGCTTCAAGGCACGCCCGGCCGCCGCCGGGATCAGCTGGCGGAAGGCGGACGGCGTCTGGTTCAGCACCGTGACGCCCTCACGCTCCAGCAGGTCGGCCACGGCGTCGGGCGCCCGGCTGACCCAGTAGGGCACCACCACCAGCTTGCCGCCGTAGAGCAGGGCGCCCCAGATCTCCCACACAGAGAAGTCGAAGGCGTAGGAATGGAACAGCGTCCAGACATCCTCCGGCCCGAAGCCGAATTGCGGCTCGGTGGCGGCCATCAGGCGGGTGACGTTGCGGTGGCTGACCACGCAGCCCTTGGGCCTTCCGGTCGAGCCGGAGGTGTAGATCACGTAGGCCGCCTGATCCGGGTCGATCGCCAGGCCGGGAGATGTGGCGGGCAGGGCAGCGGCGTCCGCCTCGGCGTCGGCCAGATCGACCACCGGCAAGGTGCTGCCGCCCAGCGCCGCGGCGAGCGCCGGGCGGGCCGGCGCGTGGGTCAGCACCAGCTTCAGGCCGCCGTCCTCTGCCAGCCAGGACAGGCGGTCGGCCGGGTAGGCCGGGTCGAGCGGGACATAGCAGCCGCCGGCCTTGAGGATGGCGAGCAGGCCGACGATAAGCTCCGCCCCGCGCTCCAGGCACAGGCCGACCGGCGTCTCGGCCCCGACGCCCAACCCGGCCAAGTGGCGGGCCAGCCGGTTGGACCGGGCGTCCAGCTCGGCGTAGCTCAGCGTTGTGCTCTCGAAGCCCAACGCCGGGCGGTCCGGATGCGCCGCCGCGGTCGCCTCGAACCAGCCGGCCAGGGTGCCGGTCGGGCGTACCTCCGCACCCGCGTTGGCCTCCCGCACCAGCCAGTCCCGCTCCCCGGCACCCAGCAGGTCGAGGGCGGCGACATCCGCGTCAGGCGTGTCGGCCAGGGCCTCCATCACGCTGATATAGGCGCTTCCGAGCTTGGCGATCTGCTCGGCCGAGTATTTGCCGTGGTCGTAGATCAGCGTCAGCTCCAGCTCGCCGCTGGTCGGGTGGCGGGCGAACTGGGCCAGGAACGGGAAGTCGGTTTCCTCGAAGATGCCGACGTCCAGGACCCGCAGTTCCGGCATGCCGAGGATGCCGGCATAGACGTGGAAATGGATGAAGTTGAAACCGGCCTCGTACAGGTCGATCCCGCCGGCCAGACGCTTGATGTCGGCGGTCGGCAGGCGCCGGTTGGTCAACACCTCGGCCTCTTCGCGCAGCAGGTCCCGCACCAGGTCGCGCCAGGTGCCGGAACCCGGTTTCAGGCGCAGCGGCACCGTGTTGAGGAACAGCCCGGTGACTTCGGAAGCGCCGTCCAGCTCCGGCCTTCCGTGGGTGACATAGCCGGTCACCGCGTCGGGACGCCCGGTCGCGAAGGCGAGCACCCGCAGATGGGCCGCCAGCGCCAGGCTCTTGATCGGCGCGCCGAGCCGGTCGGCGCTCGCCGCGAGCCGGCCGGACAAGCTGTCCGGCAGCGCCACCAGATGGCGGCTGACCTTGGCGCCGTTGCCGGCCGGGGGAGCGACGGCCAGACGGGGCAGCCGGGGAACGTCCAGGCCGGAGACCCTCCCGGCCCAGAAGCGGCGCATGCCCTCGTCGGCGATCGCCGCCTTCTCCAGCGCCACGAAACAGGCGGGAACGGCGGTGCCGCCAGCACCGGCCTGGACGGGGCGGCCAAGATAGAGGCTGATCAGGCGGGTCAGCAGGGTCGCGACGCTCCAGCCGTCCAGGATGGCGTGGTGGAAGCTGATGGTGACCTGGACGACCTCGTCCTCCAGCCGGTGCAGGCGGACCCGGAAGAGCGGTGCGGCGGCAAGGTCGAAGCCGGTCCGCTTCTCCGCCGCGAGGAAGGCTGCGACGGCGTCTTCACGTTCCGCGGGATCGAGCGCCCTGAGATCGTCCACCTCCAGCGGGACCCGCGCCCGCCCATGGACCACCTGGAGCGCCTCGCCGAAGCCGGTCCAGTGCAGGCTGGTGCGGAGCGCGGGGTTGGCGTCGGCCAGGGTTTCCAGCGCCCGGTCCCAGGCGTCGTCGCGCCAGGGCAGCTCGATGCGGTAGCTGAAGATGTCGTGGAAGATGGCCGTCCCGGCCTCCATCTCGGCATGGAACAGCATGCCGGCCTGAAGCCTGGACATGGGGAAGGCATCGACGGCGCCGGCCGGCAGCAGGGCGCGATCGGCCGGGGCGATCAATGCGAAGGGGGCGGGAGCCTCGTCCCTGTCCATGTCGGGCGGACCGGACATGGCCGACGCCGCGAGGCCGCGCAGGGTCTGGTGACGGTAGAGGTCGCGCAGCCCGAAGCCGATGCCCTGCTTGCGGGCTCTGGCGACGACCTGGAGGGAGAGGATGCTGTCGCCGCCCAGCGCGAAGAAATTGTCGTCGCGATTGACCGCCGGCACGCCCAGCACGTCGGACCAGATCGCCGCCAGGGCGCGCTCGGCCGGGGTGGCCGGCGCCTCGCCGGCTTCCGAGCGGGAGCTTTCCGGCGCCGGCAGGGCGGCGCGGTCGATCTTGCCATGGTGGGTCAGCGGAAACCGCTCCAGCACCACGAAGGCCGCCGGCACCATGTAGTCGGGAAGGGTCTCGGCCAGCGCCGCGCGCCATGCGGCCACGTCGCCCCGGCCGTCCTCCGCCGCCACATAGGCCACCAGCCGCGGGTCGCCGCCCGGGCCGGGCTGCGCCAGAACCAAGGCCTCGCGGACGCCGGGCCGGCGCACCAGCGCCGCCTCGATCTCCCCCGGCTCGATCCGGAAGCCGCGCACCTTCACCTGCTGGTCGGCCCGGCCCAGATACTCCAGGCTGCCGTCGACCAGACGCCGCGCCAGGTCGCCAGAGCGGTACAGCCGCGATCCCGGCGGCCCGAACGGGTCGGGCAGGAAACGCTCCGCCGTCAGGTCCGGACGGTTGCGGTAGCCCCGAGCGACACCGCCGCCACCGACATAGATCTCGCCGACCACGCCGACCGGCACCGGCTCCAGCCGGTGGTCGAGCAGATGCACCTGGAGGTCCGCCAGCGGCCTTCCGATCTCGCTGCCCCGGCCGGCCTCGGCGTCCGCCGGCTCCAGCGCCCGGTAGGTGACATGGATTGTGGTCTCGGTGATGCCGTACATGTTGACCAGCACCGCGGCGTCGCCCTGCGCGGCATACCACGGCGACAGGCTCGCCAGCTCCAGCGCCTCGCCGCCGAACACCACACGGCGCAGCTTCAGCTTGCGCCCCGCCGCCGCCGGGATCAGCTGGCGGAAGGCGGACGGCGTCTGGTTGAGCACCGTGACGCCCTCGCGCTCCAGCAGCTCGGCGACCGCATCCGGCGCCCGGCTGACCCAGTAGGGCACCACGACCAGCTTGCCGCCGTAGAGCAGGGCGCCCCAGATCTCCCACACCGAGAAGTCGAAGGCGTAGGAGTGGAACAGCGTCCAGACATCCTCCGGCCCGAAGCCGAACTGCGGCTCGGTGGCGGCCATCAGGCGGGTGACGTTGCGGTGGCTGACCACGCAGCCCTTGGGCCTTCCGGTCGAGCCGGAGGTATAGATCACGTAGGCCGCCTGGTCCGGGTCGATCGCCAAGCCGGGAGATGTGGCGGGCAGGCTTGCGGCTTCCGCCTCGGCGTCGGCCAGATCGACCACGGGCAGGGCGCCGTCGCCCAGCGCCGCGGCGAGCGCCGGGCGGGCCGGCGCGTGGGTCAACACCAGCTTCAGGCCGCCGTCCTCGGCCAGCCAGGACAGGCGGTCGGCCGGGTAGGCGGGGTCGAGCGGGACGTAGCAGCCGCCGGCTTTGAGGATGGCGAGCAGGCCGACGATCAGCTCGGCCCCGCGCTCCAGGCAAAGGCCGACCGGCGTCTCGGCCCCGACGCCCAGCCCGGCGAGGTGCCGGGCCAGCCGGTTGGACCGGGCGTCCAGATCGGCGTAGCTCAGCGTGGTGTCCTCAAAGCTCAACGCCGGGCGGTCCGGGTAGGCCGCCGCGGTCGCTTCGAACCAGCCGGTCAAGGTGCCGGTCGGGCGCACTTCCGAGCCCGCGTTGACCTCCCGGACCAGCCAGTCCTGGTCCGCCGCGTCAAGCCAGGGCAGGGAGGCGACCGGCCGGTCCGGCTGGTCCAGGGCGCTTTCCAGCAGGCGCCGGAAGCGGCCGACCAGCGCTTCGGCGCCGGCGTGGTCGAAATAGCTCTCGTTGAAGTCGAAATCGACCGCGATGTCATCGTGGTCGCCGAAGTCGCGGACGAAGACCTGGAGCGGCTGGTTCTGGTGGCCGCTGGACAGGACCACCGTCCGGTTCGTGCAGCCTGCGACCTGCTCGCCGTAATGGTGCCGCTCGTAGGACAGGCTGACCTCGTGCAGGCGGTTGCGCGCCGTTTCCTCCGGCAGGCCCGGCAGCTTCATCTCCCCGATGGGGAAGCGCTGGTGCCGGTAATCCCGGCGCAGCTGGGCGCGGATCTCGCCGACCAGCGCGCGCAGGCCGTGCAGCCCGTCGGGGCGAAGCCACAGGGGCGAGACGCTGGCGAAGAGCCCGATCGCCTGCTTCTCCACCGCGGTCCTTCGGTTGAGGATGGGCGCCGCGATCACCAGGTCGCGGGTGGCGCACTGGCGCGACAGGACGGTCCCGAGCGCCGCCAGGAGCACGTGGAACGGCGACGCCTTCTCCGCTTCCGCGAGATCGCGGATCCGGCCGTACAGGGCGCCGTCCAGATGGATGGTGCGGCGCGTGGCGCGCGTGGCGAAAGGGCCGTTCTGCCGGAACAGCGGCTCCGGCAGGGCGGGGAAGCGGCTTTCCCAATAGGCCCGCCCCGCCTCGAACCCGGGCGAGGCGCGGTACCGCCTCTCCTCCGCGATCTGGTCGGCGACATGGCCGAGTTCCAGCGGGGGCAGCGTGCCGTCGGCCGTGAGCTGGTTGTAGCTGCGGACCAGGTTGGCGTGGAACAGCGAGGTGCCCCAGCCGTCGGCGATGATGTGGTGGAACTTGCCGTACCAGAAGAACAGATCGGGGCCGCACCGAAGCGCGGCGAACCTCGCCAGCGGGCCGGTCGGCCCGAACGGCAGGGGTTCCGCCATGTCGCTTTCCATGAAGCGGAGCGCCGCCGCCTCGGGGTCCCGCTCAAGGCCCAGGTCGATGAAATCCACCGCCCCCGGGAACCTGTCCAGCACGCGCTGCCGCGGTCCGTCGTCGGTGTCGATCATGACCGTGCGGAAGGCCGCCGCACGGCCGGCCACATGGCGCATGGCCGCGACGGAGCGGTCGCCGTCCACCGGACCGCTGATCCGTACCAGGGCGCCGATGTTGAACAGCGGGCTTTCCGGGTTGAATTTCTGCTCGACATAGATCTCGAGCTGGACGCGGGTCAGGGGCAGCATAGCCGCGTCATCGGCCGGCCGCCTATCGTCGCCGCCGTCGAGCATGCGACCAGGATCCGCATCATTCATGGCTAAGGCTCACAAGGAAAATTAACCCGGATTAACAATCGCCGTGATTGGAAGTGAAAAGACCCCGACGCCCGGCAACGCCCTGACAACTCAACCTGAAACAGAAATCAGTTACTTGTTCGGTATACGTGGATAATGACACTGTCATACACGGTCAACTAGGTGCGACATTCTGTCATTCTATCGACAAGCTACTGTTCCTGTGTTACCACAATCAAATTTGCCGCACAATAGGATCATTCCCGTATCAGGGATACTGCCGGCATGAATGAAGACTTATGCGTCATATCTTCGTATGTAACTTCGCGGGAGACGTTGAATGTTTGACGACGAGTCCGTCGTTTTCGCCGTCGTGATCAACGACGAGGAGCAATATTCGATCTGGCCGGAGTTCAAGCCCATGCCTCAGGGCTGGCGCGCGATCGGCAAGACCGGCACGAAGGCCGAATGCCTGGACCATATCCGCGAGGTCTGGACCGACATGAGGCCGGCCAGCCTGAGGCGCCGGCTGGCCGAAGCCGGCGCCTGAGTTCGCCGGTCATGGCGTCTGCCGTCCCGGCGGGGCGGCGGGCGCTCCCCCGAGGGGAGCGGGCGGCAATCCGGGCGCGGCCGGCTGCGGGGCGCCCCCCGGCGCGGGGGCGGGCAAAGTCTTCCGGGTATTGTCGTCCGGCGGTATCGCCAGGCGCAGGGGCGGCGGCTGGAGCTCGGTCAGGCCGCTCGGCTGGTTCAAGGCTCCCGGCAGCAGCACAGTGCCGCCGCCGGCCCCCGGGGGAGGGCCGTCGATGTTGCCCAGGATCAAGGGCAGGCCGGAGCTGCCGGAACCGATGATCACCACCTTGGCGTTGGGCGACTGGGCGAGCTGGAGGGTGGCGTCGATCCCCTTCCATTGCAGGTAGGCCTGGGTGATGCCCTCGCCGATGATCTCCTGGAACTTGCGGATGCCGTTCGCCTCGATCTCGCGCCGCTGGGCCTCGCTGCGCTCGCGGTTCAGGCGATGGACATATTCCAGCGACAGGTGGTACTGCTCGACCTTGCGGACGATGGACGCCTGCACGTCCGGGGGCAGCTGGATCGACCGGATCAGGATGTCCTCCAGCTTGACATACTCGACGTCGATCAGCTTGTCGGGATTGAACTGGGTGACCAGGTTGTTGCGGACCTGGGCCTCGATCTTCTCCTGGATCTCGACCCGCCTGGTGTAGATCTCGTCCGGCAGGTATGTGGCGAAGATGTCGCGCGCCTGGGACCCGATCTCCGGCAGCAGCAGGATGTCGGTATAGCTCTTGCCGATGTACTTGTGCAGGATCGGGACGTTCTCCGCGACGATGCGGTATCGGAAAGCGATGTTGACCGTCATGTTCAGGCCGTCGCTCGACAGCACGTCGAAATCGTGATGCACCTGGAGCAGGCGGGCGTCGTAGATGAACAGCTCGTCGAACGGCGCGATCAGATGGATGCCTTCCGTCCAGACCGTCGTGGTGTCGGTGCCGCCGAAGAAGCGGCGCCACAGCACGCCCACGTGGCCCGACGGGATCGAGATGACCGACATGGGATACAGCAGGCCGGCCAGGAAGGAGAGGATCAGCAGCATCATCGTCACCTTCATCAGGTGACGCCGGAAAAACGCCTTGATGTGCCCCCAGACGGAACTCAAGCGTGGTCTCCTTGATCAGAGCTGTGGTCGCCGGAGTCGTGCCCCTCCGGAACGAAACGCCCTTCCTCCATGTGCAGGCGGCGGTCGGCCAGGTGGAAATAGCGGTCGTCGTGGGTCACCGCGACGACCGTCTTGCCCATGGCCTTGAACGCCGGCAGCAGCTCTTCGTAGAATTTGCGGCGGAAGATCGGGTCCTGGTCGGCCGCCCATTCGTCCAGGACGATGATCGGCCGGTCCTCCAGCAGCGCCACGATCAGCGCCAGGCGCTTCTTCTGCCCGGCCGAGAAATCCAGGCTCTCGAAGTCGCGCCCGGACATCGACACCTTGTGATCGATCTCCATCTGCCGGAGCAGGGACGAGACGTCCGCCTCCGGCAGGCCGTACAGCCGGCGGAACAGGTGGTAGTCGGTGAACACCGCCGCGATCAGGCTGCGGTAGGCTCCGTGGCGGCGCTGGTCGAGTTGCTTGCCGTCGAGCAGGATGCGGCCGCCGTCGGGCCGGTAGAGCCCGGTGAACAGCTTCAGGAAAGTCGACTTGCCGGCGCCGTTGCCGCCGGTGATGAAGATCATCTCGCCCTTGTTCACGTCGACGTCGAACGGGCCGACCGAGAACCGGGTGCCGTACCGGGGGTCCACGTAGGAGAAGGTGACGTTCTGGAACTCGATCCGGGTGAAGGCGTCGACCTCCTCCTCGGTCGCCGTCGGGTCGATCCGCTCGGACAGGGTCCTGGACAGCCGCTCGATATTGTCGGTCGCGGCGTTGGCCATGGTGATGGCCGGGATGGCCTGGACCAGGCTGGTGATCGGCCCGATCAGGAACAGGACCGCGGCGCTGGTCTTCAGGGCCACGTCGCTGAAGGTCGGGCTGAGGGCCGGCACCACGAACACCATCGCCGCCAGCATCAGGTAGAAGATCGACTGGGCGAACAGGAACTCGTTGCTGATGCCGATCTGGGTCTTGACCTTGGCCTCGGTGGAGGCCGACGAGACCTCGTCGAAATGCTCCTGCAGCTCCCGGCTCCGGGAGATGTTGAGCTTGACCTCCTTGTAGCCCGAGAGCAGGTCCGTCAGCCGCTCGAAAAGCTGGTTCTCCAGCTGGAAGGACAGCTCGACTTCCTTGCGGAGCTGCCCGATCCGCGCCAGATGGGTCGACGCCGCGATGGCGGTGATCGCGATCGTCAGCATGAAGGCGGTCGACGACAGGACGTAGATGTAGGCGAGCGTGAACACCAGCAGGATGCCGGACTGGCAGCCGTTGACCAGCATCGGAACGCTGGACGAGATCGCCTGCGTCTCCTTCGTGATCATCGCGAAGATTTCGGAACGCCCGATTCCCTCCAGCGTCGTCAGGTCGGTCTGGCGGATCAGCGAGATCAGCCGCTTGCGCAGGCGGTGGATGATCTCCTCGACCTCGCGGGTCGTCGTGCGCGAGACGTAGCGCTGCGCCAGCACCTGGATGCCCATGGTGGCGGCGAACATGATCATGTCGGCGATCTGGGCGCCGCCGTCGTTGGCCAGGTCGGCGGAGCGGTTGATGATCGCCAGGATCATGGCGTTGCCGAGCCCGGCCAGCATGGCCATGACCGCGACCTTGTAGGGCGACGAGCGGCTTTCCCGCAGGACCAGCTTGATGAATGTCATTCAGCGGCGGTCCCGGAAAGCTGCGTCCCGGAAAGCTGCGTCGCGGCCGGGACCGATCCCGCCGCAACCGCGTTCGCGCAGATTCGATTCGTCACGACCAGCCCGCCTCATGCGTCGCGGAGCAGGGCGGCGATCCGCGCGATCACCGCGTCGCGGGCCGAGGAAAGATAGAAATGGTCGCCGGGAAACAGGGTGACGGAGCTGGCGCCGGCGGCGTGGTCCCGCCATTCGCCCAGCTCCTCCACCACCACATGGTCGTCCCGCTCCCCGCACAGCACGTGGATCGGCAGGGCCAGCGGCGCCGCTAGGGTCGGCCGGTAGGTCTCGCAGGCGCGGAAGTCGGCGCGCAGGACGGGAATCACCAGTTCCAGCAGTTCCGGATGGGCCGCCACTTCCGCCGGGGTGCCGCCGAGGGCCACGACCCGGGCGATCAGCGCCCGGTCGTCCAGGTGCGACACCGGCTCCAGCAGCCGGGGACGGTGGGGCGGCTCGCGCCCCGACACGAAGAGGGCGCAGGGCTGGGGCACGCCCCGGCCCCGCAGCCGCTGCGCCAGCTCGTAGGCGACCATGGCCCCCATGCTGTGGCCGAACAGCGCGTACCGGCCGGCCGGCTGCCGGTCGAGCGCGTCCAGGACGCGCATCTCCGCATGCTCGGCCAGGGCGCCGATGTCGGATAGCGGCTCCTCCGCGATCCGGTCCTCGCGGCCGGGGTACTGCACCGGAACGACCCGGAAAGGCGCCGCGGAGACCCAGGACCGGTATGCCGACGCACCGGCGCCGGCATGGGCGAAACAGAACAGGGTGATCGGTCCCGTACCCGTCATGCCGCCCCCGGGCGGCCCAGGCCGCCGACCCGCCTGACATACTGCTCCGCCAGGGCGACGGAATAATAGGCCCCCACCGCGGCCCCGAGTCCCATCATGAGGAATCCGCCGCCCACGAAGGCCGCCAGGCCCAGGCCGGTCACGCTGCCGATGGCGCTGGCCGACGCCGTGACGGTGTCCGACGCCGTGACGGTGTCCGACGCCGGCTGCGGCGCGGCCTCCGGCACGGTGGCGGGAAGGGCTTCGGTCAGGGCGACCGGCGATTCGGCCGGCATCGTGTCCGCGAGTACCGGAGCCGGCGCGGCCGACTCGGAGCCGAGGACGAGCGCCACGGGCGCCGGCTCGGGAGACCCGGCCGGGAAAGCCGGTCCGGAAAGGGTCGATTCGCCTTCGAACGGCGTGTCGGTGCCCTGCTCCGGCCCGGCCTGTGAGACGTCAGCCTGAGTCACGTCAGCCTGTGCCCCCTCAGCCTGCGTCACGCCGAAGTCGGTTCCGCCGGACTCCGGGCCGTCGATCCCGGCGTCGTCGGGCCGGGTGATCGAGCCCGCCGGGGGCTCGAAAGACCCAGCCATTCCACCGCGTTTTCTGGGTGCCATCACAAGCCTCGCATCTTTGTCGGAGGGCCGGCTTCCATCGCCGCCGATCGCCGCGGATCGGCGGAGGCGCTTCGCGACCAGCCGCCGGAGATATAACCATACCACGCATGGATTAGCCATATTAGCTTACCTATCGATTACGAAGAGGATAAGCTCCCAGGCCGGAACAGGCGCAGCCGAACCCGCCAAAGTCTCTACCTTTGGCTTAAGCCTTATGATTTAGCCAAAACGCGCCCGAGATGAAAGCGCTGTAAAGCGGCACGCGGCGAAACAACGCAAATTGTCACTTTTACATAACAGGGAGCCAGGCGATGTTACTCTGAGTTTCGATCGCGAGTAACCGACTCGGCCCTGCGTTACGGCGCATACGCGAATAAGCATTTATGTGAGTGCTTTTAAGCGCGTCTAACCCTTATGCGAGAGTTTATGCTTGCAGTAACCCGAAAAGCGTTTATACACTCCCGTCAGTTGCATTGGCGCAAGGTGTGGCCCATTGCTGTTGAGCGCTACCCGACGATCTGCGCCGAGGCGGTAACCAGGCCACGGAGAGAGTTATGAGCAACGAACGTATCAATGACGCCAACAAGCTGGTTTCGCGCTACGCCCTGTGGGCCGCCGGCGGCGGGCTGATTCCCGTCCCGACGCTGGACATCGCCGCGATCGTGGCGGTCCAGATCAAGATGGTCGCGGACCTGTCCAAGCTGTACGGCGTTCCCTTCAGCCAGGATCGCGCCAAGACCGTGGTCAGCGCCCTGATCGGCGGCGTCCTGCCCGGCGCCCTGGCCGGCGGTTCGCTGGCCGTGCTCGGCACCGTGATCAAGCTCATCCCGATCGTCGGCACCGCGGTCGGCATGGCCGTCAGCTCGGGCTTTGCCTATGCCCTGACCCAGGCGGTTGGCAAGGTCTTCGTGCTGCACTACGAGACCGGCGGATCGCTGCTGAACTTCGAGCCGGAGAAGGTGCGCAGCCACTTCGAGAAGGAGTTCAAGGGCGCCCAGGCCGCTCCGGAAACCCCGGTCGCCGCCTAAGGCGGGCAGCCGGCCGCTTCCCCGTGGCCGGGATGCGCGGACCGTTCCGCGCATCCGCCCGGGAATGATGTCCGGTTCGTCAAAAGGCTTGGTCAGGGGCGGAAGCCCCCTTTTCGTCATACCCGGACTTGATCCGGGTATCTCCCTGCACGGCGTCGCTGATGAAGCCTGCAAGCGATGACCGGGTCAAGCCCGGTCATGACGATGAGGGGGGGATGGATGCTCTGCCGGAAATGAGCGCGAGCGATGGACTGTAGTACAGTCTGCCGGTAAGGCTTCTCCAGGTTGACCGGCAATGACCATACCGCGCAGCCCGTGCCAGGGAACCAGGAATGCCGCCCCTTCTCTTCACGCTCCTCTACGTCTTCCTATCGATAGTGGTCGGCTTCGTCGGCAGCGACCGCCGTTGCCGCTTCATAGGCGCCTTCGTGCTCAGCCTGCTCTTCACGCCGCTGGCCACGTTCCTGGTGCTCTACATGACCGAGCCGGTCAAGCGGACAGCGGTCAAGGCACGCTGAGTCCCCTGCGCGCGCCATGGCCCGCGGTGCGGCGCTCCATTTCACGAACTCGAAGCTGTCCCGCGCGATGACCCGCCCCGGGATCCGCGACAGGGGCGTTCCCATCCGGTCCAGCGTCGCCATGTTGTCGATGTCCAGCCGCATCGGCGCCGCCGCATTCCCCTCGTCCAGCCACAGCCTGCCGAACAGCCGCTTGGAATAGCCGGGCGACCCCACCGCGGTCGCGAGGGTGGCCCCCTCGACCGGTTCGAGCGCCGTGAAGGTCGGCTCGGCCAGTTCGACCTCCGCATACACGGGATAGGAACCGTCGGCATCGGCCGGGGAGGGCGCCCTGACATGCAGGGTCCGGACCCGCCAGGGATGGCCGATCCGCCGCTCTATGGCCGCGCTGACGGCGTCCCGGATCGGAGTGGCCCTGGCGGGTTCCCGCTCCGGGTACCACCACGCGGCGCCGGCCGCGATCAGGGCCGCGAGAGCCAGCGCGTATCCCGCCCGTGATGCCATGGCGCGTCTCCCCCACAAGTCCTTTCCAGGATAGCAGAGAGGGGAGTCGCGCCCCGCGGTGGCAAAAGCATTAGCCTGCGATCTTCGGTCGGTCAGAAACTTGCCTGGAGCCCGAAGAAATATTGTGGACGCTTGGTCGGCAGGTTGCCCGACGTGTAATAGGCGCGGGTCAGCGGTTGCGCCACGACCAGTTCGCCCGACAGCCACTGGGTCAGCAGGAAGCGGGCGCCGGCGACCACCGAGGCCGCGTCGTCCATGGGCTTCTCCCCCGCCAGCAGGTCGCGCCGCCAGGTCCGGCCGAAATCATACCCGGCATAGAGCTGGTAGCCCTGGAAATAGGGCAGGCCGACCGCGCCGTTGTATTGCAGCTCCGCCTTGGTCGCCACGCCGTGGTCGCCCATGATGATCGTGTTGTTGTAGCCGCGCCCGTATTCCTTGCCGCCGACGCTGAACTGCTCGGGGCCCAGCAGGGGGTCGAAGGCGTACTGTCCGGTCACGCCCAGCGCCAGGGCGAGCCCGGTGGCGCCCAGCGGCTGGGTCCTGGTAATCTCGGCATTGACCTTCTGGTAATCGCTGACGCCGTTTTGCCTGGTGGAGTATTCGGCGCCGGTCTTGCGCGCGCCGAAAATGTCGAGTCCCTGGCTGAACTTCGCGCTGAACGCCGTCAGCCCGTGCAGGCTGTCGACGAAATCGAACCGGCCGCCGATCCGGAGGCTGCGCGTGCGCGAATTGGACAGGATGAAGGTCTGGCTGCCGAAGAACGGGGAAGTCAGCGGAGTCGCCTGCGCCAGGCTGTTCAGGTAGTCGAACTGGGCCGAAACGGTCAGGTTCTCGATCGACGACCGGATCACCGGATAGGACAGGCTGGCCGTGAACAGCGAGCCGAAGCTTTCGCCCTGCTGGTCCTTCAGGTTGGCGCCGGGCTTGCCCAGCGTCCGGCTGTAATAGGTGGACAGCTTCAGGCCGTCGGACGTCAGCGGCTGGTCGTAGCCGATCCCGAGGATCCTGACCTCCTCCGGATCGATCATGGTGATGTGACTGAGCGACAGCCGCTCGTTGAAGCCGAGCGCGCCGGCGGCGGAACCGCTGGCCATCAATTCGATGATGCCGGTCGGCTGGGATCCGCGGTTGTCGAAACCGACGCTGCCGCTGAAGGTCTTGCGCGCCAGTTCGAGCGTGGCGATGCCGCCCGGCTCCTTCGGCGGCGTGATCGAGCGGATGCTGATGCCCGGAATGTCGCCGAGCAGCAGCGAGTAGCGGTTCAGCGTCGCGATGGTCAGGGGCCGGACGTTGGCGACCCGGTTGGCGGTCCGGTACACCAGGTCGTCCGGCGGAACCTCCTTGCCGTCGAGCAGGACGACCACCCGCGACGCCCAGATCTCGTTGACTTGGATTCGGGCGGCGCCGTCCACGACCGACTGGGCCGGGATCCTCACCTCGGGCGGAACATAGCCGTCGGCCCCGTAGCGCCCGCGGATCTTGCCGGCGATGGTATAGAGGTCGGCGAGCGAGATCTCCTTGCCGATCGAGTCGGCATAGAGCGGTGCGAGCGCGTCCGCCGGATATGTCGTGACGCCGGCGAGGTCCAGCCGGTCGAGCCTGAACCGGATCCGCTCCGCGCCGGGCGGCGGCTTGTCCTGGTCGAGGCCCGGCGGCACCTCGATGCCGATCCGCTCCAGCGTGGCGGGGGCGCGGCGGCTGAGTTCCACGGTCACGGCGACGCTCTGGTCCGGCTCGATCCGGCTTTCCAGATGGACCACGAACAGCCCCAGTTCCCGCTGCAGGCGGTCGCGGGCGCTCTCGAACACGGCGCGGGACAGCGGCCGGTCGGCCTCCACGTCGGCGATGATCCGGTCCAGCACGGGGTCGGAGCCGGCCGGGGCGCCGTCGATCGTGACGACGGTGCGGTCCACGGCGAACTCGTCGATCCGCAGCTTGACGGTGCCGTTGTTGATCTTCTGCGGCGGCACGCTGACCTTGGGCCGGAAATAGCCCAGCGCCTCGTACCGCTCGGCCACGGCGGCGGCGGCCTCGAACACCTGGAGCAGGGAAACCGTCCTGCCGGCGAGCGGCTGGGCGATCTCGTCGATGGCCGCCTGCCCGACCGGGGCGGGCTGCTCCAGCTCGAAGGTTCGGAAGGCGAAGCGGATGGCGCCGGCGTTGCCCGGCGGGTGGGTCTGGTCGAGCAGGACCGGCACCTCGGGATCGGTCGAGGTCACCGGCAGGTCGGGCCGGGCGAACTTGTCGTTGATCCTGTCGATGTCGGTCTCGCGCAGCAGGGCCGGGTTGCTGGTCAGGGAGGCGGGCGGGCCGACCTGGGCGACCGCGGGAGCCGCCGCGGAAAGCGCCGAAGCCGCGACGATCAGCGGCAGCAGGGCGGAGCCGCGAAGCGCCCCGGCCCGATGCCGCGACCGCCGGGAGGACATTCTTTCGTCTTGAGGATAGGTCATGGTGAACAGCACCCGCTCCAAAGCCCGGAATGGATGCATTTGTACTAACTAATATTATCATAGGAAACAGGTTTTTCCCGCTATCCTCGATCATTCCGAAAGATATTCTAGTAATCGCCTTCAAAAGGAGAAGCCGGCCCGCCGGCCCGTGGTGCGGCGCGGAATTCATTAACCAATATCCGGCAGAATTCCCCGAGCGAAACCGCAGGGTCGGCCGCGCGGACGCCGGGAACCGGCCGAATCGGCGGGCGGCGTCAGGACGGGGCAGATGGACAATACTCGGCAGACCGGACAGAAACAGGAATCCTTGTGGACCCTCGCGGCCGCCCTGATCCTGATGGGCGGCATCTTCGCCGCCGCCACGGCGCTCGACCGATCGGGCGCCGGGACCTCGGGGGCGGCCCGGGGCGCCGTCGTCCACGACCGGTCCTTCGCGGCGGCCCTGTCCCGCTTCCCGGAGGAGATGAGCCGGACCCGGCCGGAACTGTCCGGCAGCTTCGCCGACGGCGACGTCAGCGTCCGAAGTTGCCTGGATTTCCTGACGGCGACCGTACGCCCCGACCGGCTGCGCCACTTCGGCGGGCTCGCCGATTCGTATCATTACGACGACTGCCTGCCGCTCCGCGCAGCCTATCTGGGCCGCAGCCCGCGCGATTTCATCGGGCCGGACCAGCGGCTGGGGCAGATCCTGGGCGACCGGCTCGACCCGTCCCGGCTGAAAGACCTGCTGCCGGCCTGGATCAGGCCGGCGCGCAGGCTCCGCGATGCCGGCGCCGACCGGATCGAAATCCTGCCCCGCGGCATCGTCCTCCACCAAGGCGGCCGGGCGGTGGCGGTCGATGTGCTCGCGTCCGCCGACATCACGGGGCGCGGGATCGAGGATCTGATCATCCGCGTGACCGGTTCCGGCCCGGTGCGCTACGCTCTGCTGGAACAGGACCAAAGCGGCGCGCTGGTCCCCATGGACCGCCAAGCCGTCGTCCCCCATGCCGGCATCGCCAGCCAGCCGGACTGACCATCCCCGAGGCCGACAGGGAGCGGGAACTTTCCTTTGACATTGCAACCGCGCCAATGACCATATCGAGCCGATCCGATGGATCCTGTTGGTATGGTGGCCGAGAGACAGCATGACAGAGTGGCTTCCCGTCCTGGCGCCCGGGGGGCGCGGCGGCACCCGTCGGCAGACCAAGCACAAGGTGCTGACCGAGGCGATCATCGCCGACATCGACGCCGGCAGGCTGACCCGCGGCCAGCGGCTTCCGGCCCACCGGGAGCTGGCGCTGCGGCTCGGCCTGAGCGTCCAGACGGTGAGCGCCAGCTACAAGGAGGTCGAGCGGCGGGGCTATCTGCGCAGCGAGGTCGGCCGGGGCACCTTCGTCAAGGGCGGGATCGCCGAGGCGGGCGGCTGCAGGCTGGACATGCGGCCAAGCGGGTCCTTCGACCTGTCGGTCGTCCGGGCCGTCTTCACCGAACGGCACGACGCGGCCTCGCGCACCCTGCTGGCCGCGATGTCGCAAGCCGACAACACGCCCTGGATGCAACCCTGCCGCCCGGTCGCCGGTCTGGAAGCCCACCGTGCCGTGGGTTCCGCCTGGCTGGCCAGGCTCGGCCTGCCCGACGTGGCGCCGGACCGCATCCTGATCACCAACGGCACCACCCACGGCATCTTCCTGGCGCTCGCCACGGTGGTCCGCAGCGACGACCTGGTCGTGACCGAGGCGCTGACCGACCACGGTGTCATCGGCCTGTCCAACGTCCTGGGTTTCACTCTTTGCGGGCTGCCGACCGACCGCGAGGGCATCCTGCCCGACGCGTTCGAGGAGGCGTGCCGGACCGCCAAGGTCAAGGCGCTGGTCTGCACGCCGACCTTCACCAACCCGACCGGCACCCTGATGGGCGCCGCCCGCCGGCGGCGCCTGGCCGAGGTCGCGCGGGCCAACAACGTCTATATCATCGAGGACGAGGTCTATCGCCCGCTGATCGAGGACGAGCTGCCGTCGGTCACCTCGTTCGCGCCCGAACTGGGCTTCTTCAGCACCAGCTTCACCAAGTCGGTGATGACGGGATTGCGGACCGGCTATCTGGTCGTCCCGCCCCATTTCACCCTCCGGACCGCCAGCGTGCTCCGCGTCACCTGCTGGAGCGCGGTGCCGGCGGTCGCGGAGATGGCGGCGCGCTGGGTCGAGGACGGAGTCGCCGAGCAGCTGCTCCAGGTGCAGCGGAGCGAAATCCGAAGACGGCAGCAACTGGTCGCCGCGATCCTGGGACCCCACGTCGCGGGCGGCCATCCGCTGGCGCTCAGCGCCTGGCTGCGGGTGCCGGGCTACTGGACGGAGGAAGGGCTGGTCCGGACGTTGCGCGAACGCGGCGTCGCGGCCACCCCGTCCGAGCCGTTCGTGGTCGAGGCGGGCGAACCGCCGAACGCGCTGCGCATCTGCATCGGCGGCACCCTGACGCTGGAAGACCTGCGCGAGGCGCTGGAGATCATCGCGGGCACCTTCGCCCAGTACCCGGGCATCAACGACGCCTGTTTCATCGCCTGACCCGCAGGGCCGCGCTCGAGAGCTGAACCGGGACCATGACCGACCACAACCCCGCCGCACCCCCGGACGCCCGCCGACGCCGCGGCGGCAATCCGCCGACCGGATCCCAGCAGCGGTTCGAAGCGATCCATGGCGAGATCCGCGACCGGATCTGCCTGCTGCGCTATCCGCCCGGCCACACGCTGGGCGAGCACGACCTGGCGCGGGAGTTCGGGACGAGCCGGACCCCGATCCGCCGGGTGCTGCAGCGGCTGGAGCATGAGGGGCTGGTCGTGAGCCGGCACGGCGTCGGCACCATCGTCACCCTGATCGAGTTCGATGAGCTTGAGGAGATCGACGCCCTGCGCATGAAGCTGGCTGAGATCGCCGGCGAGCTGTCGCCGCTGGCGCGCGGCCCCGACGACGTCGCCCGCATGAGGACGCTGCTGGAGCGCTGCCGCGGCATCCGGTCCAGGATCGACCTGGAGGCGCTGGGCCGCCTCCACATCGCGGTCCAGCGGGAACTGTCCCGGTCCATCGGCAACCGGCCGCTGCGGGAGATCGGCGACCGCCTGTTCTTCCAGACCGCGCGGATGTGGCTCCAGCTGCTGCCGCGGATGGACTGGACGGCGGAAGTCGACGCGTTCGCGGGCGAAATAGCGGATCTGATCGGGGCTATGGAGCTGAACGACCTCGCCAGCCTCCACCGCATCCGCGAAAACCATATTTCGATGAGCCGGAGGCGCATTAAGGGATACTTCGGTCAGGAGATCCCTGCGGGAGCGACATCCCTCCTCCGGCCGGACAACGGAGTTATATAAAATGCGTGCTTAAACCGGGCGCTCCGGTCCGTTATCGTCGACAATCCGAAGGACTGTTCAGCGGTCAGATCGAAGCGGATCGGAAGCGACCAAATGCGGATCTCGACTGACAACGTCGAAGACAGAGGAGGCGGGCGCGGCGGCGCCTGGCCCGAAAGGCCGGGCAACAGGTCGCGGCTGCGGTCCAAGCAGGGCCGCCGTGCCGTCGCCGCCCTGGTGCGTCCGGGCATCTCCAGCCGGTTCCGGCCGGCCACCGTGGCACGCCACGGACAACGAAGCGTCCCCTGCGCCCCACCGTGAGGACGGCGTCGCGATAACGCGACCCTGTCGGCGCCGAAGATCCATCCCCGGGCACGCCTGCCGTGCCTGCGCGACGGCGCGCGCCGCCTTTCCGTCATCAACGTCACGTCGAACCGGGCTCCGCACCGCGGGTGCCCGCCCGGCCGACCATTGGGCGAAACCAGAAAAATGTCGAATACACCGTCCACCAGGGCCGCGCTGCGATTTAATATCGCCTTCCTGTCGTGGTGCGCCCTGTTCCTGGTCCTGGGCGCCGCCGGGCTCGCCGCCCTGGCGTCCGTCGATCGTCTTCCCGCGCCGCCGATCACGGCGACCAACTGCATCGACGAGAAGTTCAAGTTCCTCCGCGAGACGACCATCCGGGAACCCGACCTGCTGGCCGTCGGCTCCTCGGTCACCTGGAGAAACCTGGACCTTTCCATCCTCAAGGCCCGCTACGGCAGCGCCGTCCAGCCGCTCAACGCGGCGCCCTGCTATCTCCACGTGGACGAGACGGCGTTCTTGACAGGATTCCTGCTGGACAACATGCCGAGCGTCAAGACGGTGCTGTCGGTCTTCTCCATGCGCGATTTCGAAGCCTGCTCCGCCGGCGAGAACGCCTTCTTCCGGCCCGGGGATGCCCAAGGCTATGTCTTCGGCGGCAATCCGGGCTGGCATCTCTACTTCAAGAACTTCAGGCCGGGAGCCTTCCTGCGCGACGCCCTGACCCTGGCCGACATGCGGTCCGGGCGGAACATCGACGCGCCCCTGGTGATGGACGCCTACGGCTCGGGACCGCTGATGCTGCCGGAACCGGACATCCGCGAGAACGTCTCGGTCGATCCCGCCTGCCTCACGCAGCTGCGGGCCTTGAGCGAGGGTCTGGCCCGGCGCGGCGTCGAGTTCGTGGTCGTGCTGCTGCCGCCCATGCCGGCCTGGATCGCCGCCTACGATCCCGGCGGATTCCGGGACCGGGCCTTCCGAGCCGAGGTTTCCCGGCACCTGGAACGGACAGGAGCCCTGCTGATCGACGCCGCCAAGGGGCTGTCGCTGACGGACAAGGACTTCACGGACCATGCCCATCTGCAATGGACGTCCGTGCCGGCCTTCATGGATCACCTGATCTCCCAGATGGACCGGTCGAAGCTCGATTTCGCCGGCGGGGAAAAACACCATGCTCTTTAATTCCTGGGTGTTCATCGCCGCCTTCCTGCCGGTGACGCTGGTCGTCTACCGCCTGCTGGCGCTCCAGCCCAACCCGCGCCTGCCGCTGCTGTGGCTGACGCTGGCGTCGCTCTTCTTCTATGGCTGGTGGAACCCGTCGCACGTCCCGCTGCTGCTGGCCAGCGTGCTGTTCAACCACGCGGCGGGAGCGAAGCTCGCCGCGCTGTCGCGGGGGCCGGCCGGATCGACCAGGCCGCTGCTGGCCCTGGGCGTCACCGTCAACCTGCTGCTGATCGGCTACTTCAAGTACTCGGTCTTCGTGCTGGACAATGTCGGGGCGCTGGCCGGCATCGATTTCGGCATCAGGGCGCTGGTCCTGCCGCTCGGGATCTCGTTCTTCACCTTCCAGCAGATCGCCTATCTGGTGGACGCGGCGGAAGGCAAGTCGGCCGACTACGGCCTGGCGGACTACTGCCTGTTCGTGGCCTTCTTCCCGCAGCTCATCGCGGGGCCGATCGTCCACCACAAGGACCTGATGCCCCAGTTCAGCCGGCCGGAGAACCTGCGCTTCAGCCACGAGGGCTTCGCCCTGGGCCTGGCCTTCTTCACGGTCGGGCTGTGGAAGAAGGTCGTGCTGGCAGACCAGCTCGCCACCTATGCGACCCCCATGTTCGATGCCGCCGCGACCCATGCATTGACCGCCGCGGAGGCCTGGACCGGAGCGCTGGCCTATTCCCTCCAGCTCTATTTCGACTTCTCCGGCTATTCCGACATGGCGGTCGGCCTGGGTCTGCTGTTCGGCGTCTGGCTTCCCTTCAACTTCAACTCGCCCTACCAAGCGACCGACATCATCGATTTCTGGCGGCGCTGGCATATCACCCTGTCGGAGTTCCTGCGCGACTACCTCTATATCCGGCTGGGCGGCAACCGCCACGGCAAGGCGCGCCGCTACCTGAACCTGTTCCTCACCATGGTGCTGGGCGGGCTGTGGCACGGCGCCGGCTGGACATTCATCGTCTGGGGCGCCCTGCACGGCGTCTACCTGATCGTGAACCACGGCTGGCGGGCGCTGCGCTCCCGCCTGGGCCTGGGTAACGGGGGCCTGGGCGGCGTCTGGCTCGGCCGGGGGCTGACGTTCCTGTGCGTCACCGTCGCGTGGGTCTTCTTCCGGGCGACCTCCCTGGACGACGCCTTCGCCATCCTGCACGCCATGACCGGCGCCAACGGCTGGACCGCCGATCCCGTGCGGCTCGGGTCCGTGGCCGACCTGTTCGTCTATCGCCACGAGATCCTGATCGCGTCCCTGCTCGCCGTCTGCATGCTGGCGCCCAACTCCCAGGAATGGCTGCTCGGCACGGCCGGGGCCGGGCGGACGTGGCGGCTGCCCCGCTGGCAATTCACGCCGCTGTGGGCCGGCGTCGCGGCCTGCTGCTTCCTGTTCACCCTGACCCGCCTGACCTCGGTCAGCGAATTCATCTACTTCAACTTCTAGATCGCGGAGGGGCGGCGTCCTGCCGCCCTGGAACTGTGCCCGATCAAGTCGATCCGGCCGGGGCAGGCGGCCGGAACCTGACCCGCATCCCGCCGATCCCGCGCCATGCGCAGATAGTGCTGGATCGGCCGGGCCGGACTGCGGATCATCTCCGGCGGGTCATGCAGCCAACGACGTGGCTCTTCTGAGGGGAGGCAGCGATCATGTTCAAGAAGATACTGGTGCCGTTGACGGGCGCAGGCACCGACCGGCGGTCCGCCGCCCTGGCCTTCATGGTGGCCGACCGGGTCCGGGGCCATGTCGAGGGCCTGTGCGTGACGCCCCACGCGGAAGTGGCGTCCCCGGTGGAGACCGCCTCGATCCCGGCCGCCCTGGGCCGGAAGCTGCGCGAGATCGCGGAGACGCGGCAGTCCCAACTGGTGGAATCGGCACGGCTGCTGTTCGAGGACCTGGACCGGCGCTTCGGCGGCCCCGGCACCGGGCGGCCGACCTCGTCCTGGCGCGCCGAGGTCGGCTCCCTGGCGGAGATCATCCCCGAGGAGGCCCGGCTGGCGGACCTGACCGTCTTCGCCCGCGACGGCGGCGGCGCCGACCTGATCGGTGCCGCGCTGGAAGCCACGCTGTTCGATTCGGGCCGTCCGATCCTGCTGGCGCCGGCAATGGAGCCCGGGGCGGAACCGGCGTCGTTCGGGACGGCCGTCGCCGTCGCGTGGGACGGCGGCCTGCCGGCGTCGCGCGCCGTTGCCTCGGCGCTTCCGCTGCTCGCGGCGGCGGACCGCGTGATCATCCTGACAGGCGAAAAGCCCTCCAACCGGCGCGCGGGCGATCCCGACCGGCTGGCGGAAAGCCTGCGCTGGCACGGCGTGAATGCAGAGTGCCTGCGGGTCACCGACGACGGGCGCCCCCTGGCGCTGGCGCTGGTGGCCGGAGCCGCCGAATGCGGCTGCGACCTGATGGTGATGGGCGGCTATGGCCATAGCCGTTTCCGCGAGACGGTGCTGGGCGGCGTGACCCGGGACATCCTGTCCACCCCGCCGGACCTGCCCATCCTGATGGCGCATTGAAACCTGCTTCCGGCATCGGGAAGCCGGAGAGAGTTCTGACGGGTCCCTGGCCTATGGGTCCGGGACCCTTTCCACCGATGCCGTCCCGTGGACGCACGCGCGCCCACCGGCCCGGCCCCTCACATCCTTACTTGATCCCGGCGAAGCATACCCCGGCGGAACCAAATCCTCGGAGCGGCCGGAAGGGTGCCGCACTGTAAACCCCGCCGCTTACTTTTTCAGGTTGCACATTGGGACGATCGGATACATTGTGCCCTGAAAGAACATTGCGTTTTTAAAAATATTCCCAACTTCAATATGCATACAACTATCAGCCCGCACTGGAAAGAATCGGCCCTTCAGATTAGCTCCACCATGTACGTCCATGCGAACATGAACTAGTGAATAAAGTCTTATGCCTAAAATAAACAAGAAAAAACGCCTGGTTTCATGTATTAGTTTGAATGCTGCCCACCGGCGATCCAGGGACAGCATCTCCGCGTTAGACACAATAAAAACCAAAGGTGTTCGCGCAGAAACCTCCCGATGTACTTTCAAAGAATGGAACCTTAGCTTCCAGGCACAAGCACATGCCGGTTCCTGAACCACCGTTGTCCTTGCCGGATATGCACTGATCAGGATTTCCTGAGCCGAAAAGCCGACGTTATTTACGCGCAATCCCAACCGGGAGGCCCTGCGGAAGACGAATAAAAAGGCGGTCGGAGAGGCTCGAGATATCAAGCCCATGTGAACCTGACGTTTCAGTCGTCGTCCCATCGTGACGATATCAGGAGGGAGAAAAAGATGGCGACCAATCCATCGCCGGAAGCCGACTGCGTCTTCCATCGCCGGGAATCCGGCGTTCGAAGCTATTGCCGCCACTTCAACGTCGTCTTTCGCAGCGCCCGGGGCAGTTTGATGAGGGACGCCGCGGGGCGCGAATACATCGACTTCCTGGCCGGATGCGCATCCCTCAACTACGGCCACAACGACCCGGACATGAAACAGGCCCTGGTCGAGCACATCCTGAACGACGGCATCGCCCATGGCCTGGACCTCTTCACCACGGCCAAGCAGAGTTTCCTGGAAACATTCGAGAAACTCATCCTCGAGCCCCGGGGGCTGGATTACCGCCTGCAATTCACCGGCCCGACCGGCACCAATGCGGTCGAGGCGGCGCTCAAGCTGGCGCGCAAGGTGACGGGCCGAACGAACGTCGTGGCGTTCACCAACGGGTTCCACGGCGTGAGCCTGGGATCCCTGGCCGCCACCGGCAACCGCCATCACCGCATGGGTCCCGTCCTGCCGCTCCACGGTGTTTCGCGGGTTCCGTTCGACGGCTACCTGGGGCCGGACTTCGATACCGCCGACCTCCTCGACCGCATGCTGTCCGATCCAAGCAGCGGACTGGATGCGCCCGCCGCGATCCTGCTGGAGACGGTCCAGGGGGAGGGAGGGCTGAATGCGGCCGGTGCCCCCTGGGTGCGCCGGTTGGCCCGCCTGGCGGAGCGGCACGGCGCCCTCTTCATCGTGGACGACATCCAGGCCGGGTGCGGCCGGACGGGGACCTTCTTCAGCTTCGAGGCCCTGGGCGTGGTCCCCGACCTGGTGGTCCTGTCGAAGTCCCTGTCGGGCTTCGGGCTGCCCATGGCGCTCCTGCTGATCCGCCCGCAGCACGACGCGTGGCGGCCGGGCGAGCACAACGGCACGTTCCGGGGCAATACCCATGCCTTCGTGACGGCCAGGGTCGCCCTGCGGAAATTCTGGTCCGACGGCGCCTTCGCCGCGGCCACCCAGGCGAAGGCTTCCCGGGTCAGGGAACGGCTGTCGGGGATGGCGGAAATGATTCCGGGCAGCCGGATCAAGGGACGGGGCATGATGATCGGCCTGGATGTCGGCTCGGGCGAACTGGCCGACAGGATCTGCCATCACTGCTTCGGGGACGGGCTGATCATCGAGACGTCGGGAGCCCATGACGAAGTGGTCAAGATCCTCGCCCCCCTGACGACCCCTGACGACCTGCTGGAACGCGGGCTGGACATCCTGGAGAACGCGGTCCACGCGGCTGCCCACGGCGGCCGGGCCGCCGCCGAATAGGACCGACCCGGGCGCTTTCCCGAGGGAGACCGTCCGTCCGGCACCCGGAACCGGGTGCCGGCGCCTCCCGCCTTGCTCTCGTCCGACAGATCCCGCGCGGCATTCCGATCAACGTCAGCAAGAAACAGCTTCGGGGATCCGAAATGGAAAGAACCGAACAGACCGTCACGAGCGAAGCGCCCGTCGAGGAGGAAGCCCCCTTCTCCCGCGAGACGATCGCTCAACTCTATCCCGAGCCGGAGCGGGTCCTGACATGCCCCGGCCTCGGCAACCACATCCGCTGGCAGACCGGCGAGCGCCTCGACGGGCTGATCGCGTGGCGCTGCGCGATGATGAGCCGGAGCGGCGCCGCCGACCGGCTGGCGGTCTCGGCCGAGGACGGCCACCTGGGCTACGCCGACCTCGACCGGACGGCCAACCGGCTGGCACGCCTCCTGCTGAAGCGGGGCGTCGCGCCGGGCGACCGCGTCGGCCTGCTCTTCGCCAGGTCGATCTGGACCTATGTCGCGATGCTGGCGGTGATGAAAGCGGGGGCTGCCTACGTCCCGCTCGATCCCGGCTTTCCCCGGGAGCGGGTCTCCTTCATCTCGCAGGATGCCGGCATCGGGCTCTTCCTGACGACCTCCGGGCTGGTCGGCCAGCTCGACGGGCTGGGAATGGAAACGCTCTGCCTGGACCGGATCGCCCCCCTCGTCGAGCGGGAACCCGACGCCCCCCTGGAGCGGCCGGCCGACGCCCCTCCGGATGCCCTCTGCTACATCATCTACACCTCGGGTTCGACCGGCTATCCCAAGGGCGTCGCCGTCGAGCACTCCAGCATCTGCAACTTCGTCAGGGTCGCGGCGGAAGTCTATGGGCTGACGGAGGACGACCGCGTCTACCAGGGCATGACGATCGCGTTCGATTTCTCGGTCGAGGAGATCTGGGTCCCGCTCTATTCCGGGTCGGCGCTGTTTCCCGCGCCGGCGGGTCCCAGCCTGGTCGGAGCCGACCTGTCGCAGTTCCTCTCGGTGCGGCGGATCACGGCGCTCTGCTGCGTGCCCACGCTGCTGGCGACGCTGGAGGACGACCTGCCGTCCCTCCGGTTCATCCTGGTTTCCGGGGAGGCGTGCCCGCACAATCTGATCGAGCGGTGGTACCGGGAGGGCAGGACCTTCCTCAACGTCTACGGCCCGACGGAGGCGACGGTCACGGCGAGCTGGACGCTGCTGGAACCGAACAGGCCCGTCACCATCGGCGTGCCGCTCCCGACCTACATGATCCTGATCCTGGAGCCGGGCGAAGCCCGGCTGGCCAGGAAGGGCGACGCCGGGGAGGTCTGCATAGCGGGCATCGGCCTGGCCCGGGAGTATGTCAACCGGCCCGACCTGACCGCCAAGGCCTTCATCCCCGATTTCCTGTACCTTCCGGACAACCCGTCCGGCCGCATCTACCGGACCGGCGACCTGGGACGCGTCACCGGGGACGGCGAGATCGAGTATCTCGGCCGGATCGACGCGCAGGTGAAGATCCGCGGCTACCGCATCGAGCTGGCGGAGATCGAATCCGTCATCATGAGGGTGCCCGGGATCGCCCAGGCCGTCGTGGGCAAGTACGAGCCCGCGCCCGGCGCCGCCGAACTCGTGGCCTACTACACCCTCCGCCAGGACACCGCCGACCCCGGGCCGGACGCGATCTTCCAGGCCATCCGCAGCCATCTTCCGGCCTACATGCTGCCGGCTTTTTACGAGGCGATGGACGCCTTGCCGATGCTGCCGAGCGACAAGGTCGACCGGAAGAAGCTGCCGGCCCCGTCGCGACCCCGCTTCGTCGCCCGGAGCGCCCGGTACGTGGCGCCGGGCAACGACACCGAGCGGGAGATCGCCCGGATCCTCGGCGACGTGCTGACGGTCGAGCAGGTCTCGATGGACGACCATTTCTTCGACGACCTGGGCGCCAATTCCCTGCTGATGGCGCGGTTCTGCGCCCGGGTCCGGGAACGCTTCGACTTCTCCGAGGTCTCCATGCGGGAGGTTTACCTGCATCCGACCCTCCGGGAACTCACCGCGTTCCTCTCGACCAAGGTCCGCCGGAAACAGGAGGCCGTCCGCGACGAGCCCGTCCATGTCGCAAGCACGGCGGACTATGTCCTGTGCGGCTTCCTCCAGCTTGCCTTCTACGCCGTCTATTCGACCGCCCTGGTCGTCGCGCTGGTCGAGGGCTACGGCTGGGTATCCGCCTCGGACACCTTGGCCGACAGCTATGTCCGGTCGGCGGCGTTCGCCGCGACGGCCTTCGTCACCCTCGCCGCCCTGCCGGTCGCGCTCAAATGGCTGCTGGTCGGCCGGTGGCGGGAGGAGCGGATCCCGATCTGGAGCCTGGGATATTTCCGATTCTGGATCGTCAAGCGGCTGGTCCAGGCGAACCCGATGGTCCTGTTCGTCGGATCCCCCGTCTACAATGCCTATCTGCGGATGCTGGGAGCCAAGGTCGGCCGGGACGCGGTCATCTTCTCCGTCGCTCCCGTCTGCACGGATCTCCTGACGATCGGCGATGCCGCGATCGTCAGGAAGGATTCCCTCCTTACCGGATACCGCGCCCGGTCCGGCTTCATCGAGACCGGCTCCGTCGCCATCGGCCGGAACGCCTTCGTCGGGGAAGGGACGGTGCTGGATATCGGCACCTCGATCGGCGACGGCGCCCAGCTTGGCCATTCGTCCTCCCTTCACCGGGGGCAGGCGATACCTCCGGGCAAACGCTACCACGGGTCGCCCGCCCAGGAGACGCAGGACGATTACGCGACGGTCGAGCCCAGGCGCTGCGGCACCCTGCGCCGATGGGCCTTCTCCGTGGCGCAGGTGGTGTCCCTGTTCGCGGTCACCCTGCCGCTGCCCGTCATGGTGCTGGACGCGCTGCTGAGCTCACTGGAGTTCGGGACGGCGGCGGAAGTGGTCGCCCACGCGAGCGCGAGCTTCACCGCCCTGGACTTCCACCTGGACCTGCTCGCCTGGTCCGCCGGGCTGTTCTTCGGGCTGCTGATCCTGGGCCTGGCCATCATCGTCACGGTGCCGCGCCTGCTGAACCTCTGCCTCAGGGAGGACACGACCTACGTCCTGTACGGGTTCCACTACTTCGTGTACCGGCTCGCCTCCCGCATGAGCAATTCGTACTTCTACAATCTGCTGTTCGGTGACAGCTCCTGCATCATCTATTACCTGCGGGCGATCGGTTACCGAATCTCGCTGAGCGACCAGACGGGATCGAATTTCGGGGTCTCGCAAAAGCACGACACGCCCTTCCTGTGCGAGATCGGCAAGGGGACCCTGATCTCCGACGGCATCTCCATGATCAACGCGCATGTCTCGAACACGTCCTTCAGGCTGTCGAGGGTCGCGATCGGCTCGAACAGCTTCATCGGGAACAACGTGCTCTACCCGGCCGGCGCCAAGGTGGGGGAGAACTGCCTGCTGGCCACCAAGGTGATGGTCCCGATCGGCGGGGCCGAGTTGAACGGCGCGGGGCTGCTGGGATCGCCCTGCTTCAGGATCCCGCGCTCGGTCGCCCGGGACCAGCAGTTCGAGCATTACCGGGACGGCCCGACCTTCAAGGAAAGGCTCCGCCTGAAGAACATCTCCAACACGATCACCATGGGATTGTTCCTCGCCCAGCAATGGCTGTTCGTCCATCTGGTCACCCTGCTCGCGGTGAACGAGATGGCGCAGTACCATGAGGCCGGCTGGGTGGCGCTGTTCGACTTCACCCTCATCCTTCCCGTCATGACGGTGGCGTACTTCGCCCTGGTCGAGCGGGCCAGCCTCGGGTTCGGGAAGCTGAAGCCGCAATTCTGCTCCATCTACGACGACTATTACTGGAAGCACGAGCGGCACTGGAAGCTCAGCGAGATCCTTTACCTCGAGGTCTTCTCGGGAACGCCGTTCAAAAGCATGATCTGGCGACTGCTCGGGCTGAAGGTCGGGCGGAAGCTGTTCGACGACGGCTGCGCGATCCCGGAAAAGTCGCTCGTCGCCATCGGCGACAACTGCACCATCAACCGGATGACCACGATCCAGGGCCACTCGCTGGAAGACGGGGCTTTCAAATCCGACCATATCCGCATCGGCAACGGCTGCACGATCGGCTGCAACGCCTTCGTCCATTACGGGGTCGATATGGCGGACGGCGTGGTGCTCGACCCGGACTCATTCCTGATGAAGGGCGAGACGCTGGCCGCCAACTCGACATGGCGAGGCAATCCCGCCCGGGAGATCTGAGGCCGATCGGGTGCCAAGCAGACAACAATGGGGAACATGTCATGTCCGGAACAGCAAGAATGCGGCCGGCAGATATCCGTCCGGAGTGGATGCCACTCCTCGGTCCGGCTGATACGCTGGAACTGATCGGCTTCGGCAAGGGAACGGGGTGCCGGTCAGGCTTTCGGGAATGGATCTACGTGGCCCTTCACCGAACCTATGGCGATTGGACCCACGTCTACGACGTCGTGCTTCGCCCGGGCTGCCTGGACGCGGAGATACGCCTGATCCGCGTCATGCCCGGCGACCGCAGGGGCGAGGCGCGCTCCTGGGCCATGGCCGCACGGGGAAACGATCTCCGCGGCCGGGCGGCGGGACCGGACGACAGCCTGTACGGGCGGGGCCTTGCCTGGTGCCGGCCCTATCCGGAGGGTGGCCGCGCCTTCCAGGACACCGCGAGGCAGGACACCGCGAATCGAGCCACTGCAACGAAGGATTTGAGATGCGCCTTACCCGCCGTGCCCTGATCGCCTCCACCGCGGCAGCCGCCGCCACGGGCATCGTGGCGTCCCTGGCATCGGCCGACCGGACGGTGCCCCGCGGTACCCTACCCACGGGATTGTGGCGTTCCCGAACCACGGCCGACCTGCTCGCCGTCGACAGGTCGGCCTGCCGCACCTACACCCGCTACGACACGATGATGGCCCTGGTAGACGAATCGCCGCGCGACGGCATCGAGAAGGAGCTGATCGAGGCGCGGCTCGAAACGGACCCGGGCCGCGGCGACCGGCTGGAGCTGGAATACTGGGGCACCGTAACCCGCTTCGTCTATGACCGGGAGGCGGACTGGCCGGCCATGCGCCGCCTGGGCGGCGACGACTGGATATCGGACCCGTCCCGGACAGTGGACGCGTTCTTCAAGGCGGTGTCCGGCCACTTCGCCTTCGCCCCCGAGGCGGGGATCGACTGGACCGACCTGCGGGCGGAAACCGACGCGGCGCTCCGGCGCGGGTCGTCTGAACCGGGAGCCCTGTTCGACGCGCTGGCGGCGGCCCTGCGGCGCCTGGAGGACGGCCACGGCTCCCTGAGGGGCATGGGGCGCTACGCCGCCAGCCGGGACGGCCCGGATCGGTTCTACCAATCGTGGAAGGCGGCGGGCGGAAATCCGGTGGGCGGCGACTATTCGGACGGCTTCAGCCGCGACTGGCTCCATCATGTCAGCGACCGTGTCCTGGCCGGAGCGGGACACCGCGCCGCCCGGGACACCGTCGCGTGGGGGCGGCTCCGGAGCGGCCTGGGCTACATCGCGCTGATGGCCTGCGAAGGGCTGTCGCACGACGAAGGGGGACAGGCCGACGTGGCCGCGGCCAGGCAGGTGTTCGACCGGGTGATGCGGGATCTGGCGGACACCCGGGGAATCGTCGTGGACATGCGCTACAATTACGGCGGATGGGACCGGGTGCCCCTCTCCCTGGCCGCCCATTTCACGGACCGGCCCTTGCCGGCCTTCACCAAGCAGCCGGTGAGGCGCGGCATCGGCCTGGACGTCCAGACCATCGGGATCGTCCCGGCGGCCGGTCCCCGCCACGCCGGGCCCCTGGCCGTCCTGACCAGCGACGCCACCATCAGCGCCGCGGAAGTCGGGACCATCGGGTTCCGCGCCCTGCCGAACGTCCGCACCTTCGGAACCGCCACCTACGGCGCCCTGTCCGACCCCTTCTACTTCCGCCTGCCGAACGGGTGGAGGGGGGCGGTCTCCAACGAGATCTACCGGGCGTCGGACGGCCGGGTCTACGAGGGGACGGGGATCCCGCCCGACCGGCCCTCGGCGGCCCCCTCCGCATCGGACTTCCGGGAGGTGGTGGACTCCCAGCTTCGGGACGCGGAAGCATGGCTCCTGTCACTTTGACGGCGGCGGCATCATGAGGCGGAGGGCGCTTGCCTCGACGGCGGTCCTTGCCCTCATGATCCTTCTCCCGGCAGCCGACGCTTCCGCCGAAGAGGCGCTCACGACGCTTGCCCAGGCCGCCGAGGAGGAGGACGAGGAAGAAGAGGAAGAGGAAGAGGAAGAGGAAGGGGAAGAAGAAGAGGATCAGAACGAGGAAGAGGACAGCGAGGAAGAGGACAGCGAGGAAGACGACAGCGAGGAAGAGGACGACGAACCGGTGCTCGTCCCCGGACAGCTGCTCGCGACCCTCTACGGCACGTCGACACTTCAGGCGGGATTGGGCGGGGACCTCACCCGCGGCCTGCAGTTCCGCAACGACACGGAGATAGGGATCAACGTCGGGGGCAAGGCCGACAACGGGCTTCTGTACGGCCTGAAGGTTCAGTTCCAGGCCATCACCGGGGGTGACTCCACCTCGGAGATGGATATCGACGAAGCATATGTTTATCTCGGCGGAAACTGGGGCCGCCTGGAGTTCGGCGACACCGACGATGTCGTGGCCGGAGGACTTCTCGTCTATGCCCCCAGCGTCGGGATAGGCCAGGTCGACGGCGATTACGGCAGCTTCTCCAAACTGACTCTGGACGATTACTATCCGTTCTATCCGGACCTGGGATCGGGGACCAAGGTGAACTACTACACCCCCTGGATAGGCGGCTTCCAGGCGGGAATATCCTACACGCCCTATGTTCTGGATCGCGGCCAGTCGGTCGTCGCCTTCAAGCCGGGAAGGCTCCGCACCGCTCCGGCGACCCTCGCGGGTCCGTCGTCGCTCGGCTTCGTCAGCACGCCCGCGGCGGCGGGCCTGTCTTCTTCCCTGGCCGTTCCGGCGGTGCTTCCGTCCGCTCCCGCGCCGAACCTCGCCGCCGTGGCGGAGCCTGCCGCGATCACCGTCAACCAGGTCATCGAGGACGGCGAGGAGGACATCGGCGATGAGGAGGATGACGAAGAGGAGGTGGACGAAGACGAGGACGACGGGGAAGACGAAGGCGACGGGGAGGACGAGGACGACGGTGAAGACGAGGACGACGGGGAAGACGATGGCGCCGGGGAGGAACCGGAAGACGACGGCGAGGAGGATGACGGTGATCCCGACCCCGGGCAGCCTGATCCGGAAGACCCCTCTTCCGACCCCGAAACGCCGCCCGTGATCGATCCCGACCCCGAGACGCCCGACGTGGTGGTGCCGGGGGAAGAAGATCCGGATGATGAGGAAGAAGAGGAAGAGGAAGAGGACACGGAGGAGGAGAGCGGATACCGGGACGTCGTCGCCCTGGCGATGAACTACCAGAGGGAGTTCCTGGACGGGGACATGACGGTCATCGGCAGCGCCGCGCTGATGAACGGCAGGGGCTACGGCGAGGGTTTCGAGGATTTCACCGCCTGGCTCGCGGGCGTCCAGGTCGAGGTCGCGAGTTTCACGGTGGGCGGCGGGTTCGGCGATTTCGACGGCTTCAACAGCCTGGGCCGGCAATGGAACGTCGGGGCGACCTATTCAGCCGGTCCGTTCAGCATAGGTGCCCAGTATGTCCAGGCCTGGGACATCAACGACGACAAGTCGTGGGCGGCCGGCATCGGCGTGAACTACGAACTGGCGCCCGGACTGTCGCTCCAGGCCGACTATGTCCGCTCCCGGGTCGATTTCGAGGGGGCCGAAAGCCGGAACACCGCGGACATCCTCCTGCTCGGTCTCCAACTGAGCTTCTGAGCCGCCCGTTCCCGGCGAGCGCTCGACCGGCACGCCCGACGCCGATCATTCCCGTTGCCGCGAACCGGCAATGGGATTACGTTCGATCGGCAACAACTTTTACCTGAATATTATAGTATTCAATAAACCGGCCGTGCGGGCCGCCCTCTACCCCGGGGTGCGGCCGGCGGACGGATGTTGCCTTGCTTTCGGTCATTTTCCCGGTCAGGGGAGGGTCATAGTGCAACGTCTTTCCAGGAAATCACCTGTCAGCCGACCGGGCGCCGCGATGATCGCGGCGCTGGCCGTCGCGACGGCCGCCGTCCTCGGCACCGCGTCGGATGCCGCCGCGCAGGCGGCACCATCCAAGCGGGTCTTCGCCAATCCGCCGGTGCTCGGCGAGGCGGCATCGCCGCCGTCCATCGCCTCCCTGCTGAAGCTGCCGACCCCCGGCCCCCGCCGCGGCAGCGAGCGGCTGTACGACCTCACCATCAAGTATGTCGACAGCACCCTGTACAATCCTTCGACCGGTGTCGACCAGCCGGTGCATCTGCGCACATATGTCGGCACCGACACCAGCCCCGACCGGCCGTTCATCGCGCCGACGCCGGGCGACACGGTGCGGGTCAACCTGAAGAACCGGCTGCCGGCGGACCCCGACTGCTTCGACGCGACGATCCCGACCAACAAGCCGCACTGCTTCAACGGCACCAACCTGCACTCGCACGGCCTGTGGGTCAGCCCGACCGGCAACAGCGACAACGTGCTGGTCAAGCTGCTTCCCGGCGTCGATTTCCAGTACGAATACAATATCCCGCCCGACCATCCCTCGGGCACCTTCTGGTACCACCCGCACCTGCACGGCTCTACCGCGCTGCAGGTTTCCAGCGGCATGGCCGGCGCGCTGATCGTGCGTGGCGACCGCAAGCCGACCGAGACGGTCAACGGCGACCTGGACACCCTGCTGGTCAAGCCCGACGGCGGCGCCATGCCCGAGCAGCTGCTGGTCTTCCAGCAGATCCAGTACGCCTGCACCGGCGCCGACGGGAAGATCAAGGTCGATGCCGACGGCAACGTCGACTGGACCTGCCTGCCCGGCGAGGTCGGCGTCATCGAGAGCTACGAGCAGTTCGGTCCGGGCACCTGGGCGGCGTCCGGCCGCTGGACCAGCATCAACGGCGTGGTCCTGCCCGAGTTCCGCGGGCCGATGGCCGGCCAGGCGGAGCGCTGGCGGCTGGTCCATGCGGGCGTGCGCGAGACCATCACGGTCCAGTTCCGCAAGGTGTCGCGCGACATCGGTCCGGTGGCGCAGCTCCGCCTGAAGGCGTCCGACAGCGACAGGTTCGTCGAGGAGACCTGCGGCGGCGCCCCGGTGCCGTACCAGATCGTCGCGTCCGACGGCCTGACCATGGCCCAGGCGCAGACGGTGACCGCGACGACCCTGCAGCCGGGCTACCGCAACGACCTGCTGGTCGTCTTCCCCGAACCGGGCCGCTACTGCATCAGCGAGGTCGCGACCTCGGCCGCGGGCAATGTCAGCGAGGCCGCGTCGGGCCGCGAGATCCTGGGCTTCGTCGAGGTCTCGGAGCGGCCGAAGGACAAGGCCCCGGTGACCGACGTGACCAAGGCGCTGACCGAGCAGCTGGTCGCCGCCGCGCAGAAGGTCTATGCCGGCAAGGTGCGGGACGAGGTGATCGCCGGCCTGAAGGACGGGCTGAAGCTGACCCGGTTCGTGCCCCATCCGACGATCGAGGACTCCGAGGTCCAGAGCGGCGAGAAGCTGGTGTTCTTCATCAACACCTATTCGAACGACCCGACGACCTTCGAGGTCGGCGAGGACTTCGACGTGGTCGAGAACGCCAACGGCAACCTGGTGCCCGAAGGCGCCGTCCCCTACGACCCGACCCGGATCGACCGCAAGCTGCCGCTGGGCGGCGTGCAGGAATGGGAGCTGCGCTCCTATTTCGTCAGCCACCCGTTCCACATCCACGTCAACCCGTTCCAGATCGTCAAGATCCTGGACCCGAACGGCAAGGACGTCAGCGTCGCGGGAGCGGTGGACAGTTCCGGCCAGACCACGGCGGACCCGCAATATCCTGGCCTGAAGGGGGTCTGGAAGGACACGCTCTGGGTCAAGAGCCTGATCACCTCGGGCCTGACCAACCCGCCGACCGGTGAGTACAAGATCTTCATCCGCACCCGCTACCGCCGCTACATCGGCGAGTTCGTCCTGCACTGCCATATCCTGGACCACGAGGACCAGGGCATGATGCAGAACATCAGCATCGTCCTCCCGGACGGGCAGGGCGGCACCGCCCACGGCCACGGACACGGCTCAAGCCACGCGGCCGCCAAGCCGTGAGGCCGTAGCGCTCCACCCCCGGCGGCCCGGCCGCCGGGGGATTCCGGCTTTCTCAAAAGCCTCCGTCCTGTTAAAGGGAAAACTTTACCGATCACGCTCGCGCGATCATAATCCTCCGGTGGCTCCTGGGACCCACCATGAATGAGGATCTCAGCGCTTTGCTCGGAAAGGGCGACATACCGAGGCAGATCGGGATGCACCGGATTGACGGAAACAGCCGTGCCGCGCATCGCTGAGTTGGACGACCGGGAACTCGCCAACTGCGTGACATCCCGACTGCCAGCCGGCGTGCTGGCTCAAGTCGCGGAGGCCGGGTATACGCTCCCTGAAACATTCCAGCTTGTATATGGTGGCGAATTGCCTCGCGAAGATCGCCTCACTCCTGGCGAGAGCGACTGTGCAGTCAGGTTGATCCGCATTGCGAACCGGGCGAGGAAGGTGTTCGGCGATCCCGAGAAGGCATGGCGATGGATGAGGAAGCCGAAAAACGCGTTCGACGGCAAGACGTGCGTCGACATGCTAAGGACTGAACAGGGCGGCAGGGAAGTCGAGAACATGCTGGTTCGTATTGAACACGGTATGGCCGCCTGATCTTGATCGTCTGGCGTCTGAGCCGATACACCGAACTTCAGGGTATCGGTGGTTTGCATGCGAGTGGACGCTGGCACGAGAAGGGTCATCCGATCGTCTACGCGGCGGCGGAAAGGCTGTCGCCAGACAGCCCGGTTCTGGCGAACGAGCATGAGTCCCGGCGTTTCGGTACAGCCTGGCTTACGGAGAAGCGCTCGGCGGTTCTCCTCGTTCCCTCCGTCATCATTCCGGTCGAGACCAACATCCTGATCAATCCAGGACACCCCGATGCCGCAGGGGTATCCATGATCGAAGCCACGGAATCCGTCTTCGACGATCGCTTGTTCTCCCGGCCGCTTTAGCTCCGGCAGTGCGTCCGGGTCTCCGGAAGCGGCCGGAGGATCAAGCTCGGATGGGTCACCCTCAGTCCAGGAAGTTGCCGTGCTTCTCGATGTGCTTCGCCAGCCCGAGGGTGTGGTCGCGGACGAGTTGTTCGGCGGCGGCCGCGTCGCGGCGTTCCAGGGCGTCGATGATGTTCTTGTGGTCGATGATGGAGCGTTCCGCCCGGTTGTCCTGGCCGATCGTCAGCTTGCGGATTGCCCGCATGTGGATGAACAGGTTGTCCGTGATCTCCTGGATCAGCTGGCAGCCGCTCATGCGGATGATCGCCTTGTGGAAGGCGATGTTGGCGTCGCTGTACTCGTTGACGTGCTCGGTCGGCTTCTTGCCCTCGAAGTCGCTGAACAGTTCGCGCAACGACCGGAAATCCTCGTCCGAGGCCTTCTCGGCGGCGATGCGGGCCGCCATGCTCTCCAGCGCCGCCCAGACCGTGACCATCTCCAGGATCTCGCGCTTGGTCTTGCGGATCACGAAGATGCCGCGGCGCGGCTGGGAGCGGACGAAGCCTTCCTGCTCCAGCAGGGTCATGGCTTCGCGGATCGGGGTGCGGCTGACGCCCAGCTTTTCGCTGACCTGACGTTCGTCCAGGCGGATCTCCGTCTTGTGGTCGTAGATATCCATCTCCGTGATCGCCTGCTTCAGGGCATGATAGACCTGAGTGCGAAAACTGGTGCTGGTATCCAGCGGCTGAACGTTCAACGTCGGACCAGTCATTGACTGTCACCCTCTACTTATCTGGTTGAGCCAAGCCGCCCGGCGTCCCTGAATCGCCCGTCCCGTGCGCAGGCTGGATTTGGCCGACCGCATCAGTAATACAATATACTTCTCGGTCATGTCCTTCTAGCGTTTCATACGCCCTACCGCAATGCTCCTACAATGGGCGCATTGACCCAGGGTTCCTTCGGCATTGGGCGGCGCGGATGCCCGGGAGAGGCCCCGGGCGTGAACCGGAATGTTGTTGACACACAGTATAATGTATACCAAGATCCAGGGAACGACGCGGGGCTGACTCCATCCGCGCAACAAAGATCGCCATAAAAAGATCGAGGGCCACGGGAAAACGGGCCGGTAACCTCAAGGGAGAGACGCTCATGAAGATTTGCATTTTCGGTTCGGGCGCCATCGGCGGTTACATGGGCGTGCGCCTGCACCAGGGCGGTGCCGACGTCAGCCTGGTCGCGCGCGGCGCGCACCTCGCGGCCATGCAGCAAAACGGCGTCAAGCTGATCACCGAAGAGGGCGAGGACACCGTCCACCCCACCTGCAGCGACGATCCGGCTGCGCTGGGTCCCCAGGATTACGTGATCATCGCGCTGAAGGCCCATTCCGTCACCGGCGCGATCCCGTCGATCAAGCCGCTGCTGGGGCCGGACACGGCGATCGTGACCGCGGTCAACGGCATCCCCTACTGGTATTTCCACAAGCACGGCGGCGATTACGAGGGCCGGGTGGTCGAGAGCGTCGATCCCGGCGGCCTGCAGTGGAAGGAATTCGGGCCGGAGCGGGCGATCGGCTGCGTGGTCTATCCCGCGACCGAGGTGGTCGAGCCGGGCGTGATCAAGCATGTCTACGGCGACAAGTTCAGCCTGGGCGAGCCGGACGGAAGCTCTTCCGACCGCATCGTGAAGCTCTCCGAGGCGCTGACCGCCGGCGGGCTGCGGGCTCCCGTCCTGGACAAGATCCGCGATGAGATCTGGCTGAAGCTGTGGGGCAACCTGTGCTTCAACCCGATCAGCGCGCTTACCCATGCGACGCTGGACGTTATCACGTCCGATCCCGAGACTCGCGCCGTCGCCCGTGCGATGATGCTGGAGGCCAAGGAGATCGGCGACCGGCTGGGCGTGCATTTCCGCGTCGACGTGGAACGCCGGATCAACGGCGCGGGCGCCGTCGGCGCGCACAAGACGTCGATGCTCCAGGACCTCGAGCGCGACCGCCCGATGGAGATCGATCCGCTGCTGACCGTCGTCCAGGAAATGGGACGGATGGTCGGAGTGGCGACCCCGACGATCGACGTCGTGCTGGCGCTGGTCAAGCAGCGCGGCGAAATGGCCGGCTGCTACACGCGGACCCGCCGGCCGGAACCGGCGGAACAGCCGGCGGTGGCGGCACAGTAAAGCCCGGCGGGGTAAATCCCGGCACAAGGGCTCCGCTCCGTCGCAAAACTGGAGGAAATGTCATGAGGGTAGAAGACGTTCTCCGCTCGAAGAACCATCGCATCGTGACCGTCCGAACCGGCGAGACGGTGGAGACCGCGGCCAAGCTGATGAAGGCGGAAAACATCGGCGCGCTGGTCGTCAAGGATGTCTGCCGGACCGAAGGCAACACCGTCGTCGGCATGTTCTCGGAACGGGACATCGTCCGCGCCATGCTGGAGCACGGCGGCAAGGTCATGCAGATGAAGGTGTCGGACCTGATGAGCCGCAACCTGATCACCTGCGCGCCGACGGACGGCCTGCACCATGTGCTGAAGCTGATGCAGGACAACCATATCCGGCACGTCCCGGTGCTCGACGGCTTCACCCTGGTCGGGCTGGTCGGCGTGCGCGACTTCATCGGCATCCGCCTGGGCGAGCTGGAGCGGGAAGACAAGGCTCCCGCCCCTGAACTCGCCCCCCAGGAACTGGCGCATTGAGACGGACCGGGAGGCGGAACCGACGTTCCGCCTCCCGGCCGCCTTTTCCGCGACCGTGACCCTTTTCCCGCAGACCCCCGGCCCGGTGCAGCGATGACCACCCTGATCTTCACCCATCCCGATTTTCGCCTGCACGACACCGGCATGGGGCATCCCGAATGCCCGGCCCGGATCGACACCGTCTGGGACGTGCTGGGTTCCGGCGACTTCCGCCAGCTCGACCAGCGCGAGGCGCCCGAGGCGACCGTCGAGCAGCTGGCCCATGTCCACGAGCGCCCCTACGTGGACGCGGTGCTCGCGGCCGTGCCCAGCCAGGGCCGGGTCCACCTGGACCCCGACACCGTCCTGTCCGCCACGTCCCGCTCGGCCATCCTGCGCGCGGCGGGAGCCGTCTGCGCGGCGGTCGACGCCGTGGTGGGCGAGAAGGCCGCCGACAACGCCTTCTGCGCGGTCAGGCCGTGCGGCCACCACGCGGAGCCGGCCCGCGCCATGGGCTTCTGCGTCTTCAACAACATCGCGGTCGGCGCCGAGCACGCCCGCAAGCGGCACGGCGTCAAGCGGGTCGCGGTGGTCGATTTCGACGTCCACCACGGCAACGGCACCCAGGCCATGTTCGAGGATGAGCCGGACCTGTTCTTCGCCTCGACCCATGAATGGCCGTTTTATCCGGGCACCGGAGCGCGCGAGGAGCGGGGCCGCCACGACAACGTGGTCAACGTGCCGCTGGCCGCCTTCACCGGGTCCGCGGAGTTCCGGCGCGGCATGAAGGACTTCGTGCTACCGGCGGTGGAGGCCTTCAAGCCCGACCTGCTGATGATCTCCGCCGGCTTCGACGCCCACCGGCGCGACCCGCTGGCCCATATCAACCTGGAGGCCGGCGACTTCGCCTGGGCGACCCGCGAGCTGATGGCGGTGGCCCGGCGCCACTGCGACGGCCGCGTCGTCTCGGTGCTCGAAGGCGGCTATTCCATGGACGGGCTGGCCGAGAGCCTCGCGGCCCATCTGCGCGAGTTGATGGCCGCTTAAGGCCGCCCACCCCGTCGTTCCCGTCAGGAATCCATCTCCCGCGGCCTTTCCCCCGGCCGCGGCAAGGCCCCCTTTGCGCCCGGCTTCTGCCCGGCGGCGCGGAGGCAAGAACAAGCATCGCGGAGGAGCAGCACCCCATGAAGATAGCAATCCCGAAGGAGCGGCGCGCCTCTGAGCGGCGGGTCGCCGCCTCCCCGGACACGGTCAAGAAATACAAGGCTCTCGGCGCCGACGTGGTGGTCGAGACCGGCGCCGGCGACGGTGCCTCCATCCCCGACCAGGCCTTCGCCGATGCCGGCGCCGAGATCGCGCCGGACCCCGCCGCGACCTATGCCGACGCCGACGTCGTGCTGAAGGTACAGCGCCCGCTGGAGGACGAGCTTCCGCTGATGAAGCGCGGCGCCGTCCTGGCCGGCATCCTGAATCCCCACGGCTCCCGCGACCTGCTGCCGGCCTACGCCGAGGCGGGCGTGACCGCGCTGGCGATGGAGCTGGTGCCCCGGATCACCCGCGCGCAGTCCATGGACGTGCTGTCCAGCCAGGCGAACCTGGCGGGATACCGCGCCGTGCTGGACGCGGCCTACGAGTTCGGCCGCGCCTTCCCCATGATGATGACGGCGGCCGGCACGGTGCCGCCGGCCCGCGCCCTGATCATGGGCGTCGGCGTCGCCGGGCTCCAGGCCATCGCGACCGCGCGGCGGCTGGGCGCCGTGGTGTCGGCGACCGACGTGCGGCCGGCGGTGAAGGAACAGGTCCAGTCCCTGGGCGGCAGCTTCGTCGCGGTCGAGGACGAGGAGTTCAAGCAGGCCGAGACCTCCGGCGGCTACGCCAAGGAGATGAGCAAGGAATACCAGGCCAAGCAGGCGGCCCTGATCGCCGAGACGATCAAGAAGCAGGACATCATCGTCACCACGGCCCTGATCCCCGGCCGCCCGGCCCCGCGGCTGGTGACCGACGCCATGGTCGCCAGCATGAAGCCCGGATCGGTGATCGTGGACCTGGCGGTCGAATCCGGCGGCAATGTCGAGGGTTCCGTCCCCGGCGAGATCGTCGTGAAGCACGGCGTCAAGATCGTCGGCCACACCAACGTGCCGGGCCGGATCGCGGTCGACGCCTCCATGCTTTACGCCAAGAACCTGCTGGCGCTGCTGAACCTGTGCTTCGACGCCGAGAAGAAGTTCGCCCTGCCGTGGGACGACGAGATCGTCAAGGCGATCGCCCTGACCCGCGACGGCGCGGTGGTCCATCCGACCTTCGCGACAGCCCCGGCCGCCCCCCACCCCGCAAACGCCGGAGCGTGAGCCCATGGCCGAGCATAATTTCTTCATCACCGGCCTGACGGTCTTCGCGCTGGCCTGCTTCGTCGGCTACTACGTGGTCTGGCGGGTGACGCCGGCGCTGCACTCGCCGCTGATGAGCGTCACCAACGCGGTATCCTCCGTGATCATCGTCGGCGCGCTGATCGCGACCGGCAGCACGGCCGGCTTCACCTTCTCCACGATGCTTGGCTTCCTCGCCGTCATCCTGGCCTCGGTCAACATCTTCGGCGGCTTCATCGTCACCCAGCGCATGCTGGCGATGTACAAGAAGAAGCAGAAGAAGACGACCTGACAACGGAGCCCTGAACCAACATGGCCACACTAGCCCCGCTGGCATACCTCGTCGCCGCCATCTGCTTCATCATGGCGCTGCGCGGCCTCTCCAGCCCCGAGACCTCCCGCCAGGGCAACAATTACGGCATCGCCGGCATGGTGATCGCCATCGTCACCACGCTGATGCTGCCGGGCCTCGTCTCCGGACTGTCGATCACCCTGATCCTGGTCGGGCTGGCGATCGGCGGCACCATCGGCGCCGTCATCGCCCGCCGGATCGAGATGACGGCCCTGCCGCAGCTCGTCGCCGCCTTCCACAGCCTCGTCGGCCTGTCGGCGGTGTTCGTCGCGATCGCGGCGTTCTACGCGCCGGAAGCCTACGGCATCGGCACCTCGGGCGCCATCCGCACCGGCAGCCTGATCGAGATGGCGCTGGGCGTCGCGATCGGCGCCATCACCTTCACCGGCTCGCTGGTCGCCTTCGCCAAGCTCCAGGGCCTGGTCAGCGGCAAGCCGCTGGTCTTCACCATGCAGCACATGCTGAACGCCGGTTTGGGCGTCGTGCTGGTGCTCGCCATCGTCTGGCTGTGCGCCTCCAACTCCACCGTGGCGCTCTGGGTCATCGTGCTGCTGGCGCTGGCCCTGGGCTTCCTGCTGATCCTGCCGATCGGCGGCGCCGACATGCCGGTGGTGGTGTCGATGCTGAACAGCTATTCCGGCTGGGCGGCGGCCGGCATCGGCTTCACGCTGGAGAACAACCTGCTGATCATCACCGGCGCGCTGGTCGGGTCTTCCGGCGCCATCCTGTCCTACATCATGTGCAAGGGCATGAACCGGTCGATCTTCAACGTCATCCTGGGCGGCTTCGGCGGCGACAGCGCGGCTTCTTCCGCCGCAGGCGGCCCGGCCGGCGACCGCACGGTCAAGGCCGGCTCGGCGGAGGACGCCGCCTTCATCATGAAGAACGCCTCGTCCGTGGTGATCGTGCCGGGCTACGGCATGGCGGTCGCGCAGGCCCAGCACGCGCTCCGCGAGATGGCCGACCTGCTGAAGAAGGAGGGCGTCGAGGTCCGCTACGCCATCCACCCCGTCGCCGGCCGCATGCCCGGCCACATGAACGTGCTGCTGGCCGAGGCCAACGTGCCCTACGACGAGGTGCTTGAGCTGGAGGAGATCAACCGCGACTTCGGCCAGACCGACGTGGCCTTCGTGATCGGCGCCAACGACGTGACCAACCCTGCCGCCAAAACCGACCCGACCTCGGCGATCTACGGCATGCCTATCCTGGACGTGGAGAAGGCCAAGACGGTGGTCTTCATCAAGCGGTCCATGGCCTCGGGCTACGCCGGCGTCGACAACGAACTCTTCTTCCGCCCCAACACCATGATGCTGTTCGGCGACGCCAAGAAGGTCGCGGAGGAGATCGTCAAGGCCGTCGCCTGACCCGCGGCCGTCCGGAAACTAGAGCTGTACCCGAACAGGTCGATCCGCCCGAGACAGCTGATCCGATGCGTTGCGCCATGGGCGCAACCTACGATCGTCGGCCCGCATCACCTTCGCCCTGCATTGAGCCGTAGGTTGCGCCCATGGCGCAACACAGTGCGGCGAGTGGAACGGCCGGCTGCGAGGATCGGAGGGGTTCAACCTGATCGGGGACCGCTCTAACCCCTCGGCAAAAGGCAGGCTTGGGATCAACGTGCCCCAGCCTGCTTTGCCCAGTCGTCCGGCGGCATGATGCTTCCATAAGCTGTCACCACAGGCTCGCGATTGATGCGCACAACCCGCACCAAAGAGGACGGCTCCCGTTACATGACGCCGGCAAATCCGGCCAGTCGGTCCATGCGGTTGCGCCGGGACTCCGCCAGAAGGTCGGCGACAGCTCCCGTTGTCCGGTCCCCGGTTGTTTCCCGGAACGCTGCAAGCCGCCGGGCAGTTTCGGCGCTTTTGCAACAGGCGCCCCTCACCGCACGGAAGACTTCCACGCCTTCCGCCTCGGCGGAGGTACGGACGGCATCCCGCAGGAATTCGTCCGCGACCGCGTCAGCTTCGCGCCCCAGCATTTCCGTCAGCAGATTCCTCCACCCGGCCAGGCGGAGGCCGCTGACAATCACGGAAGGCAGGGGCGTGATGAGCACGTCGATGTCGCTGTCCTCGCTGTCCTCACCCCGGACCACCGATCCGAACACGACGATCCGCCCGATGCCGGCATCATGCAAACGGTCGCCGTTGGCGCGGATCGTCTCGGCGACCGACCTGAGGGTCGGCCTGGACGATACGTCGATCCCGTCGATAACCGTTGCCATCGATACCTCCGTCATCCCCGACGAAAATGCTCCCGTTCGCCCGAAAGAACAAGGTGCCGGCACCGGCCCGGATCGGTCGGTCCCAACCCGTCAGTGCGATACCGCCGCCGAGGCGCCGATGCCGGTCTGCGAGCGGACCTCCTGGTCGTCGAACGCGGCCCGCTCCTTTTCCGCCGACGCGCTGCGGTCCAGCTTGGACACCACGACGGTGACCAGGAAGGCCAGCGTCATGGAGAACAGGGCCGGGTGCTCGTAGGGGAAGATCGGCGCCGGGTTCTCCAGCACGACGACCCACACCGCCTTGGACAGCACGACGCAGACCACCGCCGAGACCAGCCCGGTCAGGCCGCCCAGCAGCGCGCCGCGGGTGGTCAGGCCCTTCCAGTACATGGACAGGATCAGCACCGGGAAGTTGGCCGAGGCCGCGATGCCGAAGGTCAGGCCGACCAGGAACGCGACGTTCTGCTTCTCGAACAGGATGCCCAGCACCACGGCCAGCACGCCCAGGACCAGCGAGGCGATCTTGGAGACCCGCATCTCCTCCTTCTCGGTCGCCTTGCCCTTGCGGATCACCCGGGCATAGATGTCGTGGGAGATCGCGGAGGCTCCCGCCAGCGCCAGGCCCGACACCACCGCCAGGATGGTCGCGAACGCCACCGCCGACAGGAAGCCCAGGAACAGGTCGCCGCCCAGCGCCTTGGAGAGGTGCATCACCGGCATGTTGCCGCCGCCGATGATCTTGCCGCCGATCACGCCGCCTTCGAAGAACTGCGGGTCGGTGCCGACGATGGTGATCGCGGACAGGCCCAGGATACCGACCACCAGGAAGAAGAAGCCGATGAAGCCGGAGGCGTAGAACACGCTCTTGCGCGCTTCCTTCGCGTTGGGGACGGTGAAGAAGCGCATCATGATGTGCGGCAGCCCGGCCGTGCCGAACACGAGGCCCAGCGACAGCGACACGGCGGAGACCGGGTCGGCCAGCAGCGAGCCGGGCGACATGATCTTGATCCCGGCCTTGTGGGAGGCGACCGCCTGGGCCGCCATGAAGTCCAGGTCGAAGCCGAAGCGCGACAGGGCCAGCAGCCCGAGCAGCGACCCTCCGCCCAGCAGCAGCCCCGCCTTGATGATCTGCACCCAGGTGGTGGCGATCATGCCGCCGAAGGTGACGTAGACCACCATCAGCACGCCGACCACGATCACCGCGACGGCGTAATCCAGGCCGAACAGCAGTTTGATCAGCTGGCCCGCCCCGACCATCTGGACGATCAGGTAGAAGCAGACGACCGTCAGCGACCCGATGGCCGCGAAGGTCCGCACCTTGGTCTGGTCCAGCCGGTACGACGCGATGTCGGCGAAGGTGAAGCGGCCCAGGTTGCGCAGCCGCTCGGCGATCAGGAACAGGATGATCGGCCAGCCGACGAAGAAGCTGATGATATAGATGAAGCCGTCGAACCCGGTGGCGAACACCAGGCTCGACAGGCCCAGCAGCGTCGCCGCCGACATATAGTCGCCGGCGATCGCCAAGCCGTTCTGGAATCCGGTGATGCCGCCGCCGGCGGTGTAGAAGTCGGCCGCCGACTTGGTGCGGTTGGCCGCCCAGTAGGTGATGCCGAGCGTGCCGACGACGAAGATGAAGAACATGACGATGGCCGTCACGTTCACCGCCTGCTTCTCCGCCCCGCCCAGGTCGGCGGGCGCGGCCAGCGCGGGGGCCGCCAGGGCGAGGGCCGCGAGGCCCATGGCCGCGACGGGGGACAGCAGGCGCCTCATTCCGCCGTCTCCCGGATCAGGTCGTTGGTCAGGTCGTCGAAGGGGCCGTTGGCGAAGTAGGAATAGACGCCGGTCAACAGCCAGGACACGACGATGATCCCCGCGCCGATCGGCACGCCGACCGACAGGGTGGCGCCCTCGCCCAGCGGGCGGCCGAGCAGGCCGGGCGCGAAGGCCACGACCATCATGAAGCTGTAGTAGGACACCAGGACCAGCGCGGACAGCACGGCGGCGAGGCGCCCGCGCCGCCTGACCAGCACCTGGTAGTTCGGGTTCCGGCGAACCCTGGCGTAAATTGAGTCGGACATATCATTTCCAATTCGTAGCTTGCTGCAATGCGGTACGATCCATCGGCGCGTCTGGGCAGACGGTTTGATGTCGCAGGGCGGCTACGAAGAGTTCCGGCGCGCCTTCCCGCCTGTCGGGCGGTCGGCGTCGTCGCTCGGCCTATCAAGTCGGAGTGGCGGGAAGACCTGTTGGAGAAGCCGCGCCCATCGCCCGCAAAGCAGCGGTCGGGGCGCCGCCTCCAGGTCGCACCCGGTGTCAGCCCAGAGCGCCGGGATCGCGGCCCCGCTCCGCGATTCGGTTTCTGAGGGACGGCGACAGGAAGCGCTCCGGGATCACGTCGCCGGTGAAGCCGGCGTCGGCCAGGGCAAGTTCCACGTCCAGGGCGGCGGCGCGCAGCTCCGCCAGACGGCGGGCGCGCAACTCGTCGAAAGTCGGATAGGAGGGAATCGCGGTACGGCGTTCGGACATGCTTCGGACCCTTGCGGAGCGGCCCAGTCGGGTCGAGGATGGTCGCCTCGCACCGGGCCTGTCAACCGTAAGACGCCCGCCGGCCTTTGACCTGAAGCAATGACCGGGCGCGGACACCCGGGCAGGATTCCGCCGAAGACAGCCGTACCGCCCCCGCAACCAGCACAATGGTCTTCATGCGCGCCGCACCTCTTCTCGCCCTGCTCGCCGTCGTCGGGATCGCCGCCGGCGGCTATGCCTACTGGGACACGCAGCAGTCCCGCGCCCTGCCGGCCGGCTTGGCGTCGGCCAACGGCCGGATCGAGGTCGAACGGGTCGACATCGCCACCAAGCTCGCCGGCCGCGTCGCCGAGATCCACGTCCGCGAGGGCGACGCCGTCAAGGCCGGCGACATCGTGGCCCGCATGGACGTCACGGAACTCCAGGCCCAGCTCCTCGCGGCGAAGGCCGCCGTCCGGCGCGCCGTCGAGGGCATCGGCAAGGCCGAGGCGGAGGTCTCGATCCGCGAAGCGGAGCAGCAGCTTTCCGAGGTCGAACTGCGCCGCGTCGTGGAGCTGGAACGGCGCGCCGCCGTCTCGACCGCCGAAGTGGACCGGCGCCGGGCGCAGAACGAGGTGGCCAAGGCCCAGATCCTCGGCGCCAGGGCCGCCGTCCGGGACGCCAAGGCCGCACGGGAGGCAGCCGAAGCGCAGGTCGCCCAGATCGAGGCGACCATCGCCGACATGACCCTGAAGACCCCCGTCTCCGGCCGGGTGGAATACCGGCTCGCCCGGGCGGGCGAGGTGCTGGGGGCGGGAGGGCGGGTCGTCACCGTCCTGGACCTGACCGACGTCTTCATGACGATCTTCCTGCCCACCGGCCAGGCCGGGCGGGTGGCGCACGGCTCGGAAGCCCGCATCGTGCTCGACGCGGCGCCCAGCTACGTTGTGCCGGCCACGGTGTCGTTCATCGCGGCGGAGGCGCAGTTCACCCCCAAGGCGGTCGAGACCTCCGACGAGCGCGAGAAGCTGATGTACCGGGTCAAGCTGGCGATCGATCCCAAGCTGCTGGAGACCTACCGCGACTATGTGCGCGCGGGGCTCACCGGCAACGCCTATGTCCGGATCGACCGGGCGGCGGAGTGGCCGGCCGAACTGGCACCGAAGCTCCCGCCAACTCCCGAGGGGGCGGAGACCGCCGATGTCCGGTGACGACGCGGTAGCACTGGACGGCGTCTCGCACCGCTACGGGCGCATCGCGGCGCTCGCCGGCGTCTCGCTCCAGATCCCCGGCGGCACGGCGACCGCCGTGGTCGGCCCGGACGGCGTCGGCAAGTCCACGCTGCTGGCGCTGATCGCCGGCGTCAAGCGGGGGCAGGCGGGCACCGTCCGGGTGCTGGGCGGCGACATGACCTCGGCCGCGCACCGCGACCGGGCGGCGCCCGGCATCGCCTACATGCCCCAGGGGCTGGGGCGGAACCTCTATCCGACCCTGTCGGTGGTCGAGAACATCGACTTCTTCGGCAGCCTGTTCGGCCTGTCCCGGGCGGACCGCCGGGCGCGCATCGACCGGCTGCTTCACGCCACCGGCCTGCATCCGTTTCCCGACCGCCCCGCCGGCAAGCTGTCGGGCGGCATGCGGCAGAAGCTGTCGCTGTGCTGCGCGCTGATCCACGATCCGGACCTGCTGATCCTGGACGAGCCGACCACCGGCGTCGATCCGCTGTCGCGCCGGCAGTTCTGGCACCTGATCGACGACATCCGGGCCGGCCGGCCGGGCATGACCGTGCTGGTCGCCACCGCCTACATGGAGGAGGCGGAGCGGTTCGAACGCTTGGTCGCGATGGACGGCGGCACGATCCTGGCCGCCGGCCCGACCGCCGAGGTGCTGGCCCGGACCGGCGCCGCGACCTTGGACGAGGCCTTCGCCGCCCTCCAGCGGGGCAGGGGGGGCCGGCCGGCCGAGGGCTGGACGCCGCTGCCGCCCCGCACCCCGGATCCTGGAGCGCCGCCGGCCATCCTGGCGGAGGGGCTGACCCGCCGGTTCGGGGACTTCACCGCCGTGGACGGGGTCGGCTTCCGGATCGAGCGCGGCGAGATCTTCGGCTTCCTCGGCTCCAACGGCTGCGGCAAGACCACGACCATGAAGATGCTGACCGGGCTGCTGCCGGCCACCGAGGGGCGGGCCGAACTGCTGGGCCGCCCGGTCGCGGCGGGCGACATGGAGACGCGCATGCGGGTCGGCTACATGTCGCAGTCCTTCTCCCTGTACGAGGAGCTGTCGGTCCGCGCCAACCTGGATCTGCACGCGCGGCTGTACCGCATCCCGGCGGCGGAGGTCGGGCCGCGCACCCGCGAGGCGCTGGAGCGGTTCGACCTCGCCGGCGTGGCCGACGCCCGGCCGAACAGCCTGCCGCTCGGCATCCGCCAGCGCCTTCAACTGGCCGCCGCCTGCCTGCACCGGCCGGAGGTGCTGATCCTGGACGAGCCGACCTCGGGCGTGGACCCGGCGGCGCGGGACATGTTCTGGCGCCACCTGGGCGAGCTGGCGCGGCGCGACGGCGTCACCGTCTTCGTCTCCACCCACTTCATGAACGAGGCGGAACGGTGCGACCGCATCTCGCTGATGCATGCCGGGCGGACGCTGGCCGTCGGCACGCCGCGGGAAATCCGCGAGGCGCGGGGTTCCGCGTCCCTGGAGGACGCCTTCGTCGCCTGCCTGGTGGAGGCGGCCGGCGGGGAGTCGGGGCAGGAAGCGGGGCAGGGCGCCGCGGCGGCACCGCCCGCCACGGCCGACGCGAAGCCGCCGGACCATGCGACGCTCGCCGCGTCCTTCGGGCGGATCTTCGCCTTCGCGCGGCGGGAGATGATCGAGATCCTGCGGGACCCCGTCCGGCTCGCCTTCGCCCTGCTCAGCCCGCTCGTGCTCATGGTCACCTTCGGCTACGGCGTCACCTTCGACGTGGAGGACCTTCCCTTCGCCGTGTTCGACCGCGACCGGAGCGCCGAGAGCCGCCAGTTCGTGGAAAGCTTCGCGGGGTCGCGCTATTTCGACCAGCGGCCGCCGATGGACAGCGAAAGCGAGATCGACACGCGGCTCCGGTCGGGCGAACTGCGGGTCGCCATCGATATTCCGCCCGGCTTCGGCCGCGACCTGCTGGACGGCCACCGGCCGGAGGTGGCGTTCCTGCTCGACGGGTCGATGCCGTTCCGGGCCGAGACGGCGCGCGGCTACGTGGACGGCATCGTGTCCTCCTATGCGCAGGACCTCGCCCGACGCACGGCCGGGGAGGCGGTATCGCCGTACCCGGTCCAGGTCGAGGCGCGGTTCCGCTACAACCAGGAATTTCGCAGCGCCGTCGCGATTACGCCCGGCTGCATCATGATCCTGCTGATCATCGTGCCGTCCATGCTGACCGCGCTGGGCGTGGTGCGGGAGAGGGAGGTCGGCTCGATCAGCAATCTCCAGGCGTCTCCGGCGACCGTTGGCGAGTTCCTGCTGGGCAAGCAGGCGCCCTACGTCGCGATCGGGTTCCTCAGCTTCCTGTCGCTTACCCTGCTGGTCGCCGTCCTGTTCGACGTGACCGTGAAGGGATCCATGGCGGCGCTGGCGCTGGGGGCCTTCCTCTACGTGTTCGCCGCCACGGGGGTCGGCCTGGTGGTCTCGACCTTCGTCAGGAGCCAGGTCGCGGCGATCATCGCGACGGCCGTGCTGGTCACCGTGCCGGCCATCAATTTCTCGGGATATCTTTATCCCGCGGCCACGGTGGAAGGGGCCGGGCGCTATATCGGGCTGGGCTTCCCCTCCCTGTGGTTCCAGAACGTCAGCATCGGCACCTTCGCGAAAGGGCGGCCGTTCGCGGATTTCCGGCTCGAATTCCTGATGCTGTTCGCGTTCGGCGTTGGGTTCCTGATGATCGCCAGCCGCTTGCTCAGGAAGCAGGAGCGTTGACCATGCCCATCTGGCTATCGAACGTCTTCCGCCTCGGCCTGAAGGAGCTGGCGAGCCTCGCCGGCGACAAGGTGCTGTTCGCCTTCATCATCTATTCCTTCTCCTTCTCGGTCTACAGCGTGGCGACCGGGGTGAAGACCGAGATCGAGAACGCCAGCATCGCGGTGGTGGACGGCGACCACTCGGCCCTGTCGTCCCGGCTGCGCGAAGCCTTCCTGCAACCTTACTTCCGGCCGCCGTCGTTGATCGACCGGGCCGAGCTGGACCCGGCCATGGACCGGGGCGAGCGGACCTTCGTGCTGGACATCCCGCCGCGGTTCGAGGCCGACGCGCTGCGCGGACGCCAGCCGGAGCTTCAGCTCAACATCGACGCCACGGCGATGACCCAGGCGGGGGTCGGCGCCGGGTACATCGAGGCCATCGTGCAGAGGGAGGCGATGGATTTCCTGCAGGCGCGCGGAGAGGCGACGGCGGTTCCCATCGATGCCGTGACGCGCGCCTGGTTCAACCCGAACCTGGAGGGCGCCTGGTTCCACTCCGTCATGGCGGTGATGGAGAACATCACGATCCTGTCGATCCTGCTGGTCGGCGCCGCCGTCATCCGGGAGCGGGAGCACGGCACGATCGAGCACCTGCTGGTCATGCCGGTCCGGGCAAGCGAGATCGCCGTCGCCAAGATCTGGGCCAACGGCCTGGTGATCCTGGTGGCGGCGGGGCTGTCGCTGCGCTTCGTGGTCCAGGGCGCGCTGGGCGTCCCGGTCGAGGGGTCGATGGCGCTGTTCCTGGCCGGGGCGGCGGCCTACCTGTTCGCGACCACCTCGCTCGGGATCCTGCTCGCCACCCTGGTGCGGTCGATGCCCCAGTTCGCGCTGATGGCGATCCCGGTCTTCCTGATCCTGAACATGCTCTCGGGCGCCACTTCGCCGATAGAGGGCATGCCGCCGGTGTTGGAGACCCTGATCCAGGTCTCCCCCACCGTCCATTTCGTCACGCTGTCCCAGGCGGTGCTGTTCCGGGCCGCGGGGCTGGAGGTGGTCTGGCCGCAGCTCCTCGTGCTGGCCGGCCTCGGCGGCCTGTTCCTCGCGGCGGCGCTGGCCCGGTTCCGCATCATGCTGGCCCAGGCCCATTGATGACGGGCCGGGCAACGCGTCACGGGGTTACGGCGACCTTCAGGACGCCGTCGCGCTGGTGCGAGAACAGCTCGTAGGCGGCCTCGATGTCGTCCAGCTTGAAGCGGTGCGTCACCATCGGGCGGAGATCGACCCGGTGGGACGCCACCACATTCATCAGCCGGCGCATGCGCTCCTTGCCGCCGGGGCACAGGGACGTGACGATGGTGTGGTCGCCCAGGCCGGCGGCGAACGGCCCCAGGGGAATGTGCAGGTCGGTGGAATAGACGCCCAGGCTCGAAAGCGTGCCGCCTGGCCGCAGGACGCGCAGGCAGGCCTCGAACGTCGCCTGGGTGCCCAGCGCCTCGATCGCGACGTCCACCCCGCGCCCGTCCGTCAGCGCCATGATCTGCTCCACCGGATCGCCGGCCTTGAAATCGACCACCCGGTCGGCCCCCATCCGGCGGGACGCCTCCAGCCGCTCGCGCACCGTGTCCACCCCGATCACCAGCGTGGCGCCGCACAGCTTGGCGCCCGCCGTGGCGCACAGGCCGATCGGCCCCTGGGCGAACACCGCGACGGTGTCGCCGATCCTGATCCCCGCCCGCTCGGCGCCGGAGAAGCCCGTGGACATGATGTCCGGGCACATCAGGACCTCCTCGTCGCTCAGCCCGTCGGGCACCGGGGCGAGGTTCGCCATGGCGTCGGGCACCAGCACGAACTCGGCCTGGCAGCCGTCGATGGTGTTGCCGAACCTCCAGCCCCCGAGCGGCTTCCAGCCATGCGCCGTCCCGGCGCCGTCCTGCGAATGGAAGCCGCACAGCGAGGCGTGGCTGTGGCCGCTGGGGCAGATGGCGCCGGCGATCACCCGCTGGCCCTCCCGGTAGCCCTGGACGGCCGAGCCCAGCTTCTCGATCACGCCGACCGGCTCGTGCCCGACCGTCAGGCCGCGGGCGACCGGGTACTCGCCCTTCAGGATATGGACGTCGGTGCCGCAAATGGTGGTCGTGGTGATCCGGACCAGGGCATCGAGCGGCCCGACGTCCGGGACAGGCTTCTCGTCTAGCGCGATGCGGCCGGGCTCGACGAAGATGGCGGCTTTCATTCTCGGCATGTTTCCCCCCGTTTCTGACACGTGCCCGCGAGCGGGGCCGGGGCGGATCGTACCGGTTTGCCGGCGGGGGTAATTGATCCACGTTAAGCGCCGCCGCGCTCCGGAGCCCCGTGGCCCCCAGTCGTCCGAAGACGAACCGGCCGATACGGATAGGCCGAAAGACTCCGACGCCTTTGAGTCAACTGTTAACCGCTGCCGGGTACCATCTTCCAAAAAGATAATTGGAGAACGGCATCGTCAACTCCAGACTGTAACGGGAGGGTATCTATGAGAGACAGCGTGTCAGTCGGCACCGATCGGGCCGTCAACACCGAAACGGCCATCGTGGAGTTGGCGCAGGAGATCGGAAGTCTTGGCGTTGCGTTCGCCGACGTGGCCGGCCATGTCGACGATGTCAGCGGCCGGATCTCCCACCAGGTCTCGGTGCTGGCGGAACTGCGCGGCGACGCCGCCGACATGGCGGCCGGGACCGGGCATGTCAGCGCCGCCGCCGCGGCCGCCCGGGCGGTGACCGCCAAGGCCCGGGAGCAGGTGGCCCGAGGGCGCGGGCAGGTGGACGACGCGCTGGCCGGGCTGCACACCCTGACCGAGGACGTGACGGCGATCGACAAACAGTCGGCCGACCTGACCGACGCCCTGGCCCGCGTCGGCAAGGTCGCGCAGGAGATCGCCGCGATCGCCAAGCAGACCAACCTCCTGGCGCTCAACGCGACGATCGAGGCCGCGCGCGCCGGATCGGCCGGACGCGGCTTCGCCGTGGTCGCCCACGAGGTCAAGGCGCTGGCCGGCAAGACCGCCGTGGCGACACAGGAGATCGACGCGACCCTGCGTTACCTGACCGAGCAGGTGAAGGCCCTGGCGGCCCGCGGGGCCGGGGCGGCGTCGAAGGCGACGGCGGTCGGCGGCGACGCCGGCCGGATCGGCGACCTGATGGAGACGCTGGCCGGCGCCATCGGCGACGTGGACCGCCAGCAGGACCGCATCGAGGACGCCGCCGGCATGATCGGCACCGGCATCGCCACGGTCGAGCAGCGCATCGTCGAGCTGTCCGCCGGCGTCACCCAGTCCAGCGGCAACCTCAACCAGGCCCGCGACCGCCTGAACGGGTTGCTGGCGTCGAGCGAGAAGCTGATCGGCCTGTCCAGCCGCCTCGACGTCGAGACGGTCGATACCCCGTTCATCCGCGCGGTGCGGGACGGCGCCGGCCGCGTCGCGTCGATCCTGGAAGGGGCGATCGACGCCGGGACCCTGACCCTGGACGCGCTGTTCGACGCGGACTACAAGCCCGTGCCCGGCACCTCGCCCGAGCAGTGCGTCACCCGCTTCAGCGATGCCGCCGACCGACTGCTGGTCGGTTTCCTGGACGGGGTGCTGGAACTGTCGGACAGGATCGTCTTCTGCAACGCGATCGACCGCAACGGCTATTTCCCGACCCACAACACCAAGTACCGCCATCCCCAGCGACCCGGCGACACCCGATGGAACGCCGCCCATTCCCGGAACCGGCGCATGTTCAACGACCGCGTCGGCCTCGCCGCCGGCCGCAGCCGCGAACCCTTCCTGCTCCAGGCCTACCGCCGCGACATGGGCGGCACCTTCGAGCTGATGAAGGACGTATCGGCCCCGATCCTGGTGAAGGGGCGTCACTGGGGGGCGCTGAGGATCGCCTATCAGGCGTGAGACAATCCCATCGCCGCGATGCGTTGGGCCTCGGCCCAACCTACGGTTTGATGCAGAGCAGAGGTGATGCGAGCCGTCAATCTTAGGTTGGGCCGTGGCCCAACGCATCGACCCGGCTGCTCCGGCCGGATCGGGCACAGCTCCAATTCGCGCAAGAGCCTTCGCACGCCGTGGACAGGACGAGCATAGAGCTTCCCGTCACTTCAGCATGGCGCCGGCCGTGCGGAGGACGGCTCGCGTGATGTCGCCCAGGCGGCTGCTCGCGATGCGGCTGCGCTGCCAGAACAGCGGTACGTCGAGCGGCTGGTCCGGAACCAGGGCGACCAGCCGACCGTGACGGAGATGGTCGGCGACCAGCATCTCGGGGTTCATTCCCCATCCGAGGCCGACCAGCGCCGCGTCGATGAACGCCTGGGACGAGGGCAGCCAATGGGTGGCCGGCGCGATTTCCGTGCCGAAGGCCTGCCGCGTCCATAGCGTCTGCAGCCGGTCCTTGCTGTTGAAGGTCAGGCACGGCGCACGGGCGAGGGAGTCGACATGCACCCCCTCGGGCAAATGCCGGCCGACGAACTCCGGGCTGGCGGTCGCGACGTAGCGCAGCGCGCCCAGCGCCGTGCTGTCGCAGCCTTGCACCGGCTTGGCGCCGGACGTCACGGCGGCCAGGACCTCGCCCCGGCGCAGCCAGTCGGCACTGTGCTCCTGGTCGTCGATGACGAGGTCGAACAGGCAGTCCCGCGTTTCGGCCATCGCGGCGACGAACCAGGTGGCGAGGCTGTCGGCGTTCACCGCGATGCGGACGGTCACCGGCGGCCCGGCGTGCCGGAAGCCTGGAAGCTCCTGGCGCAACTCGCTCTCCAACAGGGCCACCTGTTCCACGTGCTGGCACAGGCGCTGCCCCGCGGGCGTGCCGACGCAGGGGGAGCCTCGCACCACCAGGATAGCCCCCAGCCTCTCCTCCAGGAGCTTGACCCGCTGCGATACCGCCGAGGGGGTGACGTGAAGCTGCTGTGCTGCCCGTTCGAAGCTGCCGGTGCGGATGACGGCCGCCAGGGCGGAGAGCAGGGCGTAATCGAGCACGGATTAGCATCCCTTAATCAAGCTGATTATCTTTAAGCATGCTAATCCGGTCCGCCGTGCTAGTGAAGCCGCCTCCGCAACCAAGGTGGTCCGCCATGCTGTCCGCTTTCCTCCCCGGCCTTCTGCTGGGCCTCAGCCTGATCGTCGCCATCGGCGCGCAGAACGCCTTCGTGCTCCGCCAGGGATTGCGCGGCGAACACGTCCTGGCGGTCTGCCTGACCTGCGCGGTTTCGGACGCCGTGCTGATCCTGGCGGGAGTGGGCGGTTTCGCCCAGGCCGCCGACCGGGCACCCTGGCTCGAAACGGCGACGCGCTATGCCGGCGCGGCCTTCCTGTTCGCCTATGGCCTGCGCAGCTTCCTGGCGGCGGCCCGCTCGGTAAACGCGCTGACGCCGGCAGAATCCGTTCCCGCCGGTCTCGGCGCGACGCTGGCGACCTGCCTGGCGCTGACATGGCTGAACCCTCATGTCTACCTGGACACCGTGGTGCTGCTTGGTTCCGTGTCCACGCAGTTCGCGGCGGACAAGGAGCTTTTCGCGCTCGGGGCGATGACGGCCTCCTTCCTCTTCTTCTTTTCCCTGGGCTATGGTGCGCGCCTGCTGCGGCCCGTCTTCGCGCGGCCGGGCGCCTGGAGGGTGCTGGATCTGGGCATCGGCATCGTCATGGTCACGATCGCCGCGACGCTGATCGCCTGAAGCCGTCCATGCGCGGTGGCCGTTCAGAATGGACCGGTTTTCCGGAAAGCTCCGTCCTGTCAAGGAGGTCCCGATGTATATTCCCCCGGCGTTCCGCGAGAGCGACCTGCCCTTCATCCACGAGACGATGCGGGCCGCGAGGCTCGCCAACCTGGTCACGGCCACGGCCGGCGGATTGATATCCACGCCGCTGCCCCTGTTGCTCGACGAGCGGGACGGGGAGATGGGCACGCTCCATGGCCATGTCGCGAAGGCCAATCCCCAGTGGAGGGAGGCACCGGCCGGCGACGCCCTGGCAATTTTCATGGGGCCGGACGCCTATGTCACCCCCTCCTGGTACGCGGGCAAGGGCCGGGACGGGAAGGTCGTTCCGACCTGGAACTACGTGGCGATCCACGCCTACGGCCCGGTCGAGTTCTACGACGATCCCGACCGCCTGCTCGACGTCGTCACGCGCCTGACCGACCTGCACGAGGCGGCGCGTCCCCGACCCTGGGCCGTCGGCGACGCGCCGCCCGACTTCGTAGGTGCGCAGCTGCGCGGCATCGTCGGTGTGCGGCTGCCCATCGCCCGGATCGACGCCAAGCGGAAGATGAGCCAGAACCGCACCGCCGAGGACAGGGCGACCGTGAAGGAGGGGCTTTCCCGGAGCGCCGACGCCCGCGACCGCCTGGCCGCCGGCCTCATCCCGGGCCTCGTCCCGGGCCCCATCCCGGATTGACATCGCATCGTCCCGCGTCCAGGAAACACAGGTATCGAAGGAACATGCACCAAAGGTAAGCGTTGGTCCCATGCCTGGCCGCGCCGTTCGGCAAAGGCATATGACGCACTCTTGACCGCCGGTGGTGCCCATGGCCGATCGACCCTCCCCGCAGCGGCTGCCGTCAGGAATCCGCGGGCTCGATGCCGTCCTGGGCGGCGGATTCGCGGAAGGCCGGGTCTATGTGCTCCAGGGCATGCCCGGAAGCGGCAAGACCATCCTGGCCAACCAGATCGTCTTCCATCAGGCGCACGAGGCGCGCCGGGCCGTCTACGTCACCCTGGCCGCGGAATCCCACGACCAGATGCTCCAGAACCTGGCCTCGCTGGGTTTCGCCGACACCCGGCTGGTGCCCGACCCGCTCTTCTACGTGAACGGGTTCCAGATGCTGATCGAGGAGGGCATCAAGGGCTTCCACGATCTGCTGCGCGACGCCCTCCACAGGTTCGAGCCCTCGGTGCTGGTGATCGACGGGCTGCACGTCATCCAGGAATATGCCGAGTGCGACCGGGAGTTCCGGCGCTTCCTCTACGCGCTGCAGGGCGACGCGGCGTTGCGCCGATGCACGATGCTGCTGATCATCAACGCGACCGGCCCGTCGTCCAGCCCGGAGCACACGGTGGCCGACGGCATCCTGGAACTGGGCGAGGATCTGTTCTCGGCGCGCGCCGTCCGGTCCCTGATCGTCCACAAGTTCCGCGGCAGCCCGACCCTGCCGGGGCGCCACCTGATCGAGATCACGGGCGCCGGCCTGCAGGTCTGGCCCCGGCTGGAGACGTTGGCGACGCCGGTCGATGCCGGCCGCATGCCGGTCGAGCGCGTCAGCACGGGCATTCCCCGGCTCGACGCGATGATGGGCGGCGGCCCGAAGGCGGGATCGACGACCCTGGTCGCCGGGCCGGCGGGCAGCGGCAAGACCTCGTGCGGGCTGATGTTCATGGGCCGATGTTCCCCGGCCGAGCGCGGTATCCTGCTGAGCTGCTACGAGGCGCCGGGGGAGCTGATGCACAAGGCGCGCGGGCTCGGCATCGACCTCGAAGGCCTGTGCGCCTCGGGCGCGGTCCGCGTGCTCTGGTATCCGCGCACCGAGACCCTGCTGGACGAGATGGCCCACACGCTGCTCGACGCGATCCGCGGCTCCGGCGCCCGCCGGGTGTTCATCGACGGCGCCGGCGCGCTGGGCAATGCCGCCGTGTTCGACAACCGGAACGAGGCGTTCTTCACGGCGCTCACCCTGCTGCTCCGGGCCGAGCAGGCGTCGACGCTGTGTACGGCCGAGGCCCGGGACTTCTTCATGCCGGAGCTGACCGTCCAGGAGGACGTGGCGTCGGTGGCCGAGAACGTCGTGCTGCTGCGCTATGCCGAGAAGGACTCGACCCTCCGGCGCCTGCTGTCGGTGGTGAAGATGCGGCACAGCGCCTTCGACGCCGCGATCAGGCCCTTCGTCATCGACGGCCGGGGCGTCATCATCGACGACGAGGCCCCGTCCGGCGGGAGGATCGACTGATGGCGCGCATTCTCCTGGTCGATGACGAGGTTCTCAACACCATGGCCAACGCGGCGCTGCTCGCGCGGTACGGGCACGAGGTCCGCGAGGCTTACAACGGAGTGGGAGCCCTGCGGCACCTCGAGGGCTTCAGCCCCGACCTGATCATCACCGACTACATGATGCCGCTGATGGACGGCGCGGAACTGGTCGGCCGCATCCGGGACACCCCGCCCCTGGAAGAGGTCAGGATCATCCTGGCCACCGCGGTGACTGAGGAAGCCGTCACGGGACGGATCGACTTCGACCGCTATCTCGGGAAGCCGTTCAGGGACAGCCAGCTCCTCGCCGCGGTCGCCGACCTGCTGAAACCCTGATCGGACCAGCCGCCGGCGTGGCCCCGTCGCCCGTAGGTCGGGTAAAGCGAAGCGGCACCCGACGAAACCGGCGCGCCGCTGTCGGCTGCCGCTTCGCTCTAGCCGACCTACGGTTGAGGACTCGCGTCGTTGTTCACCGAAGCGGCCACCGGCCTGCACATGTCGGCGTCGCCGATCGGCCGGGGGCGGCTCGGTGGCGACATCCGAAGATCAGCGCAGGACAGCGGATTACGGCATGGGCAGGCCGAGATATCTGGCCCAAGCGATCAATTTTTGTGAAAGTTCGGGTGCCGGACCGTACTTGCGCAGCGCCACAGGCAACGCCTCGGCTACCAGCGCCCGCGCGCCTTGAAGGTCGCCGAGATCCGAGAGCGTTCCGGCCAGATTGTTCATGCTGCCCAGGGTGTCGGAATGCTCGTCGCCCAGCAGGCGTTTGCTTGCTTCGAAGGTACGGCGGCAGTCCACCTCCGCGTCGGCGTAAGCTCCCCGCTCAAGATTGAACCGTCCAAGCCACGACAGGAGCGTGGCTGTGGGGGCGTCCGGCAGGTCCCCGGTCAGAGCGCGGGCGTGGGGGACCAGGGGCAGCAGGGCGGCATGGGTGCGGATGTCACCGGCCTGCCGCATTGCCCGTTCAGCGCGGCCACGGCCGCCTCGCGCATCGCGGGCGGCGGTTCGCCCCTGTGGAAGCGCAGGGTGCGGCTGACCAGCACATGGACCGACACGGCGTCGCCGGCATCCTCCCCGCCGCCCGGGATGTGTTCGGCCAGGGCTTCCCACGCGGCCGCCTTGACGGCGCGGGCGGCCTTGGCCAGGCCGTCGCCGCCGCCGGGCAGCCGGGCAGCCGGGCGAAGACATCGGCCGCCAGGGACAGGGGGATCGGTGCCGGGGCCAGCAGGGCGGCGAGGTGCAGGAAGCGCAGGCCCGCCGCGTCCAGCCGGTCGATGCTGTCCAGCAGGGTGGCCGCGATCTGCCGGGCATGGCCGGTCGGCAGGTCGCCGGCCAGTTCCGCGGCCAGCTCCGTCGCGTCGTCAGCGGGATCGCGCAGCCGGTCGCGGAAGCCCGCGTAGCCCAGCATCTCGACGGCGGCACCCGCCACGTCGACCGCCAGGGCGTGGTTGCCCAGCAGGGCCAGGATCTCCCGCGCCGCCGCCCGCTCGCCATCGCCACGCGCGGGCCGGCGGCCGGTCAGAAGCTCATGGGCCTCGTCGTCCGACAGAAGCCCCAGCCGGAGGACGAAGCCCGAACCGCCCAACCCGGTGCCGCGGGTGGTAACCAGTGTCGCGCCGTTGGCGGTCGGCGCGCTCCAGGCGTTCAGCTCGGCTGTATCGGCGTCGGGCGGCAGGTCGTCCACGACCCACAGGTAGGTTTCCCGCCTGGCCAGCAGCCTGCCCTTCAGCAGGCCCTCGACCGCGTCCGGCCCAAGGCCGGCGGTCGCGATGCCGAGGCTTTCGGCGATGCCCTGCCGCTGCGCGCCCAGGTCCTGCCCCCTGGCGGCACTCAACCACATGATGCCGCCGGGATAGGCCGCGCCGAAGCGCCGGGCGTATTCCTCCGCCAGCAGGGTCTTGCCGATGCCGTCCCTGCCCTGCACCTGGACCAGCCCGACGCTGTCGCCGGTGATCCGCGCGAGCCGGTTCTTGGACAGGCGCCCGTCGATCCGCCACATGTCGGGGAATCGGCCGACGAACCGGCTGGACCCGGCGCGCGAGTTGCCGCCGTGCCAGAGCGGGCCGCCGAGCGCCTGGACCTCGCTGAAGCTGCCGGTGGTCCGAGATCGACGGCCGCCTGTGGATGCCGTTCCGCCGCCGCCTGATCCTGGTCCGCGACGGCCCGCGTGCGGACCCGCCGTTCTGCCTCGCCCTGTTCCCGCTGGCCGCCGAACTGCTCGGCCTGCCCGCCGGCTTCCGGGGCACCGCCTGGGCCAGCCGCGCCCAGGCGGACCGGATCGGCCGCCTCACCCTCAACGCGGCGGCGGCCCAGGCCGCGGCCTCCGGCCCGATCCCGCCCGGCCCCCGCGCCGCCGAGCGGGACGGCATGCTCAAGGCCGTCGCCGTGCCCCTCGCGCCGGAGCCGGACGGCACCGTCGCCCACGACCGCCCCATGCTGATCGCGGTCGCGTGGCCGGACCCGAGGCGGTCAGACCCCTTCTGATGAACCGCGCCGGGTCAGAAGGTCGCGGGAGAAGGTCGGGGCTTGCCGATGGTTGCGGGAGTATGCTGCTGTTCGCGCGACCATCACCCGACCGGCGCCCGCGACCATGCAAGCCTCCGACTCCCTGTACCACCGCCTGTTCTCCGACCCGGTGATGATCGAGCAGCTCGTGCGCGGCTTCCTGCCCGCCGGGATCGCCGCCCTGCTGGACTTCACCCGGCTCGAACGGGTCAACGCCAAGTTCCACGCCGCCTGGGGCGACCGGCGCGAGGGCGACGTGATCTGGCGCGTGCCGACCCTGGCGGGAGAGATGGTCCACATCTATCTGCTGCTGGAATTCCAGGCGACCCCGGAGCGGTTCATGCCGGTGCGGGTGCAGGTCTATTCCGGCCTGCTCTGGCAGCAGATCATCGACGGGCGCGCCCTGGCGCCGGGCGGCCGGCTGCCGCCGCTGCTGCCGATCGTGCTCTATGCCGGCGAGGCCCGCTGGAACAGCCCCGCCGCCACGACCGACCTCGTGGCGCTGCCCGAGGACTCGCCGCTCTGGCCTTGGCAGCCGCAGGTCCGCTATCATCTGATCGACGAGAAGCGGCTGCACGCCGAGGACCTGGCCCGGCACGATAGCCTGGTGGCGCTGCTGTTCCGGATCGAGATCTGCGACCGGCCGGACGACCTGCCCGGCCTGGTCGCCCAGGCGGTGGCTTGGTTCAAGAGCCATCCGGGCCACGCGACGCTGCGGCTGGCGTTCGGCGATCTGGTGGCGCACTCGGTCGCGGGCCTGGTCGGCACCCCGCCGGCCACGACGGTGTCGATGGATATCGAGGAGGTTCAGGACATGCTGGCGGAACGCATCAAGAAGTGGGAACAGGAACTCATCGCCAAGGGCGTCGCCGAGGGCGAGGCCAGAGGCGAGGCCAAGGGCGAGGCCCGGGGCGAAGTCAGGGGCGAGGCCAAGGGCAGGGCCGCCATGCTCAAGCGCCAGTTCACCCGCCGCTTCGGCGCCCTGACGGCGGACGTGGAACGGTTGATCGATACCGCGACGCCGGATCAACACGACGCCTACATGGACCGCCTGATGGACGCCCAGGCGCCGGGCGACGTTTTCCCCGACCTCCTCCGCCCCGGCGAGTAACCCGGCGGTCGATAGCCGACACTCTTCCCGAAAAAGAATCGGTTGGCCGGAAATGCAGGTCGGGTAGAGCGAAGCGGCACCCGACACCAACTCGCCTGCTTGTCGGGTGCCGCTGCGCTCTACCCGACCTACGGTTGAGTGACCGGCAAATTAGTTTCATTCACGGTGGATCGGCGGCCCACGCCGGTCAAAACTCTATCCGACCTACAAGGCCCTGTTCGTCATCACGACCGGGCCAAGTCCGCGCCGGTAAATCCCCCCTCTCCCCCACGCCGATTTGCTGCGATGCAACAAGAATGTTGCGTCCGCGCACCCGCATGACAAAACAAATTTCCCGTTTGATCACAAAGTCCCTTGTAGGGTAGACCGTATCTGGTATACAATATTTTTCATTCAGAGGCCGGAACGCGAATACCGAGCCGAACACCGGACGAAGCGCTGAAAAGCAAAAGAGCCGGGACGGGTGGAGACAGGGATGAACACCATGAAGTTCGCGGTCGAGCCCCTGGATACGGGGGCGAGTTTCAAGACCAAGGCCTATGCGGCGCTGAAAAGCGCGATCTCGCAGATGGGGATTTACGACCACCCCAGCGAGATCCGGCTCGACGAGCGTCAGCTGTGCGAGGCCCTGGGCGTCAGCCGTACGCCGGTCCGCGAGGCGATGGCGCTGCTGGAACGGGAAGGTTTCGTCCGCTCGGTCCCCCGGCGCGGCATCTTCGTGGTCCGCAAGACCAAGCGCGAGATCATCGAGATGATCACGGTGTGGGCGGCCCTGGAGAGCATGGCGGCCCGGCTGGTCACCCAGCGCTGCACCGACGCGGAGATCCTGGCCCTGGAGGAACTGGTCACCGGCTTCACCGACGGCGGGCTCGAAGGTCATCTCGACGAATATTCCGACGCCAACATCCAGTTCCACCAGTCGATCATCCGGTCGTCGGACTGCAATCTGATCATCGAGATCACCGAGAACCTGTTCGTCCATATCCGGGCCATCCGCAAGATCACCATTCAACAGGATGACCGTGCCCATCGGTCGATCGTGCAGCACAGGCACATCATCGACGCACTGAAAAAGCGGGACGCGGATCTGGTCGAACGGCTCGTGCGTGACCACACGCTCGACTTGGCGGCCCATGTCGAGAAGCACTGCGATTTTCTCGACTGACCGATCTTGAACCTTAAGGAGCTCGGGGAGGAGCTACTGTTATGTCAAGTGCGGCTGCAACAGCGGTCAAGAACCAAGCCGCGGACGCATCCCAGTTCGATGCGCCGCCTGCTTTGACGGACGGCTTCCAGCTCGTCATCGACGCGCTGAAGCTCAACGGCGTCGAAAACCTTTACGCCGTGCCCGGCATTCCGATCTCGGACCTGCTCCGCATGGCGCAGGCCGAGGGGCTGCGCGTCATCTCGTTCCGGCACGAGCAGAACGCCGGCAACGCCGCCGCGATCGCCGGATTCCTGACGAAGAAGCCGGGCATCTGCCTGACCGTGTCGGCCCCGGGCTTCCTCAACGGCCTGACCGCGCTGGCCAACGCCACCACCAACTGCTTCCCGATGATCCTGATCAGCGGCTCGTCGGAACGCGAGATCGTCGACCTCCAGCAGGGCGACTACGAGGAGATGGACCAGCTGGCCATCGCGCGGCCCCACTGCAAGGCGGCCTTCCGCGTGCTGCACGCCCAGGACATCGGCATCGCCGTGGCGCGCGCCATCCGCGCCGCCGTCTCGGGCCGTCCGGGCGGCGTCTATCTCGACCTGCCGGCCAAGCTGTTCTCCCAGGTGATGGACGAGGCGGCGGGCCGCAAGTCGCTGGTCAAGGTGATCGATCCGGCCCCGGCCCAGCTTCCCGACCCGGGCGCCGTGGCGCGCGCCCTCGACGTCCTCAAGAACGCCAAGCGCCCGCTGATCCTGCTCGGCAAGGGTGCCGCCTATGCCCAGGCCGACGGGGAAGTCCGCGCGCTGGTCGAGAAGAGCGGCATCCCGTTCCTCCAGATGAGCATGGCCAAGGGCCTGCTGCCCGACACCCATCCGCAGTCGGCCGGCGCCGCGCGCTCGATGGTGCTGAAGGATGCCGACGTCGTGCTGCTGGTGGGCGCCCGCCTCAACTGGCTGCTGTCCCACGGCAAGGGCAAGACCTGGGGCGAGCCCGGATCGAAGAAGTTCATCCAGATCGACATCGAGCCGAAGGAGATGGACAGCAACGTCGAGATCGTGGCCCCGCTGGTCGGCGACATCGGCTCCTGCGTGTCCGCGCTGCTCGCCGGGATCGACGGGCAGTGGCCCGCTCCGCCGGCCGACTGGGTCAAGGCCGTGACCGAGCGCCGGGAAGCCAACATCGCCAAGATGGCGCCGAAGCTGATGAGCAACGCGTCGCCGATGAACTTCCACGGCGCCCTGGGCGCGCTGCGCCGGGTCATCAAGGAGCGGCCGGACGCCATCCTGGTCAACGAGGGCGCCAACACGCTCGACCTGGCGCGCGGCATCATCGACATGTACGAGCCGCGCAAGCGCCTGGACGTCGGCACCTGGGGCGTCATGGGCATCGGCATGGGCTACGCCGTGGCCGCCGCGGTGGAGACCGGCAAGCCGGTGCTCGCCGTCGAGGGCGACAGCGCCTTCGGCTTCTCCGGCATGGAGGTGGAGACGATCTGCCGCTACAGGCTGCCGGTCTGCATCGTCGTCTTCAACAACAGCGGCATCTACCGCGGCACCGACGTCAACCCGACCGGCGGCGACGATCCCTCGCCGATGGTCTTCGTGCCGGACTCCCGCTACGACAAGATGATGGAAGCGTTCGGCGGCGTCGGCGTCCACGTGACGGCGCCCGACGAGCTGTACCGCGCGGTCAGCGAGGCCATGGACTCCGGCAAGCCGACCCTGATCAACGCGGTGATCGACCCGGCGGCGGGCACCGAGAGCGGCAACATCGGCAGCCTCAACCCGCAGAGCACGGTCCGCAAGGCGCCGCCGCCGCCGCAGTGACCGGAAACCGGTCCCCTGGACATTGACGTCCCCTGGACCATGACGAGAACGGCCTGCTCCGCGCGGGCAGGCCGCCTAACAAGAAAAACGCGGTCAGTAACAAACCACGCAAGACCTCGGGAGGATTGCAATGACCAAGGCATTAGACGGTGTCCGTATCCTGGATTTCACCCACGTCCAGTCGGGGCCGACCTGCACCCAGCTGCTCGCCTGGTTCGGCGCCGACGTGATCAAGGTGGAACGGCCCGGCGAGGGCGACATCACCCGTGGTCAGCTGCGCGACATTCCGGACGTGGACAGCCTCTATTTCACGATGCTGAACCACAACAAGCGTTCCATCACGCTCGACACCAAGTCGCCGGAAGGCAAGAAGGTGCTGGAGGAGCTGGTCAAGACCTGCGACGTGCTGGTCGAGAACTTCGCCCCCGGCGTGCTGAAGCGCATGGGCTTCTCCTGGGAGCGCATCCAGGAGCTGAACCCGCGCATGATCGTCGCCTCGGTCAAGGGCTTCGGCCCCGGCCCGTTCGAGGACTGCAAGGTCTATGAGAACGTCGCCCAGTGCGCCGGCGGCGCCGCCTCCACCACCGGCTTCGACGACGGCCCGCCGCTGGTCACCGGCGCCCAGATCGGCGACAGCGGCACCGGCCTGCACCTGGCGCTGGGCATCGTCGCGGCGCTCTACCAGCGCAACAGCACCGGCCGCGGCCAGCAGGTCCTGGCGGCCATGCAGGACGGCGTGCTGAACCTGTGCCGCGTCAAGCTGCGCGACCAGCAGCGCCTGGCCCACGGCCCGCTGAAGGAATACCCGCAGTTCCCGCACGGCGAGTTCGGCGACACCGTGCCGCGCGCCGGCAACGCGTCGGGCGGCGGCCAGCCGGGCTGGATCCTGAAGTGCAAGGGCTGGGAGACCGATCCCAACGCCTACATCTACTTCATCACCCAGGCCCCGGTGTGGGAGAAGATCTGCACCGTCATCAACAAGCCGGAATGGGTCACCGATCCGGAATACGCCAAGCCGGCCGCCCGCCTGCCGAAGCTGAAGGAGATCTTCGCGACGGTCGAGGAATGGACCATGACCAAGACCAAGTTCGAGGCCATGGACATCCTCAACAAGTACGACATCCCCTGCGGCCCTATCCTCTCCATGAAGGAGATCGCCGAGGACCAGTCGCTGCGCAAGACCGGCACCATCGTCGAGGTCGACCACCCGACCCGCGGCAAGTACCTGAGCGTCGGTAACCCGATCAAGCTGTCGGACAGCCCGACCGAGGTCACCCGGTCGCCGCTGCTGGGCGAGCACACGGACGAGATCCTGCGCGACGTGCTCGGCTTCGACGACAACCGGATCGCCGAGATCAAGAACTCCGGCGCGGTCGGGCAGGCGACCCGGCTGGCGGCCGAGTAAGCGGTACCCGCCGGAGATGCCCGGACCTGATCCGGGCACCTCCCGCCGACGATCAGAACGAGAATTCGACACCCGTGGGGGCCAAGGGCCGTTCCGCGAAAGCCCCCTCACGGCCTGCAACAAGCGGGAAACTCCAACGAGTATCAGAGAGGAAACCCCAATGACTGCAGTAATCGACAAAGCCAATGCCAAGGAAACCGTCAGCCGCCTGCTCGCCAAGGCCAAGTCCGAGGGCCGCGACAGCCTGACCGCTCCCGAAGCCAAGGAACTGTGCGACCTCTACGGCATCCCCGTGCCGCAGGAAGGCCTCGCCAAGACCGCCGACGACGCCGCCCGCCTCGCGGAAGGCATGGGCTTCCCCGTCGTGCTCAAGATCGTCTCCCCGCAGATCCTGCACAAGACCGAGGCCGGCGGCGTGCTGGTCGGCGTCAAGAACGCCGAGGAGGCCCGCGCCGGCTTCCAGAAGATCATCGACAACGCCAAGGCCTATGACGCCAAGGCCGACATCCACGGCATCCAGGTCCAGCAGATGCTGAAGGGCGGCCAGGAAGTCATCATCGGCGCCGTGACCGACCCCAGCTTCGGCAAGCTGGTCGCCTTCGGCCTGGGCGGCATCCTGGTCGAGGTGCTGAAGGACATCACCTTCCGCCTGGCCCCGATCACCCGCGACGACGCACTGTCCATGCTCGACGGCATCCAGGCCGCCGAGATGCTGAAGGGCGTGCGCGGCTCCGAGCCGGTGGACCGCGAGGCGCTGGCGACCATCCTGGTCAACGTCTCCCGCCTGGTGGACGAGGTCCCCGAGATCGTCGAGCTGGACCTGAACCCGGTGTTCGCCCGGGCCGACGGCGCCACCGCCGCCGACGTCCGCGTGGTGCTCGACTTCGAGGCGAAGGTCCAGCGCTACCGGCCGAACGAGGAGCAGATCCTCAACAAGATGAACCGCATCATGAAGCCGGGTGCGGTGGCCGTGATCGGCGCCTCGACCGAGGACGGCAAGATCGGCAACTCCGTGATGAAGAACCTCATCAACGGCGGCTACAAGGGCGACATCTACCCGGTCCACCCCAAGCTGGACGAGGTCCTGGGCTACAAGGCGTACAAGAGCGTCAAGGACATCCCCGGCAACGTCGACATCGCCGTCTTCGCGATCCCGGCCAAGTTCGTGGCCCAGGCCCTGACCGAGGTCGGCGAGAAGGGCATCGCCGGCGCCATCCTGATCCCGTCGGGCTTCGCCGAGACCGGCAACGTGGAAGGCCAGGACGAACTGGTCGCGATCTCGCGGAAATACGACATCCGCCTGATGGGGCCGAACATCTACGGCTTCTACTACACCCCGCTGAACCTGTGCGCGACCTTCTGCACCCCGTTCGACGTCAAGGGCAAGGCGGCGCTGTCGTCCCAGTCCGGCGGCATCGGCATGGCGATCATCGGCTTCAGCCGCTCGACCAAGATGGGCGTTTCCGCGATCGTCGGCCTTGGAAACAAGTCGGATATCGACGAGGACGACCTGCTGACCTTCTTCGAGCATGACGACAACACCCAGATCGTCGCCATGCACCTGGAAGACCTGAAGGACGGCCGCGCCTTCTCCGAAGCCGCCAAGCGCGTCTCCAAGAAGAAGCCCGTCGTCGTGCTCAAGGCCGGCCGCACCTCCATGGGCGCCCGCGCCGCCAGCTCGCACACGGGCGCGCTCGCCGGCAACGACAAGATCTACGAGGACGTGCTGAAGCAGAGCGGCGTGATCCGCGCCCGCTCCCTCCAGGATCTCCTCCAGTTCGCCCGCGGCGTGCCGGTCCTGCCGACGCCCAAGGGCGAGAACGTGGTGATCATCACCGGCGCCGGCGGCTCGGGCGTGCTCCTGTCCGACGCCTGCGTGGACAACGGCCTGAACCTGATGACCATGCCGGCCGACCTGGACGCGGCGTTCCGCAAGTTCATCCCGCCGTTCGGCGCCGCCGGCAACCCGGTGGACATCACCGGCGGCGAGCCGCCGACCACCTACCAGAACACGGTCCGGCTGGGCCTGGAGGACGAGCGCATCCACGCCCTCATCCTGGGCTACTGGCACACCATCATCACCCCGCCGATGGTGTTCGCGAAGGTGATCACCGAGGTCGTGCAGGAAATGCGCGACAAGGGCATCGACAAGCCGGTGGTGGCGTCCCTGGCCGGCGACGTCCAGGTCGAGGAGGCCGCGGACTACCTGTACCAGCACGGCATCGTGGCCTACCCCTACTCGACCGAGACCCCGGTCTCGGTGCTAGGCGCAAAGTATAAGTGGGCACGCGCCGCCGGCTTGCTGTAAGACTTCTATCTTTCCGCATCGTGGGAGCGGGTTTCCGCCCGCTCCCCCGGTACGGGACAAGAATAAATGCCCAGGGAGGGCCTCAATGAATATCCATGAATACCAGGCTAAGGCCCTGCTCAAGCGCTATGGCGTCGTCGTGCCGCGCGGGGGCGTCGCCTTCACGCCGGACGAAGCCGAGAAAGTCGCGAACGAGCTGGGCGGCCCGGTCTGGGTCGTGAAGTCCCAGATCCACGCGGGCGGCCGCGGCGCCGGCCGTTTCCAGAACAACCCGGAAGGAAAGGGCGGCGTCCGCGTCGTCAAGTCGGTCCAGGACGTCTCGTCCAACGCCCGGGAAATGCTGAACCAGGTCCTGGTGACCAAGCAGACCGGCCCGGCCGGCAAGGAAGTCAAGCGCCTCTACATCGAGGAAGGCTGCGACATCAAGCGCGAGCTGTACCTGGGCTTGCTGCTGGACCGCGCCACCTCGCGGGTCACCATCATGGCGTCCACCGAGGGCGGGATGGAGATCGAGGAGGTCGCCCACAACACCCCCGAAAAGATCATCAAGGTCGCGATCGACCCCGCGACCGGCATCTCCGGCTTCCACGCCCGCAAGCTCGCCTTCGGCCTGGGCCTGGAAGGCAAGCAGGTGAACGCCGCGGTCAAGCTGATCCTGGCCACATACAAGGCCTTCGTGGACCTGGACGCCTCGATCGTCGAGATCAACCCGCTGGTGGTGACCGGCGCCGGCGACATCATCGCGCTCGACGCCAAGATGAATTTCGACGACAACGCCCTGTTCCGCCACAAGGACGTGGAGGAGCTGCGCGACCCGGACGAGGAGGAAGCCTCCGAGCGCGAGGCCGCCAAGCACGAGCTGAACTACATCAAGCTCGACGGCAACATCGGCTGCATGGTCAACGGCGCCGGCCTGGCGATGGCGACCATGGACATCATCAAGCTGTACGGCGGCGAGCCGGCCAACTTCCTGGACGTCGGCGGCGGTGCCACGCGCGAGCGGGTGACCACCGCGTTCAAGCTGATCCTGTCGGACAAGAACGTCGAAGGCATCCTGGTCAACATCTTCGGCGGCATCATGCGCTGCGACGTGATCGCCGAGGGCGTCGTCGCCGCGGCCCGCGAGGTTTCGCTCCACGTCCCCCTCGTCGTCCGCCTTGAAGGCACCAACGTCGAGATGGGCAAGCGCATCCTGGCCGAATCGGGCCTCCCCATCCTCTCCGCCGACGATCTTGCCGACGCGGCCAAGAAGATCGTCGACGCCGTCCAGAGAAAGGCCGCCTGACATGTCGGTTCTCGTCAATTCCGAAACGCGGGTCATCTGCCAGGGCTTCACCGGCGCGCAGGGGACCTTCCACTCCGAGCAGGCCATCGCCTACGGCACCCGGATGGTCGGCGGCGTGACCCCCGGCAAGGGCGGCACCAAGCACCTGGACCTGCCCGTCTTCGACACCGTCGCCGACGCGGTCAACGAGACCGGCGCCAACGCCAGCGTGATCTACGTCCCGCCGCCCTTCGCGGCCGACGCCATCCTGGAGGCGATCGACGCCCAGATCGCCTTGGTGGTCTGCATCACCGAGGGCATCCCCGTCCTCGACATGGTCAAGGTCCGCCGCGCCCTGAACGGCTCCGCGACCCGGCTGATCGGCCCCAACTGCCCGGGGATCATCACGCCGGACGAGTGCAAGATCGGCATCATGCCCGGCCATATCCACCGCCGCGGCAAGATCGGCATCGTTTCCCGCTCGGGAACGCTTACATATGAGGCGGTGGCCCAGACGACCGCGGCGGGCCTCGGCCAGACCACCTGCATCGGCATCGGCGGCGACCCCGTCAACGGCACCAACTTCGTCGATAGTCTCGATTTGTTCCTGAAGGACGACGAGACCGAGGGTATAATCATGATCGGCGAGATCGGCGGCGACGCCGAGGTGAAGGGCGCCGAATTCATCAAGGCCAGCGGCACCAAGAAGCCCGTCGTCGGCTTCATCGCCGGCCGCACGGCACCGCCGGGCCGCCGGATGGGACATGCCGGCGCCGTGATCTCGGGCGGCAACGACACCGCCGACTTCAAGGTACAGGCGCTGACCGCAGCCGGCATCCATATCGCCGACAGCCCGGCGAGCCTGGGACGCACCATGCTCCAGGCCATGGGACGCTGAACCAAAG
>NZ_CP086110.1 GCF_016765655.2 Skermanella mucosa
ATCTTTCTCGGCCTGCTCGGCCTCGGCGTCCTCATCACCACCGGCTACCGCGTGCTGGTGCTGAACCAGCCGGAGGCCGAGCTAATGGGCCTCTTTGGCGCGATTGCCCTGGTGGTCAACCTCGCAGCGGCGGCGGTACTGATCCCGCATCGCACGGGCGACGCCAACGTGCGCGCGGTGTGGCTGTTCTCGCGCAATGACGCCATCGGCAACGCCGCCGTGGTCGTCGCTGCCGGGCTGGTCTGGTGGACCGGCACGCCCTGGCCGGATTTGGCGGTGGCGGTGGTCATCGCCGGGCTGTTCCTGCAATCCTCCTGGTCGATCATCCGCGACGCCCGGCGCGACCTGGCGGAGGCGTCTGCCGAATGACACGGCGGGAAAGCCTGCAATGGGGCATGGCCTTCGCCCTGGCTGCCTTCCTCACCGATCAGGCGACCAAGGCGGCGGCCCTGGCCGCCGCGCCGGACCTCGCCCAGGGCGTCGAGGTGCTGCCCTTCTTCAATCTGGTGCTGGCGCATAACCGGGGCGTCACCTTCGGTCTGCTGGCGACCGACGATCCAGCCGGGCGCTGGCTGCTGATCCTGCTGACCGGCGCGGTCACTGCCGGGCTGCTGGTCTGGCTGGTGCGGGTGCAGAGCCGCCTACAGGCGGCGGCGCTCGGCCTGGTGATCGGTGGCGCGCTCGGCAACCTGGTGGACCGGCTGCGCCACGGCGCGGTGACCGATTTCCTGGATTTTCATGTCCAGGGCTATCACTGGCCGGCCTTCAACCTGGCGGACAGCGGCATTGTGCTGGGGGTGCTCCTGCTGCTGGTGGTCGATCTGCGTGCTCCGGTCACCCAACAACCAAGCGGGAAGCCGTCCGTTGACGGCCATCCGCGCGATACCACCCCGCTGCATCGAGGGAGGGCTGAGCGATGAGCCGCATCCCGCGCGACGAGAGCGTCGATGGCACGCTCGGCCTCATCCGTGACCCGTATGGCTTCGTGCAGAAACGATGTCAGCGCTACGGGGCCGACCTGTTCGAGACCCGTCTCCTGCTGCGCCGGACCATTTGTATGACCGGACCGGAGGCGGCGCAGCTTTTTTACGACCCGGACCGGTTCCGCCGGCGCGGTGCGATGCCCGGGCGGGTTCGCCGGACCCTCCTCGGCGTGGGCGGGGTGCAGGGGATGGACGGCGAGGCCCACCGGCACCGCAAGCATATGTTCATGTCGCTGATGACGCCCGAGCGGATCGCCGCGCTGGGAGAATTGGCCGCTGACCAGTTGCGCCTTCACGCCGAACGGTGGGCCTCGATGGAGCGGGTGGTGCTCTACAGCGAGCTGCAAGAGGTTCTGACGCGCGCCGTGTGCGCCTGGTCCGGCGTTCCCCTCCAGGAGGCGGAGGTGGACAAGCGGACACGGGAGCTGACCGCGATGTTCGATGCCGCCGGGACCATCGGGCCACGACACTGGTGGTCGCGGCTGGCGCGCCGGAGGGCCGAGACGTGGATTGCGGGGATCGTCGAACAGGTCCGCGCCGGCCAGCTTGATCCGTCAGAGCACAGCGCGCTGCGTGTCATTGCCCTGCACCGCGACCTGGAAGGCAAGCCGCTGAGCCCGCGCATTGCGGCGGTGGAGGTGCTCAACGTACTGCGACCGACCGTGGCGGCCTCGGTGTTCATCACCCTGGCTGCCCACGCGATGCACGAGCATCCAGAGTGCCGGCAGAGGCTCCAGGCGGGCGAGGCCGGCTACGCAGACTTTTTCGTGCAGGAGGTACGCCGCTTCTATCCGTTCTTCCCCTCCGTCATGGCGCGGACGCGGCGCGCGTTCGAGTGGAAGGGCTACCACTTCCCCGAGGGCGTGCGGGTGATGCTGGACCTGTACGGCACCGACCATGACTCGCGGAGCTGGGATGCGCCGGAGGCGTTCCGACCGGAGCGGTTCCGCTCCTGGGATAAAAGTCCCTTCAACTTCATCCCACAGGGCGGCGGGGACCACCACCAGGGCCACCGCTGCCCAGGCGAGTGGATCACCATCGCGCTCATGAACGTGGCGGTAGACTTCTTGGCGAGGCGCATCGCCTACGAGGTGCCGGAGCAGGACCTGCGGATAAACCGATCAAGGCTGCCGGCTCTGCCTCAAAGCCGTTTCGTTATCAGCAACGTTCGGGTGGAGAGTCGATGACCTCTCGGAGATCAGCGGCATGGCTTGCGGGCAAGCCGCACTTCGAGGCGGTGATGCCCTGAAAGAATGAGCGTCTTGGCGCTCGAATACACCCCGCCCGCCTCCTTACCGCAGCGGGTGGTGGCTAGTTCGTTTCACTTCAAAGGAGGATGTCATGCGTAAGTTCATTACACTGTCTGTCGTCGCGCTGACCGGGGCGCTCGCCGCCACCGCCGGTGCGTTTGCGCACGGCACCGGCTCATCGCAAGGCGGCATGCCCGGAATGGAGCAAAGGTCCGACATGCAGCATATGCAGGGCCACGGTGACATGATGATGCAGGGCCAGGATGGAATGATGATGGACTGCCCGATGATGCAGCGCATGGCGTCGCTGGATCAGCGCGTGCGGCAGTTGGAGGAGCGGGCCGGCATCCCGACGCCCACCCAGCCGAGCGCACCCACCGCGCCGCGCTGAGGCCCTGATGTCCGGTTTCTTGCAGGTGCTCGTCCTCGCGCTGATGCCCGCGCTCGGCAACTTCGCGGGTGGGCTGGCGGCGGAGTTCTTGCCGTCCAGCCGCCGCACCCTGAATCTCGCGCTGCACGCCGCCGCCGGGGTCGTTCTCGCGGTGGTCGCCGTCGAGCTGCTGCCGGAGGCGCTGAAGGCCACACCCACCTGGGTGCTGGCGCTCGCCTTCGGCCTCGGTGGCGCGGCAAACCTGGCGCTGGAGGCACTGGTCAAGAACCTGTCGAAGGGCCGGCGCGGCAGCGGCGGCGGCGAGGACACCGGCGGGCCGTGGATGGTCTATATCGCCGTGGCGGCCGATCTGGCGAGCGATGGTCTGATCATCGGCGCGGGCTCCTCGGTCTCCTTCGGCCTCGCCCTGGCGCTGGCAGTCGGTCAGGTGCTGGCGGACATTCCCGAAGGCTTCGCCACCATCGCCAATTTCAAGGCCGCCGGCGTCAGCCGCCGCCGGCGCATGATGATCGCAGCCTCGTTCGTCCTCCCCATCCTCGCCTCTGCCGCGCTGGCCTACTGGCTGCTGCGCGACGCTGACCCAATATGGAAGTTCGCGGCGCTCACCTTCGTCGCCGGCCTGCTGGTGGTGGCAGCGGTGGAGGACATGATTAACGAGGCGCACGAAGCGGCGGGGGATGCACGTGGCTCTGTTGCCTTCCTCATCGGTGGCTTCTGTCTGTTCGTGCTAGTGTCCGGGTATTTCGGCGAAGCGTGACGGTTGCCGCTCGGTTTTGCTCTCCTTCAGCGGCGGGGTGGGGTCTTACCTCTTACCCACCGTGCTGCCGCTGGTGCCGGCTGGACGTTGCGTGCCGTGGTCTGTCTAGCAAACCTCGGTTGAAGGCAATCCTTGTTCATTCGTCAATTTAGTGTAACATAAAGGACGTTATGTTTCACAAAACGGGGCGGGTGATGGCAGGTGAGTTGGTGCAGGTGACGGGGCAGCCGCTGACGGTCGGCGGAATGGGTGCGCCGGTGCCGGTCGTGATCGCAGATGCGGGCGAGCGCGCCGCGATGCGCTATGTCGAGTTCTTCACCGTCACCATCCGTAATCCGAACACCCGCGCGGCTTACGGGCGCGCCTGCGAGCAATTCCTCGCCTGGTGCGACGGCCACGGCCTCGCCCTGCCCGCTATCCAGCCGGTGCATGTTGCGGCTTGGGTCGAGAGCCAGACACGTCAGTGCGCTGCGCCCACGGTCAAGCAGCAGCTCGCCGCCGTGCGGATGCTGTTTGACTGGCTGGTGGTTGGTCAGATCGTGCCGACGAACCCCGCCGCCCACGTGCGCGGCCCGTCCCATGTCGTCACCACCGGCAAGACCGCCATGCCGACGCGCGACGAGGCCAAGGCGTTGCTCGCCGCTATCCCCACGGACACGCTCATCGGCCTGCGCGACCGGGCGCTGGTCGCCACGCTGTTCTATACCTTCTCCCGCGTCTCCGCCGTCATTGGCATGCGGGTGGAGGACTACTACCCGACCGGCAAACAGTGGTGGCTGCGGCGCAGGGAGAAAGGCGGCAAGGAACACGCCATGCCCGCCAACCCGGTGCTGCAAGGCTATCTCGATACCTATGTGGAAGCCGCTGGTATCGCCGCCGACCGCAAAGGCTCCCTCTTCCGCTCCGGGGCGAAACGCTCCGGCCAGCTCACCGACAAGCCCATGTCGCGTGTCGATGTGTACCGGATGATCCAGCGCCGCGCTGAGGCAGGAAGCCTGGATACCAAGATTGGCTGTCACTCCTGGCGCGCGCGGGGCATTACGGCGTATCTGGAAAACGGCGGGCTGCTCGAACACGCACAGCAGATGGCGGCGCATTCCAGCGCCCGCACGACGAAGCTCTATGATCGGCGAGGGGAAACCGTGTCAGCGGAGGAGGTCGGAAAAATTTGGCTTTAATGTTATAATAACTTAAGTATTAATCATTATGATGAGGTTACACATGGGCTATCCTGTTGAAATGATTGATGCTCGACTTTCTCCCAATCCCATCGCATAACAAGGGCCATGAATCGACCTTGCTCAAATCTCTGCGAAGGAGCCATTTCCAACCTTTCCATCTCAAAGCAAACACCTGCAAAAATACAACACTGAAAGACGCTGATAATGGCACAGGCAGAACCAACTAAGAAGACGAACATCTCTACCATTCCTGAAGGCAAGATATGTGACTTCATTGATCAAAAAATTCGAAATGATACGCCAGAAGAGTATGTTAGGCAGAATATCGAACGCCGATTAGTTCTTGAACTTGACTTCAAGCCAGAGCAGATAGAAATAGAATTTACTATAGTTATGGGGTCCGCTAAGAAGCGAGTTGATATTGTTATATTCAAAGAGGGTGATCAACACACGCAAGAGAACGCCTGGATATTTATAGAATGTAAACGTGATTCAGTAGAGCCTAGTAACAATAAAGATGGTGTTGATCAGCTGAAGTCATATTTATCAGCATGCCCCAATGCTGAGTGGGGTATGTGGACTAATGGGAGGCACAAAGAGGTTTATAGGAAGGTAAATGTAGGCGGTAAGGTAATTTGGGAAGAGCCTAACGATATACCATCCGCTGATGGGGATTTAGCAGAAATAAACCGTCCCTCTCGTGATAAATTGAAGCATGCAACAGATGATAACCTACTGTTTTCGTTTAAGATATGCCATAATCACATTTATGTAACTGATGGACTTCAGAAGCAACCAGCATTCTTTGAGTTATTGAAGGTCATTTTTTGCAAAATATCAGATGAGAGGAATATTCCAAACGACTTAGAATTTTACGCAACATCAGAGGAAAAAGGAAATCAAGATGGGCGTCTGACAGTAAAACGTAGATTGGGTAAAATTTTCGATGCTGTTAAGAAACGCTACCCCTCAATATTTGATGAGAACGACCAAATCAAACTTCAACCACGATCGTTAGCTTACATCGTTGGAGAGCTTCAGAGATATAGTTTTCTGGACACGAATATAGATGTAAAAGGCAAAGCTTATGAGGAGCTTGTCGGTGCTAACCTACGTGGTGACCGAGGAGAGTTTTTCACGCCACGCAATGTTCAGCGTATGGCCGTTCAGATGCTCGATATCAGACCTGGCGAGAAGGTTTTGGACCCTGCTTGCGGCACAGGTGGATTTCTCGTTATCGCGATGAACATCGTGATTGATCAGCTGCGAGAAGGTTTTAGAAAGCAGGGTGTAAGCTCAGATGGTATGCGCCAAGCATTGAGTGAGCGCGTAAAAGAAGTAGCTAGCCAGTCATTTTTCGGATTTGATATTAATCCCGACTTGGTCAAAGCAACCAAAATGAACATGGTTATGAATAATGATGGATCGGGAAATATTCTTAGACAGGACAGCTTACTACATCCTCATGAGTGGGACACAAAGTTTAAGACAGATTTAGCTGACGCTTTAGGTATTAAATCGTCTGAACTCCGACGTCATGAAGACCTATCTCATTTCGATGTGATAGCTACCAACCCACCCTTTGGAGCAAAGCTCCCTGTAAAAGATAGGGCCACACTGTCTCAGTTTAAGCTAGGCCATATCTGGGAAGAAAAGGAAGGTGTGTGGCGAATGACAGATCAAATAGCCACCTCAGCTCCGCCTGAGATATTATTCATTGAACGCTGCTGGCAATTTTTACGTCCGGGTGGGCGCATGGCAATCGTGTTACCAGATGCTATTCTTGGAGCTCCTGGGCTTGGATATGTTCGTCATTGGATACTAGAAACTTGCCGTGTTGTTGCATCCATTGATCTTCATCCTGATACATTCCAACCCCGTAATGGAACTCAAACATCTGTTCTCGTGCTTCAGAGAAAAACAGAAAGAGAGATCAACCTTGAGACGAAGCAGCAGGGTATCAGCGACTATGACATCTTCATGGCACAGGTTGACGCAATTGGGCATGACAAACGCGGTAACACAGTGTTTAGAAGGAACTCGGATGGAGAAGAAATAATAGTTCCTCCGCATGACCATAACAATGTGACTATATTGGATCGTACGGCCAACGGAGAAGCCAACGCCAGACCGGCTCCAAAGCAAAAAGTTATTGATGATGATACCCCATTCATTGCCAACGATTTTATTGAGTGGAAGAAGCAAGTGGTGCTTGGATGGTAAAGTCCCAGAAATCTCGCTCTACAGATGTTAAGCTTGAAGAAAGAAAGCTTACTACAACTGTATCATTATCAGAGGTGATGAGAGCATCATTCCGTCTGGAAGCATCAGCGTACAATCCAGAGGCACGTGAGGCAGTTGCAAGGGTAAAATCTTTCTCCAATGGTTATCAACCCATTCTTGGAGAGGACGGCCTGGCAAATGAATGTAGTATTCCAAACAGGCTGAAAAGAATTTACGTAGAGGAAGCCCATGGCATCCCTTTTCTATCTAGTTCAGACATTATTGATCTAAAGCCTGAGCCAGAAAACTTTGTGAGTAGAAAGCTCACCAAAAGATCGAGTGGCATGCTCATAAAAGAAGGAGATATTTTAATCTCTCGATCAGGAACTATCGGCAATATAGGATTTGCTGGTAGACGGATCGCAGGAATGGCGTTATCCGAACATGCTTTGCGGCTCCGAGCTAATGAGCATCTAACAGCAGGGTTTATAGCTGCTTTTCTTAGAAGCAAGTATGGCCGTCTTCAGCTTACATGTGCAACATATGGATCAGTGATCAGCCATATCGAACCACATCATGTTGGAGCTGCTGTAATACCACGCTTCCATCCGGTATTACGTTCAAAAATTGGATTATTATTTAAGGAAGCTTGTGAGGCTAGAGATGAAGCTAACGACCTTCTTGATGACGCAGACCGTAGACTTCAGGCTATATTAAAATTACCTAATTTGAGCAGCCTTGCGGGTAACCGGAAGCGCTCGCTGTCTACAACGGTCAAAGCATCACATTTAGGAGGTCGGCTAGATGGGTCTTTTCATGACGCGCTAGCAGAAGCCTTAGTGACAAACCTTTCATCATTGCCAATGGGAGTGTTGCGGCTCGACGATCCCGCCTTAACGAAGAAGGTTGGAGCTGTCACAAAGTTCCGGAAAAGAATTTATGTTAAAGACGGTATACCACTGCTGAGCAGCAAGCAATTATTCCAAAATGACCCCATAGACGTTAAAAAATTATCTAAAAAACGCCATAGTCGCGATATGAACGAAATTGCTTTGGTTGAAAATATGATCGCGATAACATGCTCAGGAACAATAGGCAAAGTACAGATTATTCCAAAGTACATGGAAGGTTGGGCCGCTAACCAACATGCAAACCGTGTGTTGGCTGTAAATGCGGAAACGGCTGGATTTCTCTACACTTGGCTATCTTCGGAGTTTGGATACAAGCTTATAACAAGGCACTCTTACGGTTCAGTTATCCTTGAAATGGATAGATTTATGCTTGCCTCTGTTCCTGTTCCAAATATTCCAATGGAGCAGCGTCATGAAATTGGGACTATGGTTCTTAATGCAAATGCTTTTCGAGACGTAGCATGGCAAAAGGAACAAAAGGCAATACAAGAGATTGAAGAAGCTATTGAGGCAAATGAAGGCCATTAACACATTCAGCCGCTGCCGACAGCATTTTCTACCAAGCTCGTTATTTCTAAAATGGTAGAAATTGCTGCCATTTTATCTTACAATCTAGTTTCTCAAGCACTACATTTGTAGTGCTTGAGAAACTACAGATGTAGTGTAAGTTGATTAAGTTATGTGATCGGTTATGCATGTAAATCAATCCTCAAGATGTCGCAAATCGCGCGCTCCATGAATGACGCGCACAACCTCGATCCCGTCAGGAATGACACGATACAGGATCAGGTAACGGCCCAACGGCCAGGAGCGTGCTTCTGGGGCAATCTCTGGCCGCGCCATACCAAGGCGGTTGTTCTCTGCCAACAGGCGGCATTGCTCATCGATGTCGAGCAGCAGGCGGTCCGCCGCTTGCGGATTATCTGCGGCGATGAAGAGCCAGATGTCGAGGAGGTCGGCGTCGGCGCGGGCACTATAGCGATGCAGAACCATAAAGGACGACGTTTACCCCTGCTGGTTCAGCCGGGCACGCCCTTCGGCAATGATCTCGGTGACGGTGCGCGACGATGGGCCACTGGCAACCCCCTCCCCCCAGGCACGACGCAAGGCTTCGACCTCTTGAGTGCGTGCCTGCTGGTGATCACGCCACAGGCGCAAGGCCTCGCGGATCACTTCGCTGCTGGACGCATATTCCCCGCTGCGGACGGCTTGTTTCACCATCCCGGCCATTTCGGGAGTGAGCGCGATGCTGAGCTTTTCGACATTCTGCATAGTGACTACCTCCAGCATCATGGTAGCAAAAAGTAAGAATAATTCCTACTGCTGATCTGAAGTGTCGTTCTGTAAAGTAGCGTGTCCCACTGCCCTAGTAGCTTTGATATAACTACGACTGTAGTGCATACTGCGCTACGTTCGTAGTTTATTAATGGCAGATCACCCTTCAAAAACAGCATCCTTGATGGCAGAGAGTATTTTCTTTGCGTCCGTCTTCTCTCCGATTAGCAGGAGGCCTTTGACCAAATCTGTCTCCGAGATGGGCCGTCCGGCGGCATCGCTGACGCGCGCCGTGGTGCTACGCAGGCGGGCAATATCCGTCGGCGTCAATCGGTAGCTTTTCGGCTGCGGTCTGACATTGGCCCCTGCCCCCACGAGCGCCGGTGCCTCGTTCTGCGCCTGCTCCTCTTCCTGCACCTGGCGCACCAGCTTGGACGACCCGGCATCGGTAAGTGACCGCTTAGCCATGACGCATGATCTCCTGTGTCAGCGCTTCAAAATCCTCTGCCCCGTGCCCCTTCGGATCGAAAGTGAACACCGGCTCGCCGCTGATCTGTGCCTGGTTGATCGCCTCGCTCTTGCGGATCATGGTGCTGAGCAGGCTGGAGCGCACGGAGTCGAGCTGCTGCTCGATATACTCATTGGTGGCCCGGTTGCGGGCATCGTAGGCGTTACGCAGGATCACGTAAGCCCCTTCCGCGTTCTCGCGGATTTCCTTGATGGAGGCGAACAGGTCCGCGATGCCGTCCAGCGAGTAGCGGCCATAGGTCGTTGGGATCAGCACCTTATCCGCCGTGTATATCGCATTGACCGTAATCACGCCGAGGTTGGGCGGGCAGTCGAGCAGCACATAGTCGAACTCGGCCAGCAGCGGGGCGAGCGCCTTGTCCAGCCGCCGCTCCCGGTAATGCTGCGAGATCATCCGCTCTGCCGTCACGGCCAGATGGATGTTCGAGGGCACGATCCACAGGTTCGGCACGGCGTCGCCGCGCACCTGGGCGGGCTGCACCAGCGGCTTCAGCTCCGCATCGCGCTTCTCGAACAGCTCCCGCACCGTGCCGCTCGATGGGATTTCCGGGCAGAAGATCACGCTGGAATGCGCTTGCGGATCGAGGTCGATCAACAGCGTCCGCTTGCCCGCCTTGGCAAAGCCGTAGGCCAGGTTGATGCTGACTGTGGTTTTACCCACCCCGCCTTTCTGGTTGAGAATAGCTAGTTTCATAAGATGTTATCCTGCCTCCCGCGCTACCTGCGTAGCGGTTATGTGACTACTTTCGTAGTGCATGAAGCGCTACGCTGATCGCTACGTCAAGTGGCTTTGCTGCCCGGCTGGCCTCTGCCCGTGATTCCCGTCCAGTCGTGGAGTTCCGGTTACACGCCCTCGCCTTACCTGGCAATGCGCTACTTGTGTAGTGCATAGGGCGCTACAATGGTAGCGCAGGTTTTTTGATGCCGAGATTGCATCTGGACACCTGCGGTCGATCTGCTAAGCCTTGGTTCGTGAGGTGCTTATGAGCGGAACCGACGAGTACGGCTATGACCCCGACCGGAAACGCCGTCGCGCGATGCGCGACCTGTTCGACCGGATGGAGGAGACTGCCCAGGCGTCCTCGCAAGGACCGCGCCAGCTTGGGGCCGCTGCGGGCCTGCCCACGATTACCCCCGTCAAGAAGCGCCTGATCGCGGCCTCCTGTGCCATTCGCCAGGATGCGCCGGAGGAGATCACCTACCAGCATACGGTACTCTGTCAGACCGCCTTGCCGGTGCGTCGGCCGCCTGAGAGCGTGCGGGTCTGGGAGCGGGAACAGGGGAGGGCGGCGCTTTCCCTGGAAGCCGGACGTGCCCGCGATCCGAAGACGCAGAAGTTTGTCAATCTGCCGCTGCCCTTCGGACCGAAGGCGCGCCTGATCCTCATGCACCTTAACAGCGCGGCGATCAAAGCGCAGTCGCCGATCATTGAAGTCAGCACCAGCGTGACGGCGTTCGTTAGCCGCATCCAGGGGCGGGCACCGACCGGACCGGAAATCCGCGCCTTCAAGAACCAGCTCTCGGCGCTCTCCGCTGCGACCATTCGGCTGGCAGTCACGAGCGGCGAACGCGCCACGCAGATCAATACCCAGATTGTCGGCGCGTTCGATCTATGGTTCCCCAAGGACGCCAACCAGCGCGTGCTCTGGCCGTCCACCGTGCAGCTCTCGACCGATTATTTTAACAGCCTGGTGAACCAGGCTGTCCCGCTCGATGAACGCGCGATTGCCTCGCTGGCCCATTCCGCGCTCGCGCTGGATGTCTATGCCTGGATGGCGCAGCGGCTACACCGGATGCCCTCGACCAAGCCGCAACTGGTGCCCTGGACCGCTCTTTACGAGCAATTCGGGCAAGGATACCAAGCCCTGCGGTTCTTCCGGCGCGACTTCCTGAAAACGCTGAGCCAGGTGAAAACCGCCTATCCGACCGCCCGCTTCGATGCCGACGGGCGAGGGATGACCCTGTGGCAGAGTCCGCCCCCGGTGGCGAAGCTGCTGGTCGCGGTGTCGCCGCGCACCATTGAGCACGAACCGTAAAAAAGGCACGTGCAGTTACTCACGCTTTATCCGTAAACGTCTGAATTATATGAGTTTTCATGCTCGGCATCGCTTTCGATGCCGAAATTACCGCTTGGTGGATATCCGGACTTATCCACGTGCAGTTACTCACGCAAAGCACGTGCAGTTACTCACGCTTTGCCAGGAAATCCTACGTGCAGTTACTCACGCAAACCTATAGTAAGAATCCTCTAGGGAACCTGTAGTTGGTGGCCCTGCTCCTGTGAACTTCGGGGATAGGCGAAGGCCTTACGGCCAATAACCGGCATGCGCCTCGTCGGCACATCAGTCTTTCAGAACCAAACCGGCAGCGCCGCCCTTCACCCATCTGCGGGAAGGATACCACCGGCCTCACTCCGTCAACCCCGCTCCCCATGCTCGGCCCTTCGGGCGCTGCGCGTGGGTCCGCGCCGCTTCGCGGTGCCCTGCGGGCAGGGTTTGACTTCCGTTCCGGGCGGCGGTGCTGCCATAGGCAGATCGGCTCCGAGGAATATCGGGCTTTCCAATCTCTCCAAGGAATAGGGGGAAAGAAGGCATTCAAGATCGTCACCAGGCCGCGAAATCTGCCCGCTGGATGCCCTAAACGAGATTTTAGCTAGGATGGTAGCCTCTCATCCGTTTCCACCCCTCAGCGACCACCTAATGGCCGAAGATGGATCGGCTTTTACGAACCCGTCTGAGAGGGTATGATAGAAGTCGCTGGCCTGCCTTGAGGGTGGAAGCACCTGCCAGCGTCCGCCAGGGCGAAATGCAGGATGGGCTGCCGCTGCGGGGTTTCCGGTTCTCCCGACACAACAAAACCGGGCTTTCAGGCAAACGCACTGCGCTACCTTCGTAGTGCATTACGAACTACATGCGTAATGCATTCCATTCCCGAAAGCCCCTTATGGCAAATGCGGATGAAAGGCAAGGACGGCATCGCTCTCGTGCCGGATGATAGCCCCGTCACCTGGTAGCAGACGCAGCGGGAATCAGCCACGCTAGGCGGCCAAAAATCGCTCCTGATAGCCTTTAAGCCTCTCAGGGTAGGGAAGTGGCCCCCAAGTCCCTTTCATCACTGTACGGACTTCCTACGGCTTCTGTGGCCTTGCGCCAAAACCACCCCATAGGCGACTGTCACAGACAGGGGGAGGGCGGCACATGTGGACGTTCGATGAGGCTAAAGGCACCGATTCTTGCACGGTGGAATTCGGCCCCGCGCCGGGCCTGCGCTTCGAGGGTGTCTTAAGCGACCGCTGGTGGCTCAATGGCCGATTGCATCCGATCTTGAATACCGCGACCGAGTATCAGGCGGGCCTCATCGTGAATGATCTAGGCCAAGCGATCAAAGCGGACAGCCAATGCCGCGCCCTGATTGACGCGCTGGCGAAGGAGATCGAGGAGGCATTCGGCATCCCGTTCGACCAGGCGCATGCCTGGCTGATGGCCTATCGGTTGGAGCGATGCCGGGAAGTTCGAAAACTTTATGATGATTTTTTCCTACAGCTCGACCGTCTGGACGACGAGCCGCTTGCGGAAAAACCTGTATAGCCCTTTGTTCAACCCCTCGCCGGAGGCGTGGTTGAACACTCTGAGCGGAGCGAAGGGCAACGCCCTTCGTCCCAACACGGCCAGAATACCGCCGCGCGCAGGGGCAGTCCGCAGCCTCGTATGGGACCCGGTTTTTTGCCTTGCTTTAAGGCAAAAAAATGGGGGAGAGGCGGAGGACGGCCCCGAGCACGGTGGTATCTGCCCTTTCTAACTCCGCCATGCTGGCGGGTTCCTTTGTCTGTCACCTAGCGCCCAGCTACTGATTAGCCCGCTTTTGCTCCTTCGGATTGCAGGCACTGGTGGCTCCGCCATGCGACGCCCCGCCCGGCTTGGCCCGCGAATAGGAGCAGCCTTTGCCTGAATAGGAGGGCATAGCCCCGTTGGGCGCGGCATTGCCCTCATCGCTCCTCATGCCGGGCACCGGTACGGCTGACGGATCACCCGGCTTTCCCCGTGCGTGCGGCTGGCGCGCTTCTAGCTTCTGGCGCTCGCGCTCCAGACGCTGCTGAAGCGCGGAATAAGGAGCCGAGGGAGCTTGAGGGTTTTTCCCGTCCGGCTGCCCCTGTAAGCCCTTGCAGGCGTCGGCGTTGAAGTCCTTGCTGCCGGGGTCACACAGCACCGACTTCATCTGGCCGTTGAGGTCGAGCGTCTGGCCGAGGGCAGAGACAGGCACGGCCAGGCAGGCCAGAGCGAAGATAAGGTGGCGCATTGCCGGTTTCCTTCTCAAAAGCATGGAAGCAACTCAAAACACGCGCTCGCCCCTCCGCCAGCCGGTAGCCTTGCGCCGGAACTCCCATTGCAGATCGCTTAACCGCCGCCAGACCTCGACCACGGCATCGTGTTCCTGCCGCGCCGCTTCGGCATCGAGCGCGGCCAGTTCATCGGCGCTCAGCGCCTCGATCTGGCGCAGTGCGTCGGCAGCGGTCTGTAGCCGCATCTCCGCGCCGACGCGCTCCCCGAAATTATCCCGGCGCGCACTGAGGACGCGCGCCCTCAGCACCGCCCGCCGCGCCTCGACATAGGCGCGGCGCAAATCGCCTTCTGTCATCGCATGTTCGGCTCTAACACGCCGCCCGGTGTGCCGCGCGGCTTTGGCGGGGAAGGCGGCTCGCGTATCCACTTCTTGACCTCCGTGACCACCTCCGCGCCGCCGTCCGTGACCGTCACCACGCCTTCCAGGCCGTTTTGATAGACCCGGATCAAGCGGCCCTGTTCATCGCGCTTGTAGCGGGCGCAGGGCATGTAGGCCCCCGGCATGCACAGCCAATTGCCGGTGAGCGTCCAATAGCCCCACCAGCGCGTCGCCGCGCCGCCCTGGCCCTTCATCAGGAATAGCTGGCCATCCGGCTCGTAGTAGGTCAGCAGCGGATTGACCTTTTTCGTATTGTCGTAGGAGCGGCCTTTGACGGGCAGCTCCACGTCCGAATGCGTCTTGCCGACGATGAGCGCGCGCACTTCGTCGCCGCTGAGATAGTTGACGATCAAATCCGGCAGCTTGTGGCCGGAGGCATAAGGATAGCCCTTGCCCGCCTGCATGGCGGCGAGAATGGGTTGCGGATCGGCCTCGAACGCCGCTAGGTGCTGCGCCGTGAAGCTGGTCAGCCGCTTGATGCGGAAGCTGGTGCAGCCCTGCGCCGCGATCAGGCCGGAAATCTCGCTCTTGACCTTGGATTGCGTCAGGGTGAGGCGGGCGGCCGTGTAATTTGGTTCCGGCTGCTTCACCCATTCCGACCTGTTGAACACGATGCCGCCCGCCGCACCGACCCGCGCGCCTTGGTAACGGATAACCCCGTGCCGGATGCCTTCTTCGTTGCCACGGATCGGATAGAAGCTGAATAGCGCTTCCGGCTCGCCGTTCTTGGCCTGGTATACCAGCAAATCCAGGCCGGTATCGCCCTGGGCGCAGGTATATTTCCCGACATAAAGCCCTTTCATGGCGTCCAGCTCGGACGCCGCCCAGGCCTGCGCCGTCAGCGCCAGCCATGCCACCACCGCCCACGCAAACCGCATGGTTTCGCCTCCTTTATCCCATGAAAATTCGCCACACCAGCTCGCGCGCGATGGCGGTCGCATAGCCGCCAAAAAGCGCCCACAGGCCGAAGGCTCCGACCAGCAGCAGCCCGATCCGCACCGCCCAAAACGTCAGCTTGGCGCGGTCGCCCCAGGAGACGCCCGGCGCACCGACCATCAGCCCCGCCGGCGCCGGCGGCACCGGCTGGCCCGCGCGCCGCGCGGCCATGTAGAGTTTTTGGTATTCCGCCATCTGCGCGCGCTGCTCGCGCGTGAAGGCGCGGCGGTCACCTTGCTGGCTCCACCAGTCGCGCAGCTTCGCCTTGCCGCCCTGCTGGACGAACAGCAGCACGCCGTAGCCGATGCCGCCCCACAGCAGCAGCGTTTTGACGCCGACCCACAGCGCCCAGGACAGATTGAGGCCCCACACCCGGCTATCGCTCAAGACCACAAAGGCATTGCCGCTGAGGATGCGAAACAGGCCCACCACGCCCCAGAACGCAGGCACCAGGCCGCTAAAAACCGGCCCCAGCACCAGTGCGGCCAGAAACAGCGCCAGGCTGGCGTAAGCCGCCGCGCGCAAGCCCTGTTGCCAGCCGGGCAGGGCATGCGCCTGGCGCAGCCCGACCGCCGCGCCGATCCAGGCAGGCACCGGCCCTTCCAGCCAGACGGCGGCAGGGAATCGCTGGAAGAACGGCGCGGGCAGGGCGAACAGCCACCCCACCATGACGACGAAAGCGACGAGCAGCGCCAGCCGCGCGCCGCGCGGCCAGTCCGCCAGAAACCGGCCCCAGGCCGGAGGAAGCGGCACCCGGCTGGCTCAGCGTTCTACGCCGCTCGATGGCTCCGGCGCGTCTCTTCCCGACCGATCGCGGCCCGGCTGATCCCACTTCATGTCGTGACCGAGTTGCTTGCAGCGGTCGCGGAAGGTCGAGGGTTTTTCCAGCTCCGCCGCGCCGTGGATGCCGCCGCCAGGCGGCTTGTCTTTATCGGGCGCGCCATGCACGCCGCCCGGCTCCGGCGCATCCTTTTCCGCCGCTCCGCCCTGAATACCCCCAGGCTCCGCCTGGTCTGTTTCCACGGCTTTGCCGTGGATGCCGCCCGGTTCGGCCTTGCCCTGGCCGGGCATTGGGCGCGGCGTCACCACGCGCCCATACGTCGCTTCTTCAACAACCTTTTGTCGAATATCGGTGACGGCATACGCTAATTCTTTGCCGATGGAAGGCAAACGGTCAGGATGCATCAAGTAATCTTTGGCGCGCTGCCTAAAATTTGAGCGCTGCGCTTGGTCGCCCTGGCCTTTTTCTCCATTCCCCTGCTTGTCAGCCATCGGTTTTCTCCGCGATGCTTGGGCCGTTAACCAATTTCACTCAAGAGCGAGCGAAATGACAATGCTCCCTTTCGACTCCGGCGCACCTGGCAGTCCTACGCCCGCCAGTAAGGGGCCTGGCTATGTGCATGACCTGGACACGCCGCTGTTGATGTTCTCCGACCGCGACGTGTGGACGGTGCGCGATGCGGCGGAAGGGGTATTCGTGACAGGTGGCATTGGCGCGGGGAAATCATCCTCAAGCGGCGCGGCCCTGGCGAAAGCCTACCTGCGCGCCGGGTTCGGCGGCATCGTCTGTTGTGCCAACGTCGACGAGGTTGACCGGTGGCGGCGCTACTGCGCCGACACCGGGCGCAGCCAATCCCTGATCGTCATGGATAAGAGCCTGCGGCACCGCTTCAACTTCCTAGAATATCAGATGGCCGTAGGGCGGAGCAGCACCTTTGAGGCCGTGCAAGTCCTGCTCGACATCCTGAACGCCGCCGAGGGCAAGCACGACACCGGAGCAGGCGGCGACAATCAGTTCTGGGAGCAGACGCTCCGGCAGATTTTGCGCAACGCCATCATGCCGGTATGGGCGGCCTACGGTCGCCTCACCCTGGCCGACCTGATGCGCTTCATGAACGAGCGTCCCACCCTGCCGGAACAGCTGGCGTCCGATGAATGGCTGGATAGCTCATTCTTCGCACGGACGATGGAGCGGGCCGAGGCAGGCGGCGCGCATTCGATGGAGCCGGAGGACTACCAGGCCATCGAGAACTATTGGCTGAAAACCATGATGCAGCCCGACCAGAAAACGGCGGGCAACATCCTGCAAACGGTGGTCGCCCGGCTCGATCCGTTTTTGACCGGCGATCTGCGCAAGCTGTTTTGCACGGAAACCAGCCTCGTGCCGGAACTGACCTTCGAGGGCGCGGTGATCGTGCTCGATCTTTCCGCCCATGAATGGGGCCAGGAAGGCGTCTTGGCGCAGCACATCGTCAAAATCATGTGGCAGAAAGCCATGCAGCGCCGCCCCAAGACGCCGACCGCGCGGCCCTGCTTCCTGATGGCCGACGAGTGCCAATATTTCCTGGCGCAGTCCGACCAGGCGTTTCAATCGACGGCGCGCGCCTGCCGCGCGCTAACCGTCTATCTGACCCAGAACCTGCCCGGCATCTATGCCAAGATCGGCGGGCCGAAGGCCCAGGACGTCACCGACGCGCTGCTCGGCAACCTCGCCACCAAGATTTTCCACGCGCAGCCCGATCCGCGCACGGCGGAATGGGCGGCGAACATGATCGGCAAGGCGCTGACCTGGCGCGAGAACGTGGGCGAGAACCAGGGCAGCAATTACGGCACCAGTCACAACGCCGGATACAGCAGCGGCAGCCATGCGCCGGGCAGCAGCAACACCAGCAGCGGCAGCACGGCAGGCAACAGCCATGGCACCAGCCGCGGCGCATCCCAAGTGATCGACTACCGGGTGCAGCCTTCGCACTTCACGACGCTACGCAAGGGCGGCGGGCCGGATGGCGTGAGCGAAGCGGTGATCTTCCAGGCCGGGCGAGTGTTCGGCTATACCGGCTCCACCTGGACGCCGACCCTGTTTACGCAAGGCTGACCATGCATGACCTGATCGGCACCCTGGGCCGGGTGTATAGCCTGGCCTGGTGGCTGCTTTACCAGCTTGCCAACCCGCTGGTGCTGTGGGGCCTCATCGTCCTGATGGCGCTGTATGCCTGGCTCAGCCTGGGCGACCCGCTGCTAGGCTTTCCCTACATGGTGCTGCTGGCGATGGCGTCCTACGCCAGTCGCATGTTTCTGAAAGTGCTGCCGATCCCGTCCGTAGCGCGCACGGCGTTCGTGCCGACCGAGAAGCCTATGCCACCGTCGGCGCATGCCGTCATCGTCGCGCCGGAAAGCACGCCGGAGGCGTGCCCGGATGAGGCGGGCATGGTGGCGCGCTTGCCGGAACAGGTACGCAGGTTAATACGCTAGGATCATCGCATGTTTAAGCTTAGGCTCTGCTCAATAAAATTCTGGGGTAAGACAGTGAACAACAAGAACTCATTAGAGCATCAGGAGAGCCAGGTTTCTGAACGTATTTTTCCAGATTTGAAAGAGCATCTTGAGTACGTCACTGCCGCTTACAACCTTGCATTTGAGATTAACAAAGCTTTCGATGGAAAGCTCTTGTCTGACATGACTGATCCAATGAGAGCGCAAATAATGATTTTGATGCGTGTTACGGATTTTCTAAGGAGCGCACAACTTCTCTGCTTTAAAGGTTATCCTGAACAAGCGGGATCATTAGTTGCATCTATCTTTGAACAAGCTCATACCGCTCTTTTTTTTTTCTTACGTTCCTGAAAAAGCGCAGGAATGGATTGAGGCAGATACCATCGAGTACGATATGCCGTGGAAATTAGGGTGCGGTAGTTGGAAGGGCCTTATCAAAGCCAACTACTCCCATGCGGGACAAGCAGGCAAATTTGAGTCAGAATACCAAGTGTATCAGCAGCTATGTTGGATGAAACACTCACTGCCGAAGATGCAGGATATGAAAATGAAGGAAGGGCAAGCCATAGCGATCTATGGCCCTCATGATGATGAACGATCCATTAATCACGCATGGTTTTCCTTGGAGCATGCAGGGCGTTTAACAGAGCTTATAATCTCATTGTTGCTGAATAATTTGAAGGATGCCGCCATTGAGAAAAAGCTAAATCTTCTATCCGAGCAACGCCAGGCATTACGCCAGAAAGCTATTCAACGGTTTGGCCGGAAAAATCCTTTTCAGAAAGGTTGACTATGAAGTTTCATTGTTTCTTACCAGCCTAACACCAGACGTTTGTTCATCGTCTTGCTTGATGATCTCGATCTTCGTGACGATGGCTTTTTCCGCTGGCTGCTCCGGCCAGCGCGCCGGATTGAACTCCTGGACGTAATCAGCTTTCCCCGCCGCGAAATCGCGGCGGAAGCCGCGCAGGTTCCGCCCCTCGATCGTCACCAGCCGGTCAGCAAAGTAAAGCGTCACCCGGTCGCCATAGGCTTTGGAATGGGTGTAGCTCATCGTCAGCAGGTAATGCAGCGTCAGCTCCTCGCCTTCCTCATCGACGCCTGGCAGGGACGAGCGCAGGCGCAAATCCAGCCGCTCGCCCTTGTTCTCCGGCATTGATCCCCAGGCGCGGTATTCATCATCGTTCGGCGGTTCGGTCGCGCTTGGCTCCGGCTGGCCGGTCGCGCTCCGACCGGCGACCCGCTGGCGGAAACTGCTTTCACGGCTATCGGTCATAGCTCAATCCCCGATCCGGCGCAGGCGGCGACACGCCGAAGGCATGCGCCGTGCGCTTGCGTACCCGGTTGGCGAACTCGTACAGCTCCGCTTTGCCCCGCGCTTCCAGCGCGGCGATCTCCGGCGCGAGCCGGTGATAGTGATGCTTCTGCATCCACAAGCCGATGCGGTCTTTCAGATGTCCTGTGACCTCGCTCAGGCGGCGGCTGAGGCCGAGCGGCACTTGCGGCACCCGGTGGAGGCTGCGCGCCGCCTGGGCGTGCTGTGCGGCCTCCTGGGGCCGTCCCTGGGCGCGCGCCTGATCCGCCCGCACCAGGGCATCGGTGCGCTGTGCGACCAGGGTGCGGTGATCGACCCGCGCCGACGCGCCTTTGCGCGCCAGGGCATCGTTCTGGCGATCCGCCCAGGCGGCGCGCAGACTGTTCAGCGCGTCTTTGCTCTTGTCGCCCTTGCTGACGAACCGGAAAGTTTCGTCTTTCTTCGCGGCAAAGCCGGTTTCGGTGAGGGCGCGCGGGGTAATCATGCAATGGGCGTGGATATGCTTGTCGCCATCGCTCGCCTTCGGCTCGTGGATGGCGAAATCCACCACCAGCCCCTTGCTGACGAACTGTTCCAGCATGAAGCCGCGCACCAGCTCGATATTCTCCGCGAGGGTCAGCTCGCGCGGCAGCGAGATTTCCACCTCGCGCGCCACCGTGGCGTCTTTGCGCTTCTCGGCACGCTCCACCTCGTTCCAAAGCTCCACGCGGCTGCTGGCCCACTCCGGCATCGTGCCTTCCGGCAAGATGATTTCCGTGTGCGCAATGTGGTCTTTGGCGGTGTAATCGTAGCTACGGCCCTGCCGGTCATCGCGCAACACCTCGCCGGAGCGGTAGGCCGCTGCGGCGACGGCGGATACGCCGCCTACCTTCTCCACCTGGCTGACGGTGGCCCCCTTGCCGCCCGAACGGTACGCCGCGCCATGCACCGCCGATGATCCTTCGCCGCCTTTGCGGCTCATGAATTTCAAGCGTAGGTGGTAGCTGGCCATCCGGTTCCTGCATCGGCTGGGTTAGGTGCCCTCTGTGGAGGCGGCGCTGGTCTGGACGCAATGTGTGCACTTATACGTTGGCTGCGCCAACGTGTGCCCCCGCGTCCAGACCGGCGCCGCCTCCACAGAGGGACGGCTTCGCCGTTAAGAACTACCAGCAAAACAAGCGGTTCGCCAGAGGGTTGTTTTTTGATCGGCCATGATCCTATCGGCATGGCGGTTTGTTAGTGTGATTTGGCAAGCTGTCAGGATGGAATTTCACGGCGATAGATTGTGGGACTGGCGGGTGCATCCGAACCACCGGATGGTGTTCAACTGCGAAAAAGACGAGTGGAGCCGGGCCGAGATCAAGAAGCGGGCGCTCGCTGTCCTGCACAGCTATTGCGAGGGACGAGGACACGGCGAGATCGACTTAGACGGCCCCATGTGGGCGCTGGCCGACCTTAGCCCGTACAAGGAGCGGGTGCGCGCCGCCTGCCTATGGTTCCGCGTGGCGGTGCAGTCGGGCGAGGACGAGGAAGTGCGCCGGTTGCTGTGCCAGGAAGCCTACGGATGGATCGAGCGCGCGATGCGCTGAAATCTCCGACGCCTGCCGCTCATTCGTACTGGCCGCAGGCACGGACGCCGGACGCCGTATCGGCCAGCAGCTCATCGGCCAGGCGCAACAACTGGTCGATCCGCTCATCCCCGAGCTGGTAATGCACGAACCGTCCGCGCGTCTCGGCGCGCACCAGGCCGCACTCACTCAGGCAGCGCAGATGGTTGGAGACGTTGGGCTGCGAAAGCCCGGTAGCCGCCACAATGGCGCTGACATGCAACGGCCCTGGGCGCAGCGCTTCCAGGATCGCCAGGCGGGAGGGATCGGCCAGGCCACGAAACAGCTTGGCCTGGAGCTGAGGGGCGCGCAGGGCGGTGTCGGTCAACATGCGCGCTTTTTTATCAGCTCGACATATAGACTGCTACTGATATGATCCGACATATCACCAACTGATGATACGATAGAGCCATGACCGCCACCACCAGCGCCGCCCCGGAAACTGTCCGTTATCGCGTCACCGGCATGGATTGCCCGTCCTGCGCCGCCAAGATCGAGAAGGCGACCCGTGGGGTCGGCGGGGTGGAGGACGTGAAGGTGTCCATCGCCTCGCAGATCATGACGCTACGCCTGGACGATGACGAGCGGCTGCCGGAGATCGAGCGCACCGTCACCGGCCTGGGCTACCAGCTCGACCGGCTGGACGTCGCTCGCCCTCAGGCGGTAGGGGAGGACGATGACGACGAGCTGCCGAAAGACCTCAGCCACATCGCCCCCGGCTACAAGCGGGCGCTGTGGATCGTCGTGCTGCTTAATGTCGGCTATGGCATCATCGAGATGGTCGGCGGCTTCATTTCCGGCTCGCAGGCGCTGAAAGCCGACGCGCTGGATTTTCTAGGCGATGGCCTGATTACCTTCCTCGGCCTGCTCGCCATCGGCTGGACGCTTGCCTGGCGCGCCCGCTCGGCGCTGATCCAGGGC